>NZ_JBFMKP010000010.1:0-161671 GCF_040786235.1 Aquimarina discodermiae
ATCAACTATTTGGTCATACTCTTTACAAAATTCATCAATAATACAGAATATTTCAGTAACTTTAGCATAAGATATCATAGATAGGTTTTTAGATTAATAAATTGAAATTCAGTACTTTAATTCACTAAAAACTTATCTTTTTTGCTACAAAAAATCCTCTAAATATTAATCGAACTCAGGTTAATACAACAGATCAAAAAGTCATTGATAGTATTCTTAAATTAAAAGAAAAACACAAGCGGTGGGGTGCTAAAAAAATCAGAGTTTTATTGTTTAAAGAATTTACAAAAGAACAAATTCCATCTGTGGTGACTGTTCATAATATTCTTCGAAAAAACGGTTTGGTATCTCCTCAAAAACGCATGCGAAGAATAAAGCCTCTCTACCCTATTTTTGATCCAAAATCGTGTAATGAAGTATGGAGTGCCGACTATAAAGGAAAGCTCTTAATGGTATAATCCCCCCTATGTTTAGGACAGAATATTAAAAAAATAATATGTTAATGATTTTTAAAGAGGGGGTCTGGGGGGGGGGAGACTCATAACTTCCCTTTTTTGTTAACAACCCTTCTTTCATTTTGTTTTTCATTTAGGTTTTGTTTATAAACCGCTATTGGATGTTCATTATCCAGATTTTGATGTCTACGCTCTTTGTTATAATAGTTGAACCAAGTTTTTACTCCTTGGTAACATTGTATTCCATCATCAGCTGGGAACAAATATACATGTTCATATTTTAGACTTCTCCAAAGGCGTTCTATAAAAATATTGTCAATGGCTCTTCCTTTTCCATCCATGCTTAATCGGATATTTCGATCTTGGGTTACATAGTTACTAAATTCCAGAGCAGTAAACTGGCTACCTTGATCGGTGTTTAGAATCTCTGGAGTTCCATATTTTTCTATAGCAGTATTCAAAGTCTGTTTGCACCATTCAGCAGTCATGGTATTAGATAATGACCATCCGACTACAAAACGACTATACAGGTCAATAATGGCAACTAAATACAGATAACCACCTTTTACAGGAACATAAGTAATATCCAACGTGTTTTACAACAGTATAATCACTATATAACTTAAATATATCTTCTATATGAGATTCATTAATTTCTATTAAATCAAATCTATCAGATTTCAGGGTAGGGAAATTTTTCAAATCAATTCTTTATGTGATATAAGTTGCTAACTTTAGAATAAGCTTCTAAAATTTTCAAATAACTATAAAATTTGTTTGCTCAAATTATGAGGTCTGGTCACAAGCTGCTATCCGTTTTTTATAATAATCTTCTAAGGTAAATAGAACAGGTGAGAAAAATTCGTGCGTTTCTATTAAGTTTATGATTCTATCGGTTCTAAATTCTCGATAGTCTTTTCTTAATTGACAATAGGCAATCATAATCCAAGTATTGTTGGTAAAATAAACTCCTAACGGCTCGATCAACCGTTCACTATATTTTTTTGATGCGGTCGCATATTCTATTTTAAGTACTCTGAAATTGGTAATTGATTGCTGTATGACCGATAACGAGGTACTAGCGTTTAGGCCGTCATGACGAAATGTAAAAACTCGTTGATCCAAAATTTCAAGTTTCTTTTTTTGATTTCCTCTTAACACTGCAATTACTTTATCTACAGCTTCCTGATATTCATTAATCAATGACTGATCATTATTTGTCTTTATTATTTTTGCAGCGGTAAGCAAAGCATTTGCTTCTTTTTCTGTAAACATTACTGGAGGCAATGTATATCCATCTACCAAATAATATCCTGTTCCTGCTTCTGCACCTACAGGAACCCCTGCCTCTGTTAAAGCTTGCATATCTCGATATATGGTTCGTACACTAACCTCAAACTTTATTGCTAACTCTGAAGCTTGTATAACTTTTCCCGATTGTAGTTTTACCAGGATTGCGGTTAATCTATGTAAGCGTTTCATTATTGACCTTCTTGTTCTTCTGCAGATGGATTAATTCCTTCAATTTCATTTAAATCGGTAATATTCTCCATAAAATATTCAATTTCTTCACCTTCTTCTTCAGGTTCGGTTTGTACTACTTCTTCATTACTATTTCTTTTATCTTTTATCATACCCCCAGTCATTATCAAACTGGTTCCTATAATTACAAATAATAAAATGCCAGGTTCAAAACCTTCTATCGTAGCTTCTGCGGGAATCGCATAAAATAATAATACAGTAATCAAGCCTCTGGGAGCAATATATAATTGAGGAGAAATATCTTTCCCCATAAAAAGACGAAGCAACCCAAATCGAATCACGTATATAGAAATCAATATTAAAATACTTATCAAAGTAACTTTTAGACTTAATAAAGAAGAAAGAACAATTGTAATTCCGAAAATCACAAAAAATAATGTCCTTACTACAAAAGCAGTTTCTGCGGTAATCACATGTAGCTCATGATAAATAGACTTTGCTTTTTCGAGATCGAGATACTCTCTTAATTTCCCTCTAAAAAACAATTTCATATTGGCTATTACCAATCCAAAAATAAGAATAATGATGAGCGAAGATAGGTGCATTTTTTTTCCTAAAGCGTACAATAACAACAATACTGCAATCAATAAGAATAATTTTACCTGACTTTTTATTTTCTGAAAAATTAGAATAATCGCATAACTTACCACCAATGAAATTACAACAGTAAGTATTAGGTTTAAAAAGAAACCCACTACTCCAGAATCTTCTGCAGGATTTAGTCTTCCTGCCAGAAAATAGAACAACATAATCCCCAAAATATCAGAAAAAGTACTTTCGTAAATATGAAATTCTTTCTTTAAATCTGATAAACCGGAAACACTAGGTATAATAATGGCGCTAGAAAGTATCGATAGCGGAGTTGCATATAACCAGGCAGATTGCATTGTCATTCCATCTATTAGTGCTTTTAATATTACAGCGGCTATAAACGTAGAAGCTACCAAACCTAAAAGAGCAATCGAAAAAGATTTTACTATAGGAATAAGTTTATCTCCTTTAAGCTCTAGTTCGAGAGCAGCTTCTAAAACAATCATTATTAACCCAACAATTCCTAATACCTCGAGCATAGGAAAAAAATTAATGGCATCTCCTACTCCAAATGCTTTAAGAATATACTGTAAAATAATTCCTAAAACAATTAACAGAAGTACCGCGGGCACATTGGTTTTTTTTGCAACCCCATTAAATATAAAAGACAAAATAATTGTTATTGAGATGCCGATGATAACATTGTACGAAGAAAAAATTTCCATAGGTTGGTTTAAAGATAATGCTTGAGTAAACGGATGAAAAGATAATAAATTATTTAATTTTAAATACTAATAAAGAGGAGTATACTTATCTTTATTGAGTTACTTACTTTTAGCGTATGATATTCGAAACAGAAAGATTAGTAATTAGAAAACTACATACATCAGATATTAAAGAATTTTATGACATGCAAAACAACCCTAAGGTTATGCAGTACATAAAAGATACTATGAATAGGCATCAAAGTGAGTTAGAACTAAAAAGATTTATTGATTACTATACTAATGATACACTTTACTATAACATATGGGCCGTAGAAGAAAAAAAAGAGCAAATATTAATTGGTATATGTGGTGTATATAAAAACATACGATCCGAATATGAAATAGCTTATAGATTAAGAGAATCATATTGGCAGAAAGGATTTGGAAAAGAAATAGCAAAAAGTTTGATTAACTATTGTTTTCTTGAAACCAATATCGATGAACTCACTGCATATGTAAGAACACAAAATAAAGGATCTATAAGTATTCTCGAAAAAGAAATGCAATTTGTATCCGAATTTTATTGCGAAAAGGCAAGTACTTATGAAAGAGTGTACAAGCTAAAAAAGAAAAACTGGGTAGTTGCATAAAGTTTCTAATTTAAAACTTTTTTTATGTCAAATCAGGGATTGATTATTGAAGAACGCAGTCGGGATATTGGTGATTTTATTGTTGGCAGACTTATTCCATTTAGAAAAAAAAGAATGGTAGGTCCTTTTATTTTTATTGATCATATGGGACCAACGACCATCAAAAAAGGAAACTATATCGACGTTGGACAACATCCTCATATTGGTTTATCTACCCTTACGTATTTGCTAGAGGGTGAATTAATCCATCGAGATAGCATTGGTACCTCACAACGTATAAGTCCCGGATCTGTAAATTGGATGGTTGCAGGTAAAGGAGTTACTCATACAGAACGAACCCCTATAAATTTAAGAAATGATCTTGAGCATAGGGTTCATGGATACCAAATATGGGTAGCATTGCCAAAAGAACTCGAAGATATAACTCCAGAATTTCATCATTTCGAAGTTAATGAATTACCTAACTGGCAACATAACGGAGCAAATTTCAGGCTTATTGCGGGTAGCGGATTTGGAAAAAAATCTCCGGTACCAGTACACTCTGATCTCTTTATGGTCGAAATAATTACAGATAAAAATTATGAACTACAAGTAAAAGGAGAATTAAAAGGTGAAATCGGTATCTGCATTGTAAAAGGAAAAATTAGAGCATGTGATAACAATATAGAGCAAGGAAATATGTTAGTGTCTAAAATCGAAAATGCATGTAATATATTAATAGATCCCAATACCCATATTATTTTGTTTGGCGGTCAACCTTTTAATGAAAAACGTCATATCTACTGGAATTTTGTATCTAGCAGCTTAGAAAAAATTGATCATGCAAAAAAGCGATGGAAAAATCACGACTTCCCAAAAGTAAAAGACGATGATTCTTATATTCCACTACCCGAATAAAGTATTAAAAAGGTTATACTAGTTCTCTTCTTAATTCATTCAAGGTCATGTTACTATTAATTAATTTGGTAATTACTTCTTCTCTAAATTCATCCAAATCATCATAGTCATAATACTTAGCCCATTTATGTGTTTCTAGTAAGTTTTTAATTTGTTTAATCAGTTTACGGGTTGCATCTGCAGATCTTACCACCGCCATTTGATCATAATCGGGGTTATCCTTATGCATATAACTTACTTTTTTGTTCTCAAAATCTACCGAAATGTAATATGCATCTACATCGGGGTCTAGGTTTTCTCTAAAATCACTCCAATCGGCATATCCCAATCGAAGATCGTCTATCTCTGCAGGGAAATCTGATACCAATCGCCATTGGCATTTTGCTGCTCTTCCCCAATGGTTAGACATTCTATATACTCCATGTTTGGTATAATAATAAGTACTTCCAGACTCGCTTCTGTAGTTTGGTTTACGTCTAGAGATTTCTCGTAAAGAAGCTCCTCTAAACACACAATATGTCTTATTAAAAAAATTATAGCGAGTATAGACCTTTACCTGCTTTTTTTCCTGATGTTCCAATTACTTTTGTTTTTCCAATTGCAAAGAAATCATAATTTTATCAGAAAATGAAAACAAGTTTTTAACATAATTTAAGAAACCCTATTAATGTCAAAATGATTGCTTTATTAAAACTGTTTAAAGTTTATTTATTAAATTCATAAAAAAAAGTAAGGAAATGGGGTCAAACAAGACTTTTAATCTCATTATTCTATATATTTACCCGAGTTTTCAAACCAATTGCAATGTCTAAGGAAAGAGAAAAGATTATAGCCAAGTTAGAAGAACAAAAGAAGAACCCAAATCTTAGGTTAAAATTAAAAGAGCGAACAGAGTATTTTACAAATTTGCTTTTTTATACGTTATTCGATATCGACACAGAAGTAGCTAAAAATATTGATCTTCTGGAAAAAACTTTTGAAGAACTTGTTGATTTAGCATGTTGGGATACCGAAAAACCTTGCAGTAAACTTTGGCAATCTTATCTAGAGACCTTACCTGGGATTCTGGAAAAACTAAACCTGGATGCCCAAGCGTTTATAGAAAGCGATCCGGCAGCCAATTCTATAGAAGAAATTTATATGGCTTACCCTGGGTTTTATGCAATTGCTATTTATAGACTTAGTCACGAATTGCAAAAATTTGGTTTACCATTGGTCCCTCGTTTAATGACAGAATACTCACATAGATTAACAGGTGCCGATATTAATCCAGGTGCCGAAATTGGAGATTCTTTCTTTATCGATCATGCCACTGGTATTGTTATTGGTGAAACTGTTATTATAAAAAACAATGTAAAAATCTATCAGGGAGTTACATTAGGAGGGTTATATGTTGCTAGAAAATTACGTAATGTAAAACGTCACCCTACGGTAGAAAATAATGTTACCATCTATGCCAATGCAACCATATTAGGAGGTAGTACCATTATTGGTGCAAATAGCACTGTTGGTGGTAATGCATGGGTAACTTCTTCTGTACCAAAAAATTCAATCATTTCTAATACTGCAGAAATCAAGATAAAAAAAGTTATTTAATGTCACATAGCATCTTAGACCTTATCGGAAATACACCTTTGATAAAGGCTACTTCGTTAATCAAAAATCCAAATATTTCATTATATCTAAAACTAGAAGGTCACAATCCAGGTGGTAGCGTAAAAGATCGTGCTGCCTACAACATGATAAAATCTGCACTAGATCGAGGTGAAATCAATTCTGAAAGCAGACTTATTGAAGCTACCAGTGGTAATACAGGAATAGCATTGGCAATGATCGCAGGTATTTTTAAGCTTAACATAGAGCTTGTCATGCCAGAAAACTCTACCAAAGAACGTGTACAAACCATGCGTGCTTATGGCGCAAAAGTTACCCTTACACCGGCAGATGATGGTATAGAGGGCTCTAGAGATTATGCAGAAGCCAAAGTGGCAACAGAAGGTTATGTGATGCTTAACCAGTTTGCGAATAATGATAACTGGAAAGCGCACTATAAAACAACCGGACCAGAAATCTGGAAAGATACCGAAGGAAAAGTAACACATTTTGTTTCCTCTATGGGAACAACAGGTACCATTATGGGGACTTCTACTTTTCTAAAAGAACAGTCCCAGGCAGTACAAATCATAGGTGTACAACCTACTGACGAATCCAGAATTCCTGGAATAAGAAAATGGCCAAAAGAATATTTACCTAAAATATTTGATGCTTCTAAAGTAGATCAGGTAATAGAAGTTAGTCAGGAAGAAGCTACCACTATGGCCAAGCGACTTGCCAAAGAAGAAGGTGTATTTTCTGGTATGAGCAGTGGCGGAGCGGTAACTGCTGCTGTTAAGCTTGCAGAAACTTTAGATAGCGGTGTACTTGTAGCCATCATATGTGATCGTGGAGATCGTTATTTGAGCGCTGACTTATTCGATTAAATTATTTGTATCGAATAAACTCACAATACACCAGCAAAAAACAATTTTTAGATTTCTAAACTTACCGCAAATAATTATCATGAATTAGATTATTGACCTAAGCCAGGAAATCTTTTCTGGAATGCCTGTATACAAAAGTTTACCCCAGGTAAAAATAAGCATGTACAGCTCTCATGAAGAATGGGAAGGTATAAAACATCCTTAAAATCCTACCCAAATGTTAACAAATTAGAGGAGGTACAGGTTCTCCCATAAGAGCTGTTGCTATATTTAAGTAATGATTCTAATTTATAGTAATAGTATCATATATCGAAAACATACTCCATAGAAGTAACAGTTTATCTGTAAATACCATAACCTTATCAAAAACCGATAGTTTTTTTCAGAAGTAATATAGGTTCACACACTTTCCCACTATTATTTTTTAATAATGCATGTTTATTGCATTAAGAATTGCATTTTTTGATAAAAACCTGTAAAACAACCTAATACTCAAGAGTAAAAAATCATTTGACTTATTTTACCATTTTTTGAAGAATTCTTGACTTATTTTACCTATTTGTAATTAATTATTTGATTTTTAACATAATAATTTACGTAGCTTTTTAAAAAAACATATTTTTATACTATTAACTAATTTAAATACCCGATCACTTTATTGGGGGTTTAACTCAACAATTTTACTTCACATGTACACAAACATTTTAAGCGGAAGGCTTTTTCTTCCCATGATTTTTCTGGCATTATCACTAAGTGTTAATGCACAAAACAAGAAAGAAGCTCAACAAATTCGTAGTCAATACAATTTGTCTAAGCTTCAAAAAATTGAACAGGATTTTTCTACAGAATCCCAAATCCAAAAACAAGAGGCCTTAAAGATGGCTAAGCAACGTGGCTGGGAAACAAAAGTTACCAATCCCGATGGAAGTTATATGGAGCTTCAAAGGGTTGAAAACGGTAGACCTATCTACTATTGTACTACCAATGTAAACTCGGCTAGATCCTCCCGAACCAACCATCTAAATAGTGGTGGCTCATTAGGTCTCAATCTTATGGGGCAAAATATGACCGCTTACGTTTGGGACGGCGGTGTCGCCGATCGTAATCATCGCGAATACGATGGACCCGGCGGAAATAATAGATATACCCCAGGCGATGGAAGTGCCTCTAGAGATCATGCAGCACACGTAGCGGGCACCATTATGGCTTCTGGCGTTACTGCCAGTGCCAAAGGTATGGCACCACATGCAAGAGTCATTGGTTACGATTGGAATAGTGATTTATCTGAAGCTACTTCTGCTGCTGCTAACGGAATGTTGGTTTCTAACCATTCTTACTCTCTGAGAGGAGAACCTGCTTCTTCTTACGGGGCATATATTACAGAGTCAAGAAATTGGGATCGAATCATGTTTAATGCACCAAACTATTTGGTAATTACTTCTGCAGGTAATAATGGAACAGCCAACATCAATAATAATCCGGTAGGAGGAGTAAATGGCTACGACAAGTTAGTAGGGCGTGCAGCTGCAAAAAACACTTTAACAGTGGCTAATGCTCGAAATGCTAATATAGACAATAATGGTAATTTAATTTCTGTATCTATTAATAGTGGAAGTAGTCAAGGGCCTACTGATGATTTAAGAATTAAGCCAGATATTGCAGGAAACGGAACAAATATATATTCGACGCTAAGAAATAATACCTATGCATCCTATACGGGTACTTCTATGTCTTCACCAAATGTAACAGGTACACTTTTACTTTTACAACAACATCAAAGAAACACACACGGTTTTTTTATGAAAGCAGCTACCCTAAAGGGATTAGCACTACATACCGCAGATGATGCAGGAACTAATGGCCCTGATCCTAATTTTGGTTGGGGATTACTTAATGCAAAACGAGCCGCAGAAGCCATAACTCAAAAAGGAAATCAATCCAGAATAGAAGAATTAACACTTAGTGCAGGTCAGACCTATACCATAACTGTAAATTCTGATAATGTAAATCCATTATTAGCATCTATTTCCTGGACAGATAGAGCAGGAACAGTTAATAACTCTGCAAACTCACCCAATCCAGTTCTTGTAAACGATTTGGATATTAGAGTAACTAAATCGGGAACAACTTATTCTCCCTGGAGATTAACAGGAGTTACTACAAACGGGAGAGGTGACAACACTGTAGATCCCTATGAGCGAGTTGATATTTCGAGAGCTTCAGGAAGCTATACCATCACCGTTACTCACAAAGGTAGCTTAACTGGTGGTAGCCAGGCATTTTCGCTAATTATTACAGGGGTGACCGATACGCAAACTCCTTGTACTGCTACGGTTCCTACCGGAGTTACAGCTTCTTCTGTATCAGGAACCAGCGCTACAATTTCGTGGTCTGCCGTATCTGGTGCTACTTATGATGTTAGATATCGTCAAACGGGTACTTCTTCATGGACTACAGTTGCTTCATCTGGTACATCGGCATCCTTAAGCGGATTAAATACTACTACTCAATATGAAGTTCAAGTACGCAGTAAATGTTCATCAGGAAACTCTAATTACAGTTCATCGATAAACTTCACGACTACCACTGTTGAAATCGATTATTGTACTCCATCAGCAGGGAGTCCCGACGGGCAGCACATCACTAATGTCACTATTGGCAGTATCAACAATAATTCTGGAGCTGGCAACAACGGGTACACCGATTATACGGCTCAAAGTACTGACCTAAGCGGAAGTGGTACTTTATCCGTTACAGCTCAATCTACTTGGGCATTAACTAAAGCAAAAGCCTGGGTAGACTGGAATAAGGATGGTACGTTTAGTAATTCTGAAGAAGTACTTAATGGAGCAGGAACTGTAACCAATAGAACATATACAAGTACCATAACAGTTCCTAATGGAGCTTCAGGAGCGGTTAGACTTCGTGTTAGAGTAGCATACTCTAGTGATCCTACCCCATGTGGAAACATCCATTTTAGTGACACAGAAGATTATACCCTTAACCTAGGAGGTATAAATCCTGGCGATACGCAAGCACCAACTAAGCCGACTAATTTAACAGTAACCAGTGTTACAGATGATGAAGTAAATTTAAGCTGGACTGCATCAACTGATAATGTTGGAGTAACTGGATACGACGTTTACAGAGATGGTAATTTTCTGGGAACTACCGATAATGGAGATACAACGGCTAGAATTTTTAATTTAGAGCCAAATACAAGATATACCTTCTATGTGATTGCAGTTGATGCCGCTGGTAATAAATCAACCGCTAGCGATACAATAACTGCTACTACAGGAGGCACAAACCCTGGCGATACGCAAGCACCAACTAAGCCGACTAATCTAACAGTTACCAGTGTTACAGATGATGAGGTAAATCTAAGCTGGACGGCCTCGACCGATAATGTTGGAGTAACCGGATATGACGTTTATAGAGATGGTAATTTTCTAGGAACTACCGCTATTGGAGATACAACAGCTAGAGTTTTTAATTTAGACGCAGATACAAGATATACCTTCTATGTGATTGCAGTTGATGAAGCTGGTAATAAATCAACCGCTAGTGATACGGTAACCGCTACGACTACCGGAGGAGGAGGTACAAATCCAGAATATTGTACCCCATCAGCAGGAAATTCAGGAGGACAACACATCACTAATGTTACTATTGGTAGTATCAATAATAATTCTGGAGCTGGAACTAATGGGTATACCGATAATACATCACAAAGTACTAACATAAGTGGTAGTGAATCTTTATCGGTGACTACTCAAGCTACTTGGGCATTAACCAAAGCAAAAGCTTGGGTAGACTGGAACGGAGATGGTACTTTTAGCAATTCTGAGGAAGTACTTAATGGATCTGGAAGTGCGACCAATAGAACCTATACCAGTAATGTAAGCGTTCCAAATGGGATTTCTGGTGCGGTTAGGCTTCGTGTAAGAGCATCTTATTCGAATGACCCAACCCCTTGTGGAACAATCTATTTTAGCGATACAGAAGATTATACCATCAATGTTTCTTCATCTGGTGCTAACGTAAATTTATCTAAAGCAGAAAATGCTGGTATTTCTTTCTTCCCGAACCCTGCAAGTAATTTTGTTACGATACAAGGAAACTCCTTAGTTTCTTATAGAGTCATCAATATTATTGGGCAAACGGTTCAAAAAGGTAAATTAACTACGAATCAGGTTAATCTTTCTAATTTAAGAAATGGGATTTATACAATAGAAGTTGTTCGTAATGATCAAAAAACATTTAGGTCTAAAATTCTTAAGAAATAAACGATAGTAATTCCTAACTAAAAGAATTAAACCCCAAACTAAATAGTTTGGGGTTATTTTTTGCCCTATTTGAAAAAAACAATAACTGTATAAGTAACATTCTATAAACTCATGACATATACTGATACTTCATAAAGTAACTACTAGTAAAAATTATTTAACTAAGTATATGAAAAGAGAACAACATTTAGTATTCTGTAAAAAATGCACACATCGAGAAATGGATTTACAACAAGGGCTTATTTGCTCGCTTACTCAAAAAAAGGCTGATTTTATAAATGAGTGTCGTAATTTTACTCTTGATCCTAATTATCAGGAACGCTTTGATGATACAGAGCTCTTAGAGAATCATGTCATGAAAAGCTTGATTGATGATAAAATATTAAATAAACTAAGATTAGAACAAAACTACCCTTTTGGATTAATTTCTGGAATAATCACCGGTATTATTGGGGCAATACTTTGGGGAGTAATCTCTTTGGCCACCGGATACCAAATTGGTTATATGGCACTTGCCATAGGGGCTGCAGTAGGGTTATCCATTCGATTTACTGGTAAAGGAGTAGATCAGATCTTTGGGATCTCTGGTGCCGTAATCTCTATACTAAGCTGTTTATTAGGTAACTTCTTTAGCATTATTGGTTATTTAGCTCATCAGGAAAATTTGGGATATCTAGAAACGCTAGTGCTATTTGATTATTCATTATTACCAGCAATATTACAGGAAACTTTTAATTTTATGGATTTATTATTTTATGGAATCGCTGGTGCCCAGGGTTATAAACTTGCCTTTAGGACTTTTACAGAAAAGGATATCGCAGTAATAAAAAATTAATTGAATGTGCGGAATGAATAATAACTCATCATTATCAACCTGACTTATTTCAGGTTCTTGTTATAAATTATTGCATATGAGTGTAATAAGATTCCGAAATAAATTCGGAATGACATTGAAAATATCATTATTACACAAAGCGGATAATCATAAAATTAATTATGGATATTCACAATACAATACTAACTTTGAAATCGAATATAAAATCTACTACTTTAGTTTAAAAGAGCCAAACATGCTTCCTGATCAAAAACTGCTTATACAAACATTAAAAGAATATTTTGGTTACGATAGTTTTCGTCCTTTACAGCATACTATTATTACCTCTGTTTTTGAAGGGAAGGATAATTTGGTCATCATGCCTACAGGAGGTGGTAAATCTATTTGTTATCAATTACCTGCTACATTACTACCAGGGGTTACTTTGGTCATTTCGCCACTTATCGCATTAATGAAAGATCAGGTCGATGGACTTATTGCTAATGGTATCGAAGCCGCTTATATAAATAGTAGTCAGACAGAAAGTGAGCATCAGAACATCATTCAAAAAATAATAGATAAGAAAATTAAGCTATTATATGTGGCTCCAGAAAGTCTTTCTTTTTTGGATGTTATTTTTTCAGAAATTAAGATAAGCCTAATTGCTATAGACGAAGCCCATTGCATCTCTGCCTGGGGTCATGATTTTAGGCCCGCCTATACCCAATTGGGCTACTTAAAAAATAAGTTCCCTCAAACCCCGGTAATTGCATTAACCGCAACAGCAGACAAAGCAACCCGCCAAGATATTTGTGATCAATTAAATATCCCTAATGCCACGCAACATTTAGCATCTTTTGATCGTAAAAACCTAAGTCTTGAGGTACGACCTGGTAATAAAAGGATCGAACAGATTATCGATTTCCTTAAAGATAAAACAAATGACTGTGGAATTGTATATTGCTTAAGCCGAAAAACAACAGAATCACTAGCAGAAAAATTAAGGCAACAGGGATATGCTGCCGAGGCTTATCATGCAGGGATAGAACACCAGAAAAGATCGCAAGTACAAGAAAGCTTTATTAATGATACTATACAAATTGTCTGTGCAACAGTCGCTTTTGGAATGGGGATTGACAAATCTAATGTTCGTTGGGTAATTCATTATAATCTACCTAAAAATATAGAAGGATATTATCAGGAAATCGGTCGTGCAGGAAGAGATGGTCTCCCATCAGAAACACTATTGTTTCATAGTTATGCAGATGTGGTGCAACTACAAAAATTTGCGAACATGTCTGGTAATCAAGAGGTACAACTGGCAAAGTTAGAACGAATGAAACAATATGCCGATTCTCTAAGCTGTAGACGTAAAGTATTATTAAGTTACTTTGGAGAACTAATACAAGAAAATTGTGGTAATTGTGATGTCTGCAAAAACCCACCAATATTTATCGATGGCACTATAATTGCACAAAAAGCATTATCTGCAGTAGCTAGAGTGAAGGAACAAGAACCTATAGGCACCATCATAGATACCCTAAGAGGGGCGCAAAATGCCGCTGTGTATGATAAAGGGTATCAACAACTAAAAACTTATGGTATTGGCAAAGACATTTCATGGAGAGATTGGCAACAATATATCATCCAGTTAATCAATCAAGGGTATCTGGAGATTGCATTTCATGAAAATAACAAACTTAAGCTCACTTCGCTCTCTCGACATATTCTATTTGAAGGAAAAAAAGTAAGCCTGGCTCATTTAAAAGAATTTGAAAAAACAAAACAGGTAGCCATAGAAAAGATCGATAAAGGTAAGGCTCCTGATCTCTTCGAAAAGCTACGATTGTTACGCCTAGAATTGGCAAAAGAAGCAGGTATACCTGCCTACCAGATTTTTAATGATGCTACATTAAAGGAAATGGAAAAGTTTCGCCCAATGACCGACGAAGAATTTATGCAAATCAACGGAGTTGGACGTCAGAAAATGCAAAACTATGGATATCAATTTATAAAGTCGATTATCGATTTTTCTAACGAAAAAAAGAAAAAAAGAAAAACCAGTGTTAATAAGGGAAATACACATAAAGAAACCTTCGCCCTATATCAACAAGGATTGTCTATAGAAGAAATATCGTCGCAACGTAAACTAGCGACATCTACAATTTTTTCTCATATTATGAAACTGTATAGTGATGGCGAAGCTATCGATCTGAATACCTTTATTAGCAAAGAAGATATTGATGCGGTCAAAAAAGCTAAAACAGAATTAGAAAACCCAGAAACCCTAAAGCCTTATTTTGAATATTTTGAAGAATCAATGTCTTATAATACCATAAAACTAGCACTCACTATTCTCGATCAGGACTCTTAATATTTATACCAGTTCTATATTTTATTTTGAAATATGGAGCAAAAAGAAACAATTTTAATAGGTAATATCATTTGAGAAATGGTATTACTATATATTCGATCCAAATTTATTTAAAATACTCACTTTATTATTGGTAGTAATATAAGGATCATCAATAGCTTTTTTAATCAATTCACGGGTATTATTTTTATGCAACAATAATGCATACATCTCTAATATTGTGATTCCATTTATATGTTCTTCTTTGATAGTTAACACATCACCTTCTCTTACTTCTCCTGGCTCAAGTACTCTTAAATACACCCCTGGATATTTCCCTAAAACAAAGTCTTTTACCATTTTTTGTGTTTTAAAACGTACTCCCAATTTATAACAGGGTTGCCTGGGTTGAGAAATTTGTACTATAGCTGTACCCACCGAATAAATAGATCCGATCTTAACGATACTTTCATCTAATTCTTTTACTGTAAGGTTTTCACCAAACATTCCATAATCCCATTTTAAATCAGGGTACTTTTCTTTCCAGAATGGATAGTGATCTGCCGAATACATATAGCAGGCTTTATCAACGCCTCCATGTACTCTTCTATCCATTACATGATCTTTTTTAACATCTTCTTTTTCCAAATAAATAGGTTCATTAACGGGATATTTATAGATTCCTGTTTTCACTTCTTTATTATTCCATATAATAGTTGTCGGTACTCCAATATTAGTTGATAAAATCTTCATGCTAGTCATTTTTAAAATCAACAGTATTCAAAATTAATCCAGATCCAGGTACAATATGTTCCAAAACAATTTCTTCTGATTTTGGATCTAGCGTTTTACGTATATAATCCAAATCTATTTTTCCTTTTCCCAAATCTAATAATGCTCCCATCATTAATCTAATTTGATTTCGCTTAAAGCCCTCTCCTTTTACTCTTAACAAATAACTTTCTTTAGGAAAAAAATTCGCTTTATAAATTTCATTTTTCACTATTTCACAACAACTAATCTCACCTTCTAAAATTGTATGTTTTGTAGGGCGATGACAATACGATCTAAAACAATGTTTCCCTTCAAACAGTTTAGCACCAAGTTTCATAGTTGCTATATCAAGTTCTTCTGCTATATTATACATAAAAGGAGCACAAAATGGGTGAAACTTTTCTCCAAAAGAAAATAGATATACATATTCCTTCACTTTGGGAGATTGAATAATATTAAATTTTTCATCCGTTTCTTTTATATCTAATGCCCTAATGTCTTGAGGAAGATTTTTATTAAATAGCGGAAAAAAAGATGTCATATCCAGGGGTTGGTGATCGACAAACAATTCTATATACGTTTGATTTGCAGAAACCTTTGCATCAGTTCTTCCCGAAGCCAATACTTTAAAATCTTTATGCTCTAGAACATACGATACGGTTCTTTCGACCATACGCTGTAGTGTATTTACATTTGGTTGTTTTTGCCACCCGTGATATCTAAAACCAAGATATTGTAACTGAATAATATAATAAAAACGTCTTCGAAACATTGAATATGTGTTTTACATAGATCGAATATAGATATTTTATGCATTTCACCGATAATTGTAAGGTTTTTATTATAAAAATATCATAAACCTCAATCTTTAATTTATTATATTTGGGTAAAGCTAATTAATAATTTAAAATCGACTTAGTTATGGTAAAAGCAAAATATCAAAGTGTACTTGATTTAGGACAAGAGTTAAACATTCAAAACGGTAATGTTTCTGAAGAAAAAGGAAAGTTAAAGATCAAAGGTACTGCTAAAACCCAGTATGAAAAAAATCAGCTTTGGGACAAAATAAAAGAAATAGGAGGAGATTCTCCATCAGATATCATAGCCGATATCGATGTAGAAGATAGCTCTGTATATCATAGACATATTGTAAAAAGCGGTGAATCTTTAAGCAAAATTGCAAAACACTACTATAAGGATCCTATGAAATATAAAGCAATTTTTGAGGCCAACACAAATATTCTTTCAAATCCAGATGTGATTCATCCAGATCAAGAATTAGTGATTCCTAACTTATAACAAGTACACTCTACTATAATCAATTAAAAAGGCCACTCAAAAGGTGGTCTTTTTTGTATATAGTGATATGTAAATTTTATATGTATATTAGCCCTCCCCCCATAAAACGTTAACTAATTTTTAAGTAAAACGTTGGTTGTTAAACACAAGTACGAATTCTTTTTAATAAATAATTAACAAAATTGTACAGAAATCCCTATTTTTGTCTATTAAGCAAATATTAATCCTACTTATATGAAGACACGACTATTTATGATCGTGGGTCTAATGGTTTTACATTTGAGCTATGCTCAAGATAAAAACTATTGGAATCAAAGCCCCAAAAAATCTCAACTAGAAATTATCCCCAATTATAATAAACTAAAAACATCCAATAACAATGTATATGGCTTAAATATAGATGGGCTTAGAAATGCATTATTAGCTGCTCCAGAGCGAAGCAACTTGCAACATCGTTCTAACAATATTATTTCTTTTCCTGACCGTGATGGTACCATGTTAGATTATGAAATGAAGGAAATTTATATACTTCATCCCGATTTAGCGAAAAAATATCCCTCTATCAAATCTTATGTAGGTACCCAGGTTGTAAATAGATTAAACACTATAAGAATTAGTATATCTGACAATGAGTTTCACGGTATGATCTTAAAACCTGATGCTCCTTCTGTATATATTGATCCAATCACTACCGACAGAAAAACATATGTCACTTATAATAAAGCAGATATAACCAAAAACAAAGAGTTTAGATGTCTTTTTGATGGTAATAATAATCCTTTAGAAAAAAACAACATTGACTTTAAGCTGGGCCATCAAAAAAATGCTAATGACGGTACCCTTAGAAAATATAGAATCGCTATTGCATGTACTGATGAATATTCTCAATTTCATCTTAATAATCAAGAAATACCCTCAGGTGCTTCAGATACTGCTAAAAAGGAAGCTGTACTTTCTGCTATAAATACTACAATGGTTCGAGTAAGTGGTATTTATGAAAGAGATTTAGGTGTTACTTTTGAGATCGTACCTAATAATACAGATATTATTTATTTGTACCCAGGTACCAATAATCTAAATAACAATAATGCAGATGTTCTTATCAATCAAAGTCAGGAAGTTTGTGATGATGTCATCGGTTCTGCAAATTATGATATAGGACATACTTTTAGTACCGGAGCAGGTGGTCTCGCTGGTTTAGGAGTAGTCTGTAGTAATAATCGTAAAGGAGAAGGAGTAACAGGATTGTCTAACCCGATCGGTGACCCTTATTATGTTGATTATGTTGCTCACGAAATAGGACACCAATTTGGTGCTAACCATACCCAAAACAATCCATGTAATAGAGTTCCTACAACTTCTGTAGAACCAGGAAGTGCATCTACCATTATGGGATACGCTGGTATTTGTACCCCCAATGTTCAAAATCAAAGCGATGATCATTTTCATGCCATTAGTATTCAAGAAATGTGGGCACATGTTACCAGTACTTCTTGTGCAGAAACTACTTCAACAACAAATGTTGCTCCCGTTGCCAATGCAGGAAATAATTTTACGATACCAAAATCTACCCCTTTTATTTTAAAAGGTAATGCAACTGATGCCAATGCAGATGAACTAACCTATAATTGGGAACAAATGGATACGGAATTTGCAACAATGCCTCCTAGTAGTGCATCTACTGTTGGACCCGCGTTTAGATCATTACCATCTTCTATGTCACCTGATAGATATATGCCAGAGTTAATAACTGTTGTTGGTGGGAGCACAGCATCTACATGGGAAGTAATCCCTTCTGTTGCCAGAACAATGAATTTTAGACTTACGGTAAGAGATAATCAATCCGGTATCGGAAATACTGATTCTGATGACATGGTGATCACCGTAAACGGAACAGCAGGACCCTTTTTGGTGACAACACCAAATACAAATGTAAATTGGATGTCAGGTACCACTCAAACCATCAATTGGGATGTAGCAGGCACAACAGCTAATGGTGTAAATGCCGCTAATGTTGATATTTTATTATCTATTGATGGAGGATTTACTTACCCTATTACACTTGTTCTTGGCACACCAAATGATGGTACTCATGATATTATTGTACCTAATAGCCCCGGTACAAATAATAGAATTATGATAAGAGGCTCAGAGCATATTTTTTATGATATATCTAATGCTGATTTCCAGATTAGCAGTGGTGGTGCTGATGATACCGAACCCCCTTCTGATCCAACCAACCTGGTAGGTTCTAACTTAACTCATGCAACTATTGATCTTTCATGGAATCCGTCTACGGATAACGTTGCTATAAACGGATATGATGTATACCAAGGAAATACTGTAATTGCTACAGTACCCGAGACAACTTATCTTGTTACAGGATTAACTCCAGAAACCGAATATTCTTTTAGAATAAGAGCAAAAGATGTTGCTGGTAATGAATCTGGGTTTAGTAATACGGTTACTGTAACAACTTTAGAAGACATTAATTTAGATTCACAGCCCCCAACAATACCTGGTAATCTAAGTGCCAGTAACCCAACGTCAACTACCATAGATCTTTCCTGGTTTCCTTCTACAGATAATATAGGAGTTACAGGATATGATATATACAGCGGTGATGATATCATTGCCACTGCAACTTCTTCACCATATACTGTTACCGGATTAACTCCCGAAACTACATATTCTTTTAGAGTAAGAGCCAAGGATGCCATCGGAAATGTTTCTGACTTTAGTAATATTGCTACAGCAACAACATTACCCGCATGTATCGAGGTAACCTTAAATTTAAATGTAGATCAATTTCCTGAAGAAATAAGTTGGCAAATCACAGATGGCAATAATCAAATAATTGTTTCTAATGAAACTGTAGCCTCATCCTCTTCCACAACACCTACAGCATGCTTAAAACCAGGAACTTATACTTTTACTATTACCGATAGTTTTGGTGATGGCCTCTGTTGTAATTACGGCGAGGGTTCTTATACATTAACTGCAAACCCAGGAAACAAAGAGCTCGCATCGGGTAGAGAATTTGGTACTTCTGAAACTACAACATTTACCATAAATGATTCTATAGAAGGAGTTGTTATTAATGAATCAAGCTCTACAACATATTCTGAAACTATTATTATTTCACCAAACCCATTAGGCGGTGCCAATTCTATACTAAATTTTGATGGGCCCTTTAGTAGTCTTTCTGTAACAGTAATTGATTTTTCAGGAAGATCTGTTTTTAAAGAAAATAATGTACAAAATAAGTCTATCGATTTACATGCACTTTCTAGTGGTACATACTTTGTTAAAATATTATCTGGTACTAAAACAGAAAATCAAGTTAATCAATCAGTGTACAAATTGATTATAAAATAGACTTAATACTATAATAATCAACTTATTATATGCGCTAAAAAACTAACATGATGTTTTTTAGCGCTTTTTTTTGCGATATCTTCAATTATTTGTCTTAAAACAAAGTATTTCACATAAAACCTTTATAAAGTTACGGTTTTACTGTATTTTTGTAAAGAAATTATTAAATTTTGTTAATGAAAAAATTATTACTACTCATTTTGCTATGCACAATAGTAGAGATTAATGCACAATCTTTATCCAAAACCCATATCATATACGAACGTAAAGATCAAGTTGTTTTAAACGATGGAAAACAATATCAAATAGTGCTTAACCAACCTTTCTACGAAGTATCAGATAATACTATAGCACCTTACAAAGAATCTAATGGTCATGTTTTGAGATTAAATCGTGTTTTGAGACTAAAAGATAAAGATGGTATTTATATAGAATTAATTGAATGGGTAAAAGAAGAGCATATTAAACTATATCTTCTTAGAGGTATTGGTAACGAGCAATAGTGCTTGTTACAAGAGATAAATTATGCTAATTGTAAAATTTTTACTTTAGCCAGTTTCAAAATTTGATCAAACTGCTGATCCAAAGTAAGATTAGAATTATCAATTTTAACAGCATCTTCTGCTTTTTGAAGCGGTGAGTCTTTTCTTGTACTATCGATATGATCTCTATTCACTACATTTTTAAGAACATCTTCATAGGTAACATCGTCTCCTCGTTCTTTTAGTTCAAGAAATCTGCGCTCTGCCCTATCTTTGGCTGTGGCAGTCATAAAAAGCTTAAGTTCTGCATCAGGAAAGACAACCGTACCTATATCTCTTCCATCCATCACAATACCTCTATTTTTACCCATTGCCTGTTGTTGTTCTACCAATTTTCGCCTAACACTGGAAACAGCTGCTACCTTGCTTACCACTCTAGAAACAGACAATGTACGTATCTGATGCTCTACATTTTCACCATTAAGTAATACTTCTGCTAATTTTGTTTTAGGGTTAATTCTAAAAGTTATGTTAATTTCTGGAAGCTTGTTTTCTAAAATTTCCTTATCAAAATACGAATCATCAATAATCCCCTTACGCATAGCATAAAGCGAAATTGCACGATACATTGCTCCTGTATCTACATAAATATATCCTAGCGCTTTTGCCAATTGTTTTGCAACGGTGCTTTTTCCTGTTGAAGAATGCCCGTCTATAGCAATAATAATCTTTTGCTTACTCAATTCCTGATAAATAAAGGGTTACAACGTTTCAAAAATAAACCAAACAATCCTGAAAATACAAGTTTAATCCAAAAAATGTAGTATTTAAATTCTCTTTTTCTAATTCTCTCTTTCATATACTTTCAATATTGTTAAAGATTTCTAAAGACAACAATATTTGATCTGATCAATGGTTATTCAAACTTAACCCCCTTGCACTATGAACATAAGTTACTTTAAAATAAAATTCATTCTTAATAACCAAAGTAACCTATTATATTATGAGTTTTTTTGATTTTCTTAACCAAAAAATTGCTGTAGATCTTGGTACTTCTAATACACTCATTATCCATAATGGTAAAATTGTAATAGACAAACCATCTATTATTACCATTCACCAAATAACAGGAAAAATAATAGCTGTTGGTAAAGAAGCGGGTATGATGCGTGGTAAAATCAATAAAAATATAAAGACGATATATCCTTTTAATAATGGTGTTATCTCCAACTTTGATGCGGCAGAAAAAATGTTAAAAACATTTATCAAAAAACTATCTTCTTTTAATTCATCTATATTTTCCACATCGTATAATATGATTATATCGATACCCTGTGCCAGTACAGAGGTCGAGATGAGAGCTGTGCAAGAGTCTGCCAAACGGTTAAACGCCAAACAGATATTTTTAATACCAGAGCCTATTGCTGCAGCTCTTGGTAGCGGTATTGACATTTTGGAACCCAAGGGTAATATGGTAGTAGATATAGGGGGCGGAACTACAGAAATTGCAGTTATTTCATTAGGTCGAATTATTAACGGACAATCTATTCGAATAGCAGGTAACATATTTAACCAGGATATTATTCAATATATACGAGAACATCGTAATTTACATATTGGAGAATCGATGGCAGAAAAAATAAAGCTAAAAGTAGGTGCTGCAATTACTAATTTAAAATCACCCCCAAAAACAATTCAGGCAGAAGGTAGAGATATGCTCACAGGTAAACCCAAGCAAATACAAATATCTCATAAAGAAATAAAGAAAAGCCTGAATGTTTCTATTTCGCAAATCGAAAACGCCATTCTTGAAACACTTTCTGAAATTCCTCCAGAAATTTCTGCAGATATTTATAATACAGGCATTTTGTTAACTGGTGGTGGTTCTATGCTAAGAGGATTAGATGAACGATTATCAAAAGCAACCGAATTACCTGTTCATTTGGGTGATCATCCTTTAAAAGCAGTTGTTAAAGGAAGTAGTAAAGTTTTGAAAAATTTGGATTACTATAAAAATGTCCTTGTCAAAAAGAAATAAAAAAGAGGAGTTAAAAACTCCTTTTTTTATTTTAGTCAACTACCTCGGAGCAAGCTCACGAGGCATCCAGCGGAAAAACAGTTTTTACATTTCGAGGCGGCAAGCCTCGAGAATTAAACTCCACAATGTGGATTAAAAACTATAATGTCTTAGCGTTCGCTACTTTGTTAGCTGTGATAGCTATCTTCAAAACATCCTTCATTTCTCTGACATAATGAAATTTCAATCCTTTTAGATATTCAGGTTTGATTTCATTTATATCTCGTTTATTATCCTCACAAAGTAGTATTTCTTTTATATGTGCTCTTTTTGC
The DNA here is from genome assembly GCF_040786235.1 of Aquimarina discodermiae. Lineage (NCBI taxonomy): Bacteria > Pseudomonadati > Bacteroidota > Flavobacteriia > Flavobacteriales > Flavobacteriaceae > Aquimarina > Aquimarina discodermiae. Next base: position 23,003 of record NZ_JBFMKP010000010.1, read on the forward strand.
AGCCAGTATTTTCTCTTTAATTCCGCCTACGGGCAACACCTTACCTCGCAAAGTAATTTCTCCCGTCATAGCTAGACTTTTCTTTACTTTACGTTGTGTAAATAAAGAAACTAATGAAGTTAACATTGTCACACCAGCACTAGGACCATCTTTTGGAGTAGCTCCCTCAGGAACATGTATGTGTACATTATATGTATCAAAAATTTCTGGATTTATCTTCAACTCCTCTGCATTGGCTTTAATATATTCCATCGCAATGGTTGCAGACTCTTTCATAACCTTTCCTAGGTTTCCAGTAATACTTAAGGTTCCTTTACCTTTAGAAAGAATTGACTCTATAAATAAAATATCTCCTCCTACACTAGTCCAAGCCAACCCAGTAACAACCCCAGCTACATCATTATTTTCATATTTATCACGCTCTAACTTTGGTGGGCCTAATACCTCTATAATATCTTCATTACTGATCTTAATATTATAATCTTCTTCCATTGCTATATTTTTAGCAACGTATCTAACCATTTTGGCTATTTGCTTTTCTAAACCACGTACTCCAGACTCTCTCGTATACCCCTCTACAATTTTCTCTAATTGTGCTTTACCTAGTTTGATATGTGATTTACCTAAACCATGTTCTTTTAACTGCTTTGGCAATAAATGTTGTTTGGCAATCTCTATTTTTTCTTCTATAGTATACCCGGTAACATTAATTATTTCCATTCTATCTCTTAGAGCCGGCTGAATGCTTCCCATGTTATTAGAAGTAGCAATAAACATAACCTTAGAAAGATCAAATCCCATTTCAAGAAAGTTATCATGAAACTCAGAGTTTTGCTCTGGATCCAAAACTTCTAACAATGCAGATGATGGATCTCCTTGATTACCAACAGATAATTTATCGATTTCGTCTAACACAAATACCGGGTTACTGGTTCCTGCCTTTTTTAGACTTTGAATAATTCGACCAGGCATTGCACCAATATAGGTCTTTCTATGCCCTCTTATTTCGGCCTCATCTCTTAATCCTCCAAGGGATATACGTACATATTCTCTCCCCAAAGCCTCTGCTACAGATTTTCCCAAAGATGTTTTACCAACACCAGGAGGGCCGTATAAACATAAAATCGGAGATTTCATATCATTACGTAATTTTAGCACTGCCAAATATTCGATAATACGACGTTTTACTTCATCCAGACCATAATGATCTCTATCCAAAACTTTCATAGCACGTTTCAGATCAAACTTATCAGTACTATAGGTATTCCAAGGTAAATCCAAAAAAAGATCTAAGTAATTGCGTTGTATAGAATACTCGGCTACCTGTGGATTCATTCTTTGCATTTTTGCTAATTCTTTATCAAAATGCTTTTTGACCTTTTCATCCCATTTTTTATCATTTCCTTTCTGGCGCATTTCTTCAATTTCATCCTCATGAGATACTCCTCCTAATTCTTCCTGGATAGTCTTCATTTGTTGATGTAAGAAATACTCTCGCTGTTGTTGGCTCATATCATGCTGAACCTTACTCTGTATTACATTTTTAAGTTCCAATTTCTGAAACTCAACGTTCATATACTTTAACGTGGATAATGCTCTTTTTTTAAGGTCATTTATTTCTAACAAATTTTGCTTTTCCTCTACAGGAAGATTTAAATTTGAAGAGACAAAATTTATCAAAAAAGAGTTACTCTCAATATTTTTAATCGCAAAAGAAGCTTCTGAAGGTATAGCAGGACTTTCCTTAATAATTTCTAGAGCCAGTTCTTTTATAGAATCTATAATAGCACTAAATTCTTTATTTTCTTTAGCGGGTCTCGCTTCTGGAACTTCTCTTATTTTTGCTTTTAGATAAGGTATCTCTTCTACTACTTCGTCTATATAAAACCTCTTTTTACCCTGTAAAATCACAGTAGTATTACCATCTGGCATTTTAAGAACTCTTAAAATACGTGCTACTACCCCTACTCTATTAATATCATTTAAAGACGGGGACTCTATTCCTTCTTCTTTTTGTGATACCACTCCTATAGTTTTACTCCCATTATTGGCTTCGTTAAGCAACTTTATAGAAGTATCTCTTCCTGCAGTGATCGGAATAACCACTCCTGGGAAAAGCACAGTATTTCGTAATGGTAAGATTGGTAATATTTCTGGTAGATCTTCTTTATCTATTTCTTCTTCATCTTCAGGAGTCATTAACGGGATTAACTCTGCATCTTCATCTATCCCCTGAAATGACAAACTGTCAAGAGTTGTAAATTTGGTTTTTGTCATATGTATATATAAAGTCATTTTGTCACTATAACAAAATACTATTCTTTTTTTAAATTACTGAATCTAAACGATATCTCTGTAAACACTAAATAATCTAAGCTTTTTACATCGATTCTTACTTTAATGTTTCAATTGTTATGCCATAAGTTTTGAAAAAAAAAATTAAAAACTGTAACAAAACAAATCAATCAATATCTTTATGTAAAAGTAAATTAATTTTTTGGCACTAACCCAACTAAATACAGAGCAACTCGTTGCAAAATGTCGAGAGCAAAATCAAAATGCTCAACTCGAAATTTATAATAGATATTATAAAGCGATGTATAACACGGCATTAAGAATTATTAAAGACCAGGCAGAGGCAGAAGATGTGATGCAAGAATCTTTTTTAACAGCATTTACAAAATTACACATGCTAGACGATAATTTATTATTTGGAGCATGGTTAAAAAGGATAGTAATAAATGCAAGTTTGACAGTAACTCGTAAAAATGATTTACATCGTGAGGTTGCCTTAGAAAATATTGAGTACACATTGACAGATACAAGTGAAACCATAGAAAAAGATGTAACAAAAGAAAAAGTGCACACAGTAATAAACACACTAAGTCAACTAAAAGGAAGTTATAGTACTGCCTTATCATTACATCTGATAGAAGGGTATGATTATGAAGAGATTTCTGAAATTATGAATATATCTTATGGAAATTGCCGTACACTGATATCAAGAGCAAAAGAAAGTTTACGTAAAAAATTACAATTCGTATGAAGAAGGATGGAATAGAACAATTATTTGAAGATATGCATAACCAATTAGACATATATGAACCTTCAGTGAATCATGAAGCTCGTTTTCTCGAAAAATTGCAACAACAAAGCAAGGTTGTAGTGCTTCATCCCAAAAAGACAAATTGGTATAAGCAAATAGCTGTTGCCGCATCTATAGCAGTGCTTTTAGGCACCATATTTTTTACGTCTATAAATCCTGCAAAGGAAGAAGTGGATCTTGCAAATATTTCGCCTCAGATGCATGAAACCCAAAGCTTTTTTGCTTCTGCAATTCAGGTGCAACTTGAAGAAATAGATGAAATTTCTTCTCCAGAAACAAAAATACTAGTTACTGATGCTATGAAGCAACTAGAAAAATTAGAGTCAGATTATGAAGTATTAAAAAAAGATCTTTTTCATAGTGGTAATGATAAACGCGTAATCAGTGCCATGATTAAGAATTTTCAACAACGTGCCAACTTATTAGAAGATGTACTTGATAAAATGAACACCATTAACGATTTAAAATTACACAAAAATGAAAACTATATACTTTAAAATATTTTATTTACTCCTCTTTCCTTCGCTGATTTTTGCACATGAAGGAGGTTTAAAAGGTAAATACACCAAACAAAAGACTATCAAAAAAGAGTTTAAGGTAAACGAAAATGCATTGCTAAAAATAAGTAACGATTACGGCAATTTAGATATCACCTCTTGGAATGAAAACAGGGTCGTTATAGAAGTTTCTATCAAAGTAAGTGGTAATAACGAAGAAAAAGTGATAAAAAAACTAGAAACGATCGATGTACAATTCAATACGTCTACTCAAGAAGTTAGTGCCAAAACTATTTTCAACAAAAATAATAACTCGTGGTGGGATAAATGGACGGGAGGATGGAATAGCGACATTAATATGAAAATTAACTACACAGTTAAGGTACCTGTTTCTAATAGAGTTGACCTCAATAATGACTACGGAAATATTACTTTGGATAAAATAAAGGGTGATTCTAAAATTAATTGTGATTATGGCCAAATTATTCTAGGTGAACTATTAGGCAACAATAACTATATTAATATTGATTATACCAACAACAGCTCTATAGCATTTATTAAGAACGGAAAAATTAATGCTGATTATTCTGAATTTGAAATCGGGAAAAGTGACCGAATAGATCTCAATGCAGACTATACCCGATCAAAATTTAAATCTATCAAAAACTTAAATTACAATTGCGACTATGGATCTATTCGCATCGAAGACGGAGGTAGAATTGTTGGTGATTCTGATTATGTAAGTACCAAAATTAAAAACATCCATGACGAATTAATCATTAATTCTGATTATGGTTCTATAGAAGTACAGGCGCTACAACCTTCTTTTAGAAATATAAGTATTAAAACAGATTATACCGGGGTTAATATAGGCTATAGTCAAGGTTGCAATTTTGACTTAGCTATCAAAACATCCTATGGAGGTGTTAAACTTGATGAAGGAATAGAGATTAATAAAAAATATGTGAAAGATTCTAAAAAAGACTATCAAGGATATTACGGAAAAACAAATAGTGGCAGTGCAATAAATATTACTTCTAGTTACGGAGGAATTAAATTAAGAAAGAATTAAATCAAAAAATCAATCATTATAATGAAAACAGTTGTGTTAATTATGGGCATTGTCCTGTGTAGCATCTCCTCATTGCATGCGCAATGGGGTGCTACACAAAAAGTAAAAGGAAATGGTAATTCAATTTCCAAAGCTAGAGAAACATCAGATTATGAACAAATTAAAGTAAAGGGTAGTTTGGATGTATCTCTAATATTTGGCACAGAAGGTAAAATAAATATTGAAGGGGAAAGTAACTTAATCCCATATATCATTACTAAAGTCGAAGATGACGTGCTAAAAATTTATGTGAAAAAAGGATATTACTTAAAGCCATCAACAAGTAAAAAATTAATTATCACAGTACCTTTTAAAGATATTAATAAGGTTACTCTTTCTGGGTCTGGTGATATATATAGTTCTGATACTATAAAAGCTACAGAATTTGTAACGGGTGTATCCGGTTCTGGTGATGTAAAATTAGTTGTCGAAGCAAAAAACGTAAAAGGTCAGGTTTCTGGTAGTGGAGATCTAACCATAAAAGGAACAGCCGATAGTTTTACAGCAGGTGTATCGGGTTCTGGAGATATTTCTGCGTATGATCTAAAAGCAAAAAATGCATCTGTCAAGGTAACTGGATCGGGAGATATCGAACTAACAGCAACTTCTACCCTAACTGCTCGTGTATCGGGATCAGGAGATATTTACTATAAAGGAAATCCTGAAAAAGAAGATAAAAAAGTTTCGGGGTCAGGAGATATCACAAAAAGGTAATTCTTTGTAATAAAAATAGTATAGTATAAACCGTTTAAAATAGGATTCATTATTTCAGACGGTTTTTCTTTTTTTATATGCTATTATATAAATATCTTATAAGAGAAAATAAATAACCCGAGATTTGTTGTCGACAATAAAGGCTATCAAAAAAACAAACACTATTACAATACTCTCTATTCTTTATGTTTATTAAAAAATGCTGTCGGGGTCGTTTGAGTTACTTTCTTAAAAGCTCTATAAAAACTGGTTTTACTACTAAAACCACACTCTTCTCCAATAGCTTGAACAGATAGCTTTTCTAACGCTCCAGAACACAACATCTCTTTTGCTTTTTCGATACGATGGGTATTGACCATTTCATAAAAATTAACTTTTAGCTGCTCACTTAACACCTGCGAAATATGGTGTGAAGGTACATTGATCGCATCAGAGACGTCTGCAATTTTTAAATTTGGGTTTAAATATGATGCTTCTTCTTTAAAATAAGTTTCCAACTCTTTCTGTATTTGTTCTGCCCTAATATCTGATAATGGTGAAGTTTTATATTTTATTCCTTCCAGTACCGGTAGTACCTGTTTTATATCAACAATCCAATACCCTAATACCAATATAGCTATTGACATCAACCCAGATAACACAATTTCTGCTGTAATTGCCGATGCTCCTGACAACAAAAACCCCGTTTGCAATACTAATTCTGTTAAAGCTAACAACGTAAGTAATACACAAAAACGTTTCAATAAAATACTATTCTTTTTGTCTCTTTTATTTATGTACAAAAATGAAACAATTGCATAACCAAGTAATAAAATTAAGTGCAGGCTATTCTGAAGCCAAACTGAAAACGATACCATTCCATTTGGAAGAATTTCGTAGTAATAATTAATCATTACTAGTTTTGTTGTCGCATCCTCAAAATATTTAGGAATCAATATTCCTAAAACTATTATAAAGGGTAAAAGATGTAAAATATCTACCTTTTTTAATCGGAAAGTAAAATCTCCATAGCTTTTAACAAACAAGTAAAAAGATGGCCCTGCCAAAAACAATAAAGGGTATCCTATCCCAAAAAGGTGCGGCCATTGTTTAATAAGTTGAGTAGTAAACAGAAGATAGGTTACCAAATGTTGCACTATCCCCAAAAGAGCTAATGCCAAAAAGTATCTAGACAATTTTAAAGATTTACTCTTAAGAATAATTAATATCATAAAACAGCCTATAAGCGTAACGCCCCCTAATAAAAAGGTAATAAAAAAGGCAAAAGATTCAATACTATTCATATCATAAAAATAGTACTCCATAATTAAATGAGAAAGTATCTATACACATAATTATTAGCAAGGTGTTTCAATTAATTGAGTGCACCCTATTTATTAGCAACTCATGGGTTTTCTTAGGTACTTTTACTCAAAAAACAAATAGATATGATACACAAAATTTTAAAAGGATTAGCACTATTCTTAGTAATAGATATTGTACTACTATTAATTTATGGATTTGTTCAATATCCAAAGGCAAAAGGCAAACAACATTTTACTGCTGAAAGAGTTATACATACTCCAAAAGAAAAAGTCTGGAAAGTAATATCTGATGTAGGCAATTATCATCAAGTAACGGCTCCTAGCATTCATCATGTGAAAATTGTTTCTGGTAGTGGCCTTGGTATGAAACGTGTATGTAGTGCTCCTGATGGCAGTAGTTGGGAAGAGACCTGTATTCTCTGGAAACCAGGAGAAGAGTTCAGGTTTAAGGTAAACACAGAGAAAGAAGACTATCCTTTTCCTCTAAAATCTCTAGCAGGCTCCTGGAAAGTGGAAACAGTAAGCCCCCTACAAACGAATTTAGTATTAGATTTTACCTACGAATTTGACAACCCATTTCTAAGTGGCTATTTTCTTGATATTGGTACAAAACAAGCAAAAGAGGATACAGAATATTTATTAGATAACTGGCAGAGGTTAGCAGAGAAATGATCTGTAAATAGCACTATTGATATCAAAACACCTTATAGATGATCATTAGCTTGATAAATTATACCCTAACAAACCAGATTGCATGTTACACATGTTCTTAAACCATATTAACATTATTTAGAAAGCCCCTTTAAATACAGTATTTTTTTCTAAAGAAAAGGGAATCTATCTAAATTCTTTAATGGTAAGTTTTATACAAAAAACTTCATGCAACATTTTATGCTATAGAAAATAATAGTAATTTTAATTACGGGCATACAAATAAAAATTTTATGTTATATTATACCCACATACTAAAATAGTATTTTTTGAAATGCTATTTTAGTATGATTTTTCACCCCAAAAAAACCTTTGTATTGCAATTCTTCAAAAAAAAAGAGACTCCTCTAAAGGAGTTCATACCAAATGGCTATGTGGATATACATTCGCACTTACTTCCTGGCATTGATGATGGCGTAAAAACAGCATATCAATCTGCATATATATTAGAACGATTTGAAAACCTTGGGGTAAAAAAAATTATTACCACACCTCATGTAATGAATGACATATGGCCCAATACATCCCAGACAATCACTAGTAAACTAAGTGAACTAAAAGAAATTATAAGTTCATTAGGCATTAAAAATATTGAAATACAAGCGAGTGCCGAATATATGATGGATGATTTATTTTACAAGCGATTGAAGAGTAAAGATATTCTTCCTATTCATAAAAACTATATTCTTGTTGAGATGTCTACATTTAATCCTCCTATAAGTTTAAATGAAATTTTATTTGAAATTAAATTAGCAGGTTACACTCCTATACTTGCTCACCCAGAACGTTATACTTTTTATCAAAATGATTTAAAGAAATATGACGAATTGAAAGAATCTGGTTTTCAATTTCAGCTTAATCTACTCTCTTTAACGGGGTATTATGGAGAAGAAATTAAAGCTTTTTCTAAAAAACTAGTAAATCTTGGATACATAGACTACACCGGTACCGATATTCATAATTACCATCAATTAGAAGTTTTGGAAAAAGGAATTGATTTCAAATTTATCAAAAAAATCACCTCATTGATGGAGAATAATTCTATCTTTATTTAGCTATAGACAAAAAGTAAAATTATTTCTTACCATACCCATATCCATAGTTATAACCTGTTTTGGTATCTGCCGCGTTTAGCAATACGGCTATATTAGGCAGACGTTTTTCTTGATATAAGTTCTCAGGTACCTGTAAAACTCTTTTATCAGAATAATTCTCCCTAACTATATAAACACTCAAATCTCCAAATTTTGCTAACAACAGTGTATCTGTTACCAAACTAACAGGTGCTGTATCAACAATAATATAATCGTATACTTTTTCTAAGTATTCAAAGATATCTGATACTCTATCATGCATCAAAAGTTCTGCAGGATTAGGTGGTATGGCTCCAGATGGTATAATATCAAACGAGGCTTCTTCTTTATCTTTATAAATTATATCTTCGGGTTTTAGATCCGAATTCATTATATAATTAGTAAGTCCTTTAGAATCTTTTCCATTAGGTAGATCCAAAAATTTATGAAATTTCGGATCTCTTAAGTCCGTCCCTAAATAGGCTACATTTTTACCAGAAATTGCCAAGGTTTTTGCCAAATTAGAAGATACCAATGTTTTTCCTTCACCAGAAATAGTAGAAGTAACAAAGACAACTCTTCCTTTTGTTTTATTACTAGAAGCCATTAAGAAATCCAAATTAGTTCTTAATATCCTAAATGCTTCAGCGATTCCTGATCTATCATTTTGAGAGATCATTATTCGCTTTTTAGATTTTTTTACTTTGGGTATCGATCCAATGATTGGCATACTAAGCATCTTTTCTATTTCTTCTCTAGAGCTTATCTTAACATTAAGTAATTGCGATATATAAATGATCATAAAAGGCAATATCAACCCAAAAAAAACAGCTCCTGCATATATCATTTTCTTATTAGGTGAAACAGGAAAAGAGCTTAATGTTGATGCTTTATCAATGACTCTGGTATTTGATAACGTAATATGACTTGCAATTTCTGCTTCCTCTCGTTTTTGCAGTAAATAAAGATATAACTGTTCTTTTATGGTTTGTTCACGCTCTATAACCCTAAGATCTTTTTCTCGTATAGGAGCACTATATAGCTTCCCACTAAAATACTGATCTTGGGTTCTCAAGCTTTTAAGCCGAATATTAATTGAATTTTTTAAACTATTTAAACTACCTAGCAAGACCTGTCGTAAACCATCTATCTGTTGATCTATATTTACCACAACCGGGTTTTGTTCACTAGAAGTCTTTAACAAACGTTGTCTTTGCAAAATCAATAGATTATACCTGGATACAGTAGATGATATTGTTGCATCAGAAAACCCGAGGTTAGCAGGTACAAGATCATGTTTCCCTTCTTGACTAAGCACAAACCTCTTCATGGATGCAATAAGATTGAGCTGTGTATTTAATCCCGCTGTTTCTTGTACATTTTTAGTGTCTAGATTAGAAAACTGCTGAGCTTGTGCTCCAATATCTGTTGTTAATCCATATTTTGAAAGGTATCCAGCAGCTTCATCATCGACCTCTGTCAAATCACCTGATATCAATGCCAAACGATCATTAATAAACTCTGCTGTTCTGGCGGAAGCTCGTTTTTTATTCTCTATAGTTGCTTTGCTATATTCTTCGACCAGATTATTAACAACATCCCTCGCCTTATTCACGACAGGGTCATTAAGAGAAAGTCTCACAATAGACGAACCTTTTAAAGAAGATACCGCAACTCTATTTCTATAACCTTCGGCAACCAACCTAACAGGTGTTATTTGTATTTTTATTATTTTACCAATGTTATTTTCTATTTTTTCAACACTTGGTGTAATCACAATATCCCCTACATCACTATTAATAGTTTTTCCGAAAGAGTGATTACTAAGCTTCTCCCCTTTTTTATTTACAAACGAAAAAGAAGTTTTAGAGTCAATTCTAACATTAAAAACTTTAGATTTTTTGTGCACTATCGAATCATCAGATAAAAAATTGATTTCTACTAACGATCTAGGATAATTTTCTACTTCGAGAATTCTACCTTCCGTAAAATAACGAACATTTAATTTCAAATTATTTACAACATTGGTAAATAAAGTTCTTGATTTTAGGATTTGTATTTCATTTTCTCTCTTATTTTCGCCTTCTTCTAATAGTCCCAAATCTTTAAATGCAGACAATTCTGGTGCACGCACATTATCATCTGAAGATATCATTATGGTAGAAGATACATTATACTGAGGAATTGTATATCTAACCTTTAGAAAAGCTAATGTTCCAAAGATCAAAACGCTAATCACAAACCAATACCAATATTTTAGGTATTTAGCTATTTGATCTCTAAGATTAAAACTAAATCCAGAAGTAGCTTCAAAAATAGTATTAGATTGAGGTGTATTATTAGAAATCATATTGTTTTATCTTATGATCAAAGTAATAACTGATAAAGTAACCCCTATCATACTTATAATAACATTAAGTAAATTACTGCGAGTTTTTGATTCTTTTACTCTAGACTCGTTTGGTTCGATGTACAATACATCATTTTGTGCTAAATAATATACGGGGGAATCAAAAATAGTTTTAGAAGTTAAGTCTATTCGATGATACGTATTTACTCCTTCATTTTCTCGAATTACCATTACATTTTCTCTTTGCCCTTTAATGGTCATATCCCCTGCTAAGCCAAGGGCTTCTATAATCGTAATCCTTTCATTTGGTATTGTAAAGGATCCTGGTCTTACCACTTCTCCCATAACGGTAATCTTAAAATTCTTAAGTCTTACACTTACTATAGGGGCATTGATGTATATTTTTAATTTTTCTTTAATTAATTCTTTAACCTGAACGCGATTTAACCCTGCTATTTTGAGGCTTCCTACTACCGGGAAATCAATATTTCCATTTTCATCTATAAGATAGGTGGGCTCTACAGAACTATTTCCACCGCTACTCTCCCCTAACACTGCGCTAGTCGAAGACCCTTGCATAAGGTTAAATGGTCTTGCCGCATCCATATCTGCTGCAGAAACCAATATGCTTATGATATCATCAACTTTAAAAACAGGTGTAAAAGTGGTGGTTGACGGAATTTTCTCTAAATTTTCTGAGTTTTGAAAATAAACCACATTGGTTGGAGCTTTACATGAGAACAAACCAATAAACACGATACCAAAAAACAGTAATCTATATTGCATATTATTAATACTTTAAAAGTAATCCCTTTATATAAGACAAAAATATAACTTTATTTAGTTTAGCAATGATATTTTGTCTTACTATTATTTATTTATCTAATTAATAAAAGTTCGGGGAAGAATTTGTCAAAATAGACAAATGAAACTTTTTTGTGTTATACGCAATTACATTAAAATTATTTATCTTTCAAAATTCTAACTAATAATTATTTAAACAAGAATTTTTCTGTTCTCATTAGTATTTCCTTTAACCACTTTAGTAGCAATACCTTTGTTCATTTTATCAATGCTTTCGAAAGTAGAATTATTAGAAATAAACTCTGGAACAATTTCTTTTAGTTTGCCTACGATTTGATGGTCTTGATTCAGTAAATTCATGATACAAAGGTCATCAATTTTATCCATTATCATTTCACAATCATCTCCATCGCTAAACTTACTTATCATAATTTTTTTATGATAAGTCGGCAATGTATTTTCTGTATCAGCAAGAAGTTCCTCATACAGCTTTTCTCCAGGTCGTAAACCACTAATCTCTATATCTATATCCTCTGGGTATTTAAGTCCTGAAAGTCTAATCATCTTTTTAGCAAGGTCAAATATCTTTACAGATTCACCCATATCAAAAATAAATATCTCACCTCCATTACCCATGGTACCTGCTTCAATCACCAATTGTGAAGCTTCAGGTATTGTCATGAAGAAACGTGTTACATCCTTATGCGTAACAGTCAAAGGTCCTCCCTTTTGAATTTGTTTTTTAAACAAAGGAATTACAGAACCGTTTGATCCTAAAACATTACCAAATCGCGTTGTTATAAATTTTGTCTTACTTGTTTTGTGTAGACATTTTATATACATTTCTGCAACTCGCTTTGTTGCTCCCATTACATTTGTTGGGTTTACTGCTTTATCTGTTGATACAAAAACAAACTTATCAACACCGAATTGAGATGACAAGTCAGCCAATCTCCTTGTTCCTAAAACATTAATTTTTATAGCTTCGCATGGATTGCTTTCCATTAAAGGTACATGCTTATAAGCAGCGGCATGAAAAACCATATTAGGCCTATGCTTTTCAAAAATTGTTTCTACTCTTTTATGATCTCTAATGTCAGCAACAATTGGAGTAAAGTTACTTACTCCTTTACTTAATAATTCTTGTTGCAAATCATATAATGGAGATTCAGCCTGATCTACTAATACAAGATGTTTATAGTTATAAAACGAAGCTTGTCTCACTATTTCACTTCCAATAGAGCCTGCTGCTCCGGTAATCATCACAACCTTACCATCTAACTCTTTCTTAATATTTTGATTCTCCATATTAATAGGAGCTCTTTCTAATAGGTCTTCTATTTGTATTTCTTTTATCTGAGAAACCTTTAACTTTCCATCAATCCAATCATTTACAGCAGGAATAATCTTTACAGAAACTGAGAGCTTTAACAAATCATCAGATATTTCTGATAATCTTTTCTTGCTGATATGAGGAATCGATACTATTATCTCTTTAATATTGTGTTTTGCAACAAAATCTTTATTTACTTTACCAGAAGAGTATACTTTGATTCCATTAATGGTCTTACCAAATTTTTGAGGGTTATCATCAATAAATCCAAATAACGACAATGATCTATTAGAATCATTTGTAATTGCAGCTTGGGTAATTAATCCAGAATCACCAGCACCGTAAATAAGAATTCTTGAGTTCTTCCCTATTTTAGATTTTATATAGTAATAACAGTATTTAAAAATCAAACGACTTGTAGTAAGCGTAATTATATTTAATAAATAATGTATGCAAATAATAGACACAGGTATATTTAAAAGCTCTGGCAATAACGATAGCCTACTAGAAGCCATCAAAAATCCAGTTAAAGCAATCAAAATGGTTACAGCCAGAAACAGATTATAAGCATCTTTCATTCCAGTATGCCTTACCACTCCCTTGTGCGATCCTATTAACAAAAAACTAAGTGTTGCTATACTTGTAATGATTGGTAATTGGTATAATAAATTGGTAGCTTCAAAGTCTAGTGTGATTCCAAATCTTATCACATATGCCAAAAAGAAATTAAAAATCGTGATAAAAACATCGATTGCTAATACCACCCATTTTGACGCGTGTTTATGTGAATTATTAATTAAAAAGTCTTTTATCATTTTAATACATTTTTAATTACAGATACAATTCTAAATAAATCTTCTTCCTTCAGGTTTGATCCACTTGGCAGACACAAACCACGATCAAAAAGATCGTCAGAAACACCATTGAGGTAGGCATCACAATCTGCAAATACAGCTTGTTGATGCATGGGTTTCCATAAAGGCCTTGATTCGATATTCTCTTCTTGAAGTGATAATCGTATTGACTCTCTTAACTTATATGAAGTGGTTTCTATACAGGTTAACCATCTATTTGAGCTATATCCTGTTGGTTCTTCTAAAAATTTTATTTCCGAGGAATCTTCTAAGTGCTTTTTATAAAATTCAAAATTTCGACGTCTATTAGCGACATGAGCATCAAGAACTTCCATTTGTCCTCTTCCGATACCTGCCGTTATATTACTCATTCTATAATTATAACCTATTTCTGAATGTTCATAATGAGGAGCATTGTCTCTGGCTTGAGTAGCCAGAAAAATAGCCTTTTCCTTGTGTGCTTGATTTTTAGAAATCAAAGCACCACCTCCTGAGGTGGTAATAATTTTGTTTCCATTAAAAGAAAGAATAGCTATATTTCCGAAAGTACCACATTTTATACCTTGATAACTACTACCTAATGCTTCTGCACTATCTTCTAAAACGGGAATTTTATAAGAAGAAGCTACTTGATGAATAGCATCTACATCATATGGCATACCATACAAATGAACAGCAATTATAGCTTTAGGTTTGTTACCTTTTGCTATTCTATCTTCTATAGCTTTTTCTAATTGAAGTGGACAAATATTCCATGTCTTGCGTTCACTATCTACAAAAATAGGTTTTGCTCCCAAATAAACTATTGGATTAGCAGAGGCAGCAAAAGTCATACTTTGGCAAATAACCTCGTCCCCAGATGTAACTCCTAGTAGTTGCAGTCCTAAATGCAAAGCCCCTGTTCCTGAACTAAGTGCAGCAGCATGTACCTCCCCTTCTAAGTAAACTTCAATATCTTTCTCAAAACCATTAACGTTTGGTCCTAACGGAGCAACCCAGTTGGTATCAAAAGCTTCTTTTACAAATTTCTGCTCTGTTCCTCCCATATGCGGTGAAGAAAGCCATATTTTTTTCGAATCAATTATATTCATATTTTCCCATTAATAATGAACAATAAGACATACCCATCAAAAATTATCATATAATAACTTTTGATTAACTCTTTAATGACGATCTAAAAAATGGTGGAAGAAGGGGGTAGACTTCCTATCAATTTTAACTATACAATTAAATGTAATTCCGGTAGCTAAAATAGTATAGTTTAACGAATTATCAGCTTAAATTATCACTTTTTAGACAGAATACTGAAATAAACGCCCAAGTACCAAAAATAGTGTAAATATCCCCATTTTTTACGGAAATCCCGTAAGAAAAATAGCATACCCTACGTACAGAACTACTTGTGAAAAAAATGTAAAATAATTCGATAAACGCAATTTTAACTCTCTTTAACCTAAGAAAATAACATTATTTCAATTAACTCAAAAATTTAACATTTCTCTTATCTGACATCAATTAGCCACCACAAATATACTGTATAAACTCATTACATTTACCGGAAAAACACCTTTTTATCATAGGGTTAATTTCCCCCTATATAATTTAACAATTCTCTATTTTCACTTGTGATTTTCTATCTAAGTTGCATTCTTTTAAGATTTATAAAAAAAAATCATCAAATACTTGATTTATACAATTAATTACATAAAATTTACCGCCTTAAAGTATAGAAACAAGCAATATACTTTACACAAAAAACAACATCTTTATTTAGATTTTTAATAGTATAAATGGTATTTAACTCCTTAGATTTTTTCATATTCTTACCAATAGTGTTTATAATTTATTGGTTTGTTTTTCATAAGAAAGTTACTTTACAGAACACATTCGTTCTTGTTGCCAGTTATATCTTTTACGGCCTATGGGATTGGCGATTTCTATTCTTAATTTTGGCAAGCACTATTGTAGATTTTTTTGTAGGGCAAGCAATACATAACAGTTCATCAAATAAGGATAAAAAAGTTTTTTTATGGGTTAGTATTGTTTTTAATATTGGTCTTTTAGGTTTTTTTAAATACTATAATTTCTTTATAAATTCCTGGGAAGATCTACTAGCAGGTTTAGGCTACGAAACACATAATTCCTGGACACTTCAAATAATTTTACCGGTTGGAATCTCATTCTACACTTTTCAAACAATGTCTTATTCGCTAGACATTTACTACAAAAGGTTAACTCCTACCAAAAACTTTATTTCTTTTGCAGCTTTTGTTAGTTTTTTTCCTCAATTGGTAGCTGGACCAATAGAAAGAGCTTCGAATCTATTGTCACAGATTACTACCAAGCGGGTATTTAGTTATGATCAATGCACAGCTGGCCTAAAGCTCATCCTTTGGGGGCTGTTTAAAAAAGTGGTGATTGCAGATTCTATTGCTCCAATAGTAGATGATATTTTTCTAAATTATAATGATTATTCTGCTTCTACCCTTATTCTTGGTGTATCGCTGTTTAGTTTTCAAGTATACGGGGATTTTAGCGGTTATTCTGATATTGCTATTGGTACTGCTAAATTATTTGGAATCGAACTCATGTCTAATTTCAAGTTCCCAACATTTTCGAGAAATGTTGCAGAGTATTGGCAAAGATGGCATATTTCTTTATCAACTTGGTTTAGACATTATTTATATATACCTCTTGGAGGTAGCAGAGTAAGCAAACTTAAATCGGTGCGAAATATTATTATTGTTTTTTTAGTAAGTGGTTTTTGGCATGGAGCAAACTGGACATTTATAGCTTGGGGAGCTATTCATGCTGTTTTATTTATACCCGTATTTTTGATGGGCAGAAATCGTATTTATATGAATTCGGTAGTTGCAGAAAACAGTTGGTTCCCATCTTTAAAAGAGATTGCCCAAATCCTTTTAACATTTATACTTGTTACATTTTCACGAGTTTTCTTCAGATCACAGTCTATTACAGATGCTTTTGGTTATTTAAAACAAATTTGTACGAACTTCTCTTACGAAGCTTATCAACACCCACTAGGATATCGAATGATAGATTATTTTGTTTTAATCGCTATTTTTGTGCTATATGAGTTTAGGATGAGAAGAGATGAACGAGCTCCTTTTAAATTTAAATCAAAAATTATACGATTTATTGTTTACACTATAATAACTCTATGTTTACTATTATTCTTTGACGATAGTATTGATCGATCATTTATTTATTTCCAATTCTAAACTATTAAATGAAAAAACTTGTTATCAAAAGTGCGATTTATTTCTTCTTTATACTACTGGTATTAGAAGTTATTGTTCGTATTTTTCATTTAGGCAAAGATACTCCTGCTCGTTTTCTTGACAGTTATGAAGTAGAGAAATGGAAACCAAACCAAAATGGGTTTTCTGTTACAGGTAATAGAAGGCAAAATTTTTCTGAGTATCATATCAACTCTTCTGGTTACAACTCATATCGAGAATTTACTCCTACAAAAGATAAGATCGAAGTAGCATTAGTTGGTGACTCTTTTATAGAAGGTTTTCATCAGAACTATTATAATTCTATCGGTAAGAAAATTGAAACTAAAATCCCGAAGATTGAAGTATACGAATATGGATATGCTGGTTACGATTTTGCTGATCAATTACACCTGGTACACTCTTATAAAAAACAGTTTGATCTTATTGACCATGTTATTTTAGGCATCAAATTTTCCAACGATCTTACTCGTGGGGAATATAATATTATGAGAGGAAGATTAGATCTCGAATCCCCGATAAATAAACTTTTAAAGAAAAGTAAACTGTTAGTTTATTGTAAGAGCATAGGAGTTCTTGATCCGCCACAAGAACTTATTTATCGAATTAGAAAAACCCTTAGACCGCAACAGAAAGATGCTGCCATAGATAAAAATGAAGCATTACGAATACAACAAGAAAATGAAAAAAAATATCTTGAAAACTTCAAAAGCTTGGTTTCAAAATACAATTATGATAAAAAACGATTTACGCTACTTTTAGATTCGAGGATCACAAATTCTACTTTTCTCTCTTATTTAAAGAAAAATAACTTTACATATATAGACTTTGCTACTTCATTCGAGGCGAGTAAAAAATCCACCACCCTAATTTATGACAGGCATTGGAACAATCATGGCAGAAATCTAATAGCAAAGACCATTATAGAACATCTTACTACGATTAAGATATTCAGGTAATTTTACTTACCCTCATTACCAATATCTTTTAGCTAACTATTACTTTTTGCATTTTTGAGCTTCCGAGAATCAAAAAAGATTTCTCTGTTTTAGAAATTTCAACCACGCTAACATTAGAAATATGCTCTATAGAAGTGTAAACAAAATCGAAAACTATTTTTCTTAAAAAATCATAATCAGAATGATTATAATCGATTACTGTATGCTTATCATTATAATTTAGATCTTCAATTTTAGATACTTGACAAAACATTTCGTCATTAGAAATAGCCTGTTTCTTTCGAGTTTTATATTTTTTATACTTAACGTAAGTCTTTTTATATACAAATTCTTTAAAACTGACTTTGATATATTCTATCATTGCCTTTAATACTCCTAAAAAGGAGTTTTTGGGGTAAATAATTTGATGTTCAAAATTATAAACATGGTTACACCATTCTCTTTTATAACTAAGATCTCCCATCCCCATTTCATAAGATTTATGACCATTTTGGATACACCAATCTAATTTTTTAAGAATTTCTACATTACCTAAACTAAATTTTCTAAAATCGATATCATATGAAGAAATTGCGCTAAAAAGACGTTCTTTAAAGTGATGATTAAGTGATACTACAATCGGAGTCTTCTTATGATAAACAACAAACAATGAAGCTTGCTTTTTATTAATCAATGAAAAATACATATCCTTATAATAATCCCAACGCAAAAGACTTTGACTTACATCATTACGTTCTTCAAATCTTTTTACCAACATTTCCTCTAAACGATCCATTAGTTCATGATACTCTTCTTCTTCTATAGCCCCATAATAAGTTTTATAAGAGATATCAAAACATGTTTCTAATCGTTTTACCCTGCGCCTAATTGCTTTTGCATTACTTCTAAAACGATGCTTAACATAGGCATCTGCATCTACAAACCCATCTAAAAAGATTGTATACCCTTTAAAAAATTGCTTTACTTTTTTAACAGCAAGAACCTTATGATCAATTTCTGGCTTAAAATAATCTGGAATAAAAAAAACAGAATAAACAGAATCTTTCTTGTCGACTATTTTTTTATCATAATCTGGGTTTAATATTTGTTCTTGATTTTTGGACGCACTTAATTTTGAAAAAATATTTGGTATTGACTTCTTCTCGTATAACTCAAAAAAATAATCGATATGAATCTTTTTCATTTTTAACATCTATAATAAGGAAAGAAATAATCCTTAAGATTTTCTTTATGAACCGAGGAGTAATCATGACTAGCTTCTTTGCATAATTCGTCGTATACCACTTCATTAACGATTTTTCTGCCAGTACAAAATACCACGTCTTCATCTTTTGGAAAAAGTGATTTTTTATTTTTATACAACCCATCTCCATCTTTCATTCCTCCTCCTAACACATAATATTTAACTCCATTATGAATAGCCCATTCTATGATTTTTACTCTAAGAAAATCATTCGGTCGATAACTAAAATACTCGGCATTGGTACCTCCTAAAAATGCAAAAAAGGTATCTTTATAGTTAATTATCAATTCAATAGATATAGGGATATCCTCAAAATAAGTTACTGCAATAGAAAAGTTATCAAGATTCGATAATATTAAATTTTCGAAATAGGAAGCAGAAAAAAAGTAAATACTATCTGCATTATTTCGATTCATAGTGCTTACATAAATTTCATTAAAAATACTTATAACTTCTTTCGTTATTTGATCTTTATGAAAAATCTTAAATTCTAATTGATAGTTTGTTGCTTTTCTAAAATTATTCCTGACTTTAGGCAAGAAAGAAGTCCATTGATCTTCAAAATTTTCTAATAGATTACCTTTTACATTTGATAATGTTTTAACCAAACATCCCGAATACCCTGTAAAATTTTTATTCAGGCTAAATCGAATAAACTCGGCTACTACATTATTATCTTGATACCATTGATCTACTTGGGTCCAAAAATAGGTAATATCGTCTTCTAAAACTGTATCTTCATTATATAAAGGTCCGCTATAACCATAAGGGCTAATAACGTCAAAGTAGGGGGTTACTTTATTATTTATACCTATTTGTCTAAAGACCATAGGCATTAAAATAATAGGGGTATCATCTTTATAAAACAGAAAATAACACAGTCTATCAGTATCTTTTTCAAAATGCTTCAAATGCTCTACAGAATAATACACATTATTACCCCATTGATTTTGGAGAAGCGTCTTATACTCTATTACATCAGAAGTATTATCAAAATGTTTAATTATCAGTTTGTAGTTTTGCTTCAATTGTAAAATTATTTCATACGGGTTTATAGCTTAATTTAATTAGGGGAAACGTATTTATGAACTTTAATTTATTCGATTTTTTTCAAAGAAATAATCATTAATTTTTTTAGACAACACCTGTGATAACCATATAATTCTTCCACAGTGTTCTACATGCCAAACCGCTTTTCCTTCGAATATATTTCCGGCAAGCAGCGGTCCTGCTATATGTAAATTTTCGGTCGCCTCTAATGATTCATTTACTTCAAAACCAATCTTAGAATCATTTGGTTTACAATACCCTTTACGAATCATATTTTTTAGAAGAACGGGGACATTCTGTCTATCAAAATTAGTACTTCCTACACAATTAATTACAATCTGTATTGGGCTTTTATATGTTTTATTATTTGATGATTTTGTATCTAAATACTCTAACTCATATAAACCAAGTGCATTTTTATTTATATTTATAAATCTTCCGGCAAGGTGTTCAAACCGATTTTCATTTTTTAAACTATCCACTGTTTTCGAATAATGAAATCCAGCACATCGTTGTCGTCTACCAATTTGATTACCGTGATGACAAGCAAATTTTTCTAATTCTTCATAAGTCAATTTACTCAATAAAGAACCAAAAGCCTTAGAAATAATATCAACTGTAGATGCGGCTCCTAAGTTTATCTCATCTGCATAATCAAGATCCTTATAAGCAGCTTCGGCAATTATTTTTGCTGTAATATCATTTTCATTGGCAAGTGCCAACAGATTATAAGGGGTATACTCTTCTCTCTTTTTATGATCTATCACCGCATCTGGTAATAAACCTTGCGTAGACAATATAATAAATTTATCAATATTGGATTTTATTTTTTCAATATCATTTAATTTATATAACATCTCTAGGCCACTTGCATTTGCACCTACAATAAGAGCATTTACTTTACTTTCTGGATGTTTAGCCGTAAAGCTCTCTATTTTCTTAAGTATTTCGGCAAGCTCTGGAGTATATGGATTATTTACAAAAAGTAGGTTTTCTTCTTCTACCAAACTCTCATCACGCCAGAGATTATTAACTGGTAAAGATCCAACAGAAACTATTACTTTTTCTGAAATTATGCTTTCTTTACCTTCTAAGAACAATTCGTAATAGTCTTCTTTTTTATCCAGGTCAATTACTTCTGCGTTAACATAATTTATAGTAACAATCCCTTTATTTTCAAAAAACTCTAATCTATTTTTAACTTTCTCATGTATGTACAATCCAAAAAAGCGTCGTGGAATAAATAGATCTTCCCATTCATTATTGGCTATTTCTTTAGCATGTACGGTTAACCAATCCAACGACAACTTACCCCCATCATTTTTTAATTCATCAAGTAACCATTCTTTATTAGCATTTAGCCATTTCAGAAACTTACTAAGTTCTGGTTCTGGCAAAAAATTTCTTAACGATGTTATTAAATGTACAGAAAACCCAGATCTAGCTCCATAAGGTATCCCTGTATGAAATTCATGATATTTATCTATTATTGTGATATCTATAGTATTGTTTACAGATTGCTCTTCAATACGATCCAGCAAGTGTAAAATGGTAAAGGAAGATGATATTCCAGAACCAATAAATACAATATCCGAAGTTTTAATTTTATTTTCAGAATGCATGAATTATGGTTGTTTTGTTTTTATTATTCTGCCAGGATTACCAACTATCGTGACATAATCAGGAACATCTTTTATAAGTACGGTTCCTGCTCCTATTAATGTTTCTTTTCCTATTTCTTTTATTCCGGTCATTGCTGTAACTCCCATGCCTACATATGCATTTTCTTTAACATGTATCAATGCTCCTATATTCACTCCAGAAGACATAAACACTCCATCTTCGAGCGTTACATGATGCGCAATGGTGCTATCCATATTTATCATGATATAATTACCAATGGTTGTATGAGGCATTACAATATTGCCAGCAAGCATATATACTGCTTCCCCTATTGTTACATCGGGCGCAATGGATACGGTATGATGCAAAAATCCAGGAATACCATACCCTTCTTTCTTTAAAGTAGAAAGATACTCTACACGGACAGCATTTACTCCTATTGGGCAATATACGTCTTGAATTTTATTCTTGAACTCATCCAAAAATAAGTCTCTATAGGTCCCTAATACAGGAATATTAATCACCTCTTTACCTTTTAAATCGGGATTATCATCTATAAAGCCGATAATATTAACTCCCGCTTCTTTAAGATAAGAAGCATATACCTGCCCTTGTGTACCGGCTCCAATAATTACTGCACTTTTCATTTTACTAGTTATTTCCATTAAAAGTTGGCATGTTTATATTCTCACCACTATTAATATCTTCTTTAAAGAATACTTTTTTGATCGTTAATAAAATTATTTTAACATCTGTCAAAAAACCTATGTTATCTGTATACCAAACATCAAGCTTAAATTTTTGTGCCCATGAAATAGTATTTCTACCATTTATTTGAGCCCACCCTGTTATACCTGGTTTAACTAAATGTCTTTTTCTCTGCTCTTCATTATACAAAGGTAAGTACTTTACCAAAAGTGGCCTTGGGCCAATAAGACTCATATCTCCCTTTAAAACATTAAATAATTGAGGGATTTCGTCTAACGAATATTTTCTAATAAACTTACCAATACTTGTTATTCTTTGTTCAAAAGGTAACAACTCTCCATTTGCATCTTTTTTATCATTCATACTCTTGAACTTGATAATCTTAAATATTCTTTCATTTTTACCTGGTCTCGGTTGAAAGAAAAATGGTTTGCCATTATTTGTAAATAGCAATATTACCATCACCACAAAAAAAACAGGAAATAGGCATAAAATACCAACCAAGGAAATGCAAAAATCCAACACACGTTTAAAAAACAATTTGTACATAGTAATGTTTAATTCTACCTAACGTATTATTTATATTAATTTTATATCTAACTATCTACTTTTGACAAGTATCGTTCTCCCTTTTGTAAGGTTCTAATTTCTTTTCCGGGAACCCCAAAAGCTAATTTAAAATCCACTATATTTTGCAATATTAATGAACCTGCTCCAATTACACTATGGTTTCCTATACAAATACCTTGTATTAAATTTGCACCTAATGATATGGCACTGCAAAAACCAATAGTTACATTTCCTCCTACCGTAACACCAGGAGCAATACTTGAAAAATCTCCTAAAACACTATCATGACCAAAACTTGAGTTTGTATTAACAATACAGTTATCTCCTATTTGCGCATCTGCATTTATCTTGACAGCTATTAAAATAGCAGTTCCTTTTCCTATTTTAGCACTATTACTTACAATCGCAGTTGGATGAATTACTGTAATAAACTCAAAATCTTTTACAATTTGTCTAATTTTTTTAGACATAGTATATCTGATCCAATTATCCCCAATTGCAATTATCCCTCTTTTTATACCTTTTTCAGCAAGGTTTCTTATCTCATCTTCAGGCCCTAGAATTTTGTACCCATGCACTTTTATACCTTTAGGTTTAAAAGAATCTACTAAGCCATAAATACTATACTTTGCAGTCATCTCGACCACTTCTATAATCACCTTAGCATGACCAGAAGCCCCTATAATCACAATGTCTTCCATGATTTTCAAGTTTTATAATGCGTGCTAAAGAAATAAATCAACGCATTATAATTCTATGATAAAAATCATGAAACCCTTGTTTGAATTCTTTACTGATTAAAGGGAATCCAACTAACTATTGTAATTCTAACTCGATTGTATTTAATAAATCTCCTACATTACTCATATTCATCAAGTCCATTAGTTTAAACTTAATACTAAAAGTTTTCTCTACTTCAGAAATAATCATCATATGCGTAATAGACTCCCAACCATCTACATCATCGGCAGTAGTAGCATCTGTTAAATCAAAATTAGTATGTTCTAATACTGTAACAAAGGCATTGGTTACCTTTGATAAAATTTCATCTCTTGTCATTCTAGTTTTAATTTATATCAAAATATGTTCTTAATTTTTTTCTATCGATTTTTCCGTTAATACTATGGGGAAATTCCTTTACAAAGCTTATATGTCCTGGAATCATATATTCTGGCATCTTGGTTTTCATATGCTCTACGATTTTCTTTGTATCAAAAGAATCTCCTTCTATCGCCAAGCCTAATTCTGCATTCCCTAGATTATTGGTTATATCTAATGCAACCATATTCACTTTCTTATCAGACATCGCTTTGGCATGAAATTCTATTTCGGCCAATTCTACTCTATAGCCTCTAATTTTTACTTGGAAATCTGCCCTTCCAACATATAGAAAATCATTTTCATCGTCCTTAAAACAAAGGTCTCCTGTCTTGTAATATCGTATTTTCTCTGTATTATCTTCTTTGACAAAAAAACTCACTGCATTTCGTTCTTCATTTTTCCAATAACCAGGTGTTATCTGTGGGCCTCCCAGACACAATTCTCCGGTCACCCCAATAGGGACTTCTTCATTTTTTTCATTTACAACCAGGTAATGTGTATCTTTTTGAGGTGTTCCTATTGCTATAATACCATTATGAGCTTTTTGATGTGTTTCTTTGTGATATGGATAAAACCCACTATAAACGGTAAACTCTGTTGGCCCATAGTAATTAAATATTTTACAATTCGGAAGGCAATCACTCCACTCTTTTGCTATATCACTATGCAAAGCTCCTCCTCCAAAACTACAATACCTTACATCGGGTGCATTAATCTCTGAAAAATACGGTCTAAGATAATTTATAATAGATGGCACCATGGTAAGCACGGTTAATCTTTGTTCTTTTATCAGTTTAAATATATAAAAGTACTTTATTACATTTTTGGGAATCGTATAGATACAAGCCCCTGATAAAAAAGGGAACAAATACGTTACCACAGAGAAATCGAAGGTAAGTTCAAACATCTGTAAACAACGATCTGAAGAGGTTAGATTAAAAGTTTCCTCGGCGTCTATGGCATTGACTAATGCATCTACATTGTTAAATGTTATAGGAACTCCTTTTGGCAAACCTGTAGTACCTGATGTAAACAAAATATAAGCTAATTGTTCTCCTGATACTTTATTCGGAGATAAATTAAGTGCCGTATTTTCTAATTCAGACGAAGAAATCACCTTATAATCCTCATATAAAGAAGTTTTTGATGAATCCAACACATATTTTGTTTCTGTAAGTTCGAAAACCTTGGTGTTTCGCTCTAACGGAGATGATGGGTTTACAGGTACATATGCCTTCCCTTCAAACCACAATGCGATAATACTGGCATAGGTTTGTAAATCATCATTAGTAACCAGCCCTATTAGTTTTTCTGTATCATCTATTGTTGTTGCAATTGCTGCACGTATCTTAGAAATTTCTAATGCAAAATCCTGATAGGTATAAAACGTTCCGTTGATACAAAGTGCATTTTGCGTCAGATTACTTTCTATAGATGCTTGTAATTGTTTTACAAATTTCATTTTATCATTATTTATCTAAAATACTATTTCTAATATCGGTACTAACCTATTCGAGATTTCTTATTTTCTCAATAATAAACTAATTAGTAAAAATGTCCATCTCTGTTAAGCATAGTTGTATTTTCAAAATCCAATTTTGTTTCATTATGTGCCAAACCTTTTTTTGTCACCTTATGTGTAAAAACGGTAGTATACTTTTTGGTAATACTATCAGATAACCTGGTGTCATCTGTAAAAATAAATTTCGCTTTCTTTTTAATACAATTCTCTACTAAAGCATCTATACATACATCATAATATTGATCTTCTATAACCAAAAAATATTTTACATTAAATTCATTATAATTAATCACATATGAAAAGAAGCCGATCAATTGTTCTCCATTCATTACCTTTACATTATGCATTTTAATGTTGGTACTCACTCCTGTTTGTAACGATGTATATGGATGTTTTTTCGGAATTGGAGTCTGCATATATTGACTTGTTGAAATTTGCCAATTTACATACTCTTTGGTTTTATAAATTAGATCATTTTTACACAAAGGCTGTAATAATTCCCAAGTTTTATTATCTAACTGAGGAATATACTCGTATTCTAATGACTTTGTGTTATTCTTCAATCTTGAACGATTTATAAATCTTAAAAATGAAGCTACGGTATCATCTATGACTTTTAAGATGGGATTAAATGGTTTTAAAAATGAAAACCTGCCTATTAACATCGAGGCATCTAAACTAAAAAAAATAGTATGTCTTAATCTAGAAGCTATTACAGTAAAAGGTTGTTTTTCATAGAATGAGGTCACGTTTTCTGCATAGGACTTAATAAGCACTTGTTTACCTGTTAAGTTGACCGCCTCATTATATATATAGGTTCCTAATACGGTGTCTTTATATTTTTTATCGACCCACCAGGAGATCATCCAATAAACCTTACTACCTTTTTTACCATTCTCATTTAAAAAATCTGGAAACATGAAGACAAAAGAAATCATTTTGTCATCTTCATACCCAAGAACTCCGCAATAATCTTCTTCTTCTATTCTATCATTGGCTACCAACCATAAAGCTTTACTTTTTGGTAATGGAGTAAGATCACCTTTCCAATATGTATTTTGTTCTATGCCCTCCCTTAACATCCTTTTTGTTAAGGCTACTATTTCCAAATTCTTACCCATATGTCTTGTCTAAAACATTATTCGTTTAGTTATTGCCATTAAAATACTCTGACGATAACTCTTCAGATAAGTTTACATCTTTTTTCTGAAGTACTTTTTTAAGTGTTAAGCCTAGTATTTTTATATCAAGCAAAAAGCTACAATTAGCAACATACCATACATCATATTCAAACTTTTTTGTCCAAGAAATAGAATTTCTTCCATTTACTTGTGCCCAACCTGTGATACCTGGTTTTACATCATGACGTTTTTTCTGAATACTATTATAAATGGGGAGGTATTCTATAATTAGGGGACGTGGACCGATTAAGGACATATCTCCTTTTACAACGTTAATTAATTGAGGAATTTCATCCAAAGAGGTCTTTCTCACAAAAGCTCCCACTTTAGTAATTCTATCTTTATCCTCTAATAAATTACCTTGTTGATCCCTCTTATCATTCATAGTTTTAAATTTCAGGATACTAAAATTTTTCTCATTCTTTCCTGGTCTTTTTTGCACAAAGAAGGGTTTACCTCCATTTGCTATCGCCAGAAAGATAACTAGCACTATAAATAATGGGGAGATCAAAATTAGTAAAATTAATGATATACTAAAATCGAGAATCCTTTTTAAAAAAAATGTATACACAATTGCAAAATTTAATCACTAAACGTTTGCCATTTCATTAACCATGACCCTTCTTTTTCCCGATGCAAGTAACGGAATTTCATCTACATATTCTATAGTAATTTTTGCATCTTCGCCCAAATACTCTTTAAACTCGTTAACGAACTCTTCTTCTCGTAAAAATTTATCTTCAGAGTTTATTTTAAAACAATAAGTTCCTGGCGCTTTTTGTATCAATTGACATTGATTTAACTCCTGATAATTGTTGGCTAGCATTATTAAATTACTAGTTATAATCTCTCCTTTTGTATCATAGATCACATCAATTTTTCTACCACTAACTTCTAGAAAAACAGGCTTAGAGTTAATCACATCTTTAATCCCTATATCCCCCGTATCATATCGTATTAAAGGCATGCAATAGTTAAACAAATCTGTTATTACAATTCTACCGGGTTGCCCATCTGGCACTCTTTTATTAGAATCAAGTGCTAAAATTTCTATCAAATAGCTAGCCTCATTAATTTCGAAATATTTTTTATCTCCCAAGGGTTGCTGCGCCATAATACCGTTCTCTACATTAGAATATCTAGAAACTACTTCGGTTCCGAAGTGTTTATATACCCCCTGTTTTGTGTAGTCATTTAATCGTTCTGACATTGCAATAACAGATTTCAACTTCCCTTTTACTTTTGGTGTTTCGTTTTTGTCCAGATACCTACAAATTGTTTCATATCCAGAGGCGTATCCTAGCCAACTATTCGAATCGTTGCTTTTAGAAAGTCTATCGATTACATCTTTGACAACTTCTTTATTTTTAAGTTCGAATATTTCTACGGGAACTACATTTTGTAACAATTTTGAAATAAACCCTTTCTTTTCATAAGCGTTCCATAATCTGAAATAAGTCAATTTATTACCGATTTTAAAACCTGCTTTTTCAGAGAAATAGATTGTATCAGCCATATTCCTGACTCTCTTGTTAGTATTCTGATGCGCTGTAAACGGTGTTCCTGTAGAACCACTGGTACTAACTGTAAACTTTGGAAGATCTATATAATCTTTGGATTGGAAACCTTCATAATTATCCTTTATAATATTTTTATTAATAACAGGAAAATCTTCTATACTATCATACTTTTTATAAGCATCATAAAACCCTGTTGATTTTACAGCGTGCTCTAGTAGATACTGTAAATTTTTATTTTTTAAATCAATAGATTTTTGAGAAGTGGGGTTCTCTACAATAAATTTAATTTCATCATAGTGGTTTCTTTTTTTTCCTCCCTTAAGCGTATCTACTGTCCAGAATGCTTTGTTTCTAAGTAACTCTAATGGTTTCATTATCATTTTATTTTAAGCTTCTTCCATAATTTCTTTGGCCAAAGGATGTTTTAACAATCCTTGGTATACCAGATCAGGTCCCAAAAGCGAATTATTATCGTTTCCTTCTATTACCACGGGTCCATTTTTACTAATGGCAATATCCCAACCTATAATTCTATCAGGTATATGAGTAACACATTTCCTAACAACTTCGCACGCTTCCTTAAAATACGGTATTTCATATCCATCAAAAATCACTTTAGAATCAGGATGTCTATCCAAACGTTTACCGCCATGTTGCATAAATTGGTAACTTTT
Source organism: Aquimarina discodermiae (assembly GCF_040786235.1). NCBI lineage: Bacteria > Pseudomonadati > Bacteroidota > Flavobacteriia > Flavobacteriales > Flavobacteriaceae > Aquimarina > Aquimarina discodermiae. Next base: position 52,271 of record NZ_JBFMKP010000010.1, read on the forward strand.
CCCTTTAAGTTGTCCTTTCTCAATATCGATTCCAACCCAAAATCCTCCAGAAGTACTATTATCTAAAACACTCCCTCCTCTACCAAAACGCATATAAGCACATAAAATATGTGTAGTTCCGTTTTTATCTCGGTATGTATCAAAACGTATAGAATTAACACTACCTTCATATATGGTATTGATTAAATCGTGTTGAATAATTAACTCTTGATGTATACAATCATTAGCTAGGATATAGGCACCATATTGATCTAATTCTTGTTCGAGATTATCTTTTGTGATAAGATATGATCCAACACCACCCATCTCTGCTATTGCCTTAACAAAAACTTTTGTATTTGATGTTTGCACAAATAGATCATTAAAATATTTATATAAATCATCTATAGTAGCGACATTATATACCTTAGCCCCTAAAAAAAAGTTATGCTTAAAATTATAACTTACCATTAAAGGGACAGGCATGTTATTCCGTTCCATAAAAATAGCAAAGGTTAATTTATTTCTTAGTAACGAAGCATATTGATAAAGATGAAGATTTTTGGATAACGTTATTTTATCAACTTCTTTACTACTCAAATAATCTTTATAATTCCCAACATCTTTTCTGTATAAAAACTTTCCAAAATAAAAAAATGGGAACTCCTTTTTTACGATCCAAAAGATTATACTTTCTTTTATTATTTGAAAAATCCCTTTTTTTTCGTTCTCATCATTTACAACAACGGATACTCTTTTTTTTAATAAAGTTAGCTTTTGCTTCATCCAAAAAATGTTAATTAATTAATTAATGATCTATATTCGCTTAACAATTGATCCCAAACATACTGATTATTATATCTACTTACAATGGATTCTCTTGCATTCGAGGCCATAAGGTCTCTTAATGATTTATCCTCTACTAACTTTTTTATACTCTGATATAATCGCTCTGTATTCTTAACTGGTATAATTTCACCATTTACCTGATCTGTTATTATTTCATTGCAACCATTAATATCAGTTACAATACTTGCTAATCCCATAGCTCCTGCTTGCATTACAACATTCGGGAATCCTTCTCTATAACTTGGAAATGCTAAAATAGTTGAAATTGCAAAATAAGGTCTTACATCGGTTTGCCAACCAACAAAAATTATATTAGGATTAGTATTAATTTCATGTTCTGTTTCTGGTAATAAAGGGTCTAAATCCTTCTCATAAGTTCCTACCAATAAAAGCTTACAGTTAGAATGCTGACTCCCTATTTTCTTAAATGCGCCAATTAATTCATTAATTCCTTTATCTTTTACCAATCTACCTACATAAATAATGACAGTATCTGAAGATTTTATCTTTAATTCATCCCGTAAATTTTGATTATCCTTATCTGAATAAAGTTGAGGGTCAAAATGAGAAGTATTGATACCATTAGAACTTCCTTTACCAATAACTTTAAGTTTTTTTTCTGTAGTATAACCGTTTTCTTTTATAATATCATTAAGACCATACGAGTTAGGGTAAATCATAGTAGCACATCTGTAAGTAAGTTTTTCTACTGTATCCAATAAAATACGTTTCTTACCAGTTGCTTCTAATAAAGGTAATCCGGCTATTGTATGTAATCGATGTGGTACTCCTGCAAATCTAGCGGCAATCATCGAAAGTGTCCCAGCTTTGGGAGTATGACTATGAACAATCGTTGGTTTCTCTTTTTTAAAAATCTTATAAAGCTTATAAACAGCCTTTAGATCTTGTATAGGAGTAATTTTTCGTGTCATTTCTACAGGATACACCTCTATTCCTTCTTCTTTAGAAACCCTGTCTAAGCGATCTCCTCCTTTACCAGATATACCAATAATAGTATAGTGTTGAGACATGAATTTTAATTGCCCCTTTAAAAGCCCCCCTAATGACATCGGAACAGTAGTAACACGAATAATTTTATTCATAGTGTAAATTTAAAAATACCAGTAATTAATTTCTTAAAATTATACTACAAATCTATAACTTATAACTTGCTCAAGTAATAATTTATTCGGTTTTTTATTGTTCAAAAAACATTATTGAATTTATCACAAACATATTTCTGATTAACATAAAAAAAAGCAATTAACAATATGTTTTTTATGGATATCCCGTAATTATTTAATTATCTATATACAAAAAATATAATTTAACTAAAAAATTAACTAAACTAATCACTATAGAACCCAATTAATCGACGAAACTACATTTTTGATGAATGAATCTATAAAATAACATCTATCACATGGAAAGAATACCAATATAATGTTACTTTTCTTTTTGTACTCTGCTTGTACACTTGTAATCAAGAAAGTGTAGACGATTTAGTTCCCGAAACCGAATAGACTTCTAACACAAATCCTACAGATGGTGTAACTTCCGACGATGTGGTTTCACCAGACCTACCAGAAAACGTAGTTACAACTCCTTGTGATTTTGACTTATCTAAAGTTGTTGCCAAATCTACCATTATATTAAATTGTGTTATAGATTTAAACGGTGCTACAGTAACACTACCTTTTAATGTAAAAGTAGAGTTTGAAGGAAGAGATATTGTTGGCGGTGGTAAACTAGTTTTTTCTGGGGGTTCCATCGATGATAGATTATTAAGCTCTGACCTTACGGTGATGGGTAACGTAAGTTAAAAAAGTCCTGTTTTAAATTTTACGGATCTAGATGGGGTATTGTAGAAGGCATAACTAATAAAGAAAATGCTTTAAATAATAATACACGACTAGAAAACACAATGAATCTTGTAAAAAAACTAGGAGCAATCACTTTTGAAATAGATAAACTTGATGCCTATTTTGAAGTTGCTACTGTGACAAGTACCACTTACCTATCAAAATTTTTATTCATCACTTGAAGCTATAAACGTTCCTTCTAATTTTGTACTCAAAATGACTGATAATACAGTTTTAAGAGTGCAACCCAATAGTAGAAAAAACTATGTGTTATTAGCAATACGTGAAGTATCTAATAGTAAGGTTTATGGAGGGATTCGTATTGGTGATCGCTTAAAACATGATGATCATTCTCAACCGGGGCCACATGCATTTGGACATGTAATGATGATTCATGGAGCTAATAATGTAGAGGTTAATGGTGTTACTATGAAATATGGTTTGGGCGATGGTCTGCATATAGCCAGTATTGGATTTACCTTTGAAGCTGGTTATGTACCATCTAAAAATATAAAAGTAACCAATTGTATATTTGATAGTAATAGACGAAATAATGTGTCTATAACAGATGGGTTTGATATTGATATCGACAAAAATACATTTTTGAGGGCAGGTATCGACCTTCCTAACTCTGAAGGGAAAGCCCCTGGTTTTGCTCTTGATATTGAAGCATCTAGGGCATCTGTAAATGGTGAGCTAGTATTTTATGAAGATGCACATCATATCACCATTAGAAGCAATGTAGAAAAAGATAGTAAATATGGATCATTTATAGTTGCCATTGGACATGATGTTACTATAGAAAATAATAAAACTGAAAAAGCTATATCAATAGGTGCAGGATACAATGTCACAATTTCTGATAACGAATTGACAGCTAATCCCAATAACAAAAGTAGTGCTGGTATCGTAACAGGGCACCCTGATGCCAAAGATACTTACAACAATGTGATTTCTAATACTACAATAAAAGGATATAACGTTGCTATTGCTGCTTACCAAAGGGATACAGAAATTTATGGAAATAATATTATAGATTTTGATATTGGTATACAACCAAAAAACATCAAAAATTATGAAATCTATAATAATACATTTACAAGTACGGTAAGTAATAGTATCGGTATTTTTGGGAACCTAACTACTATGGAGAATGTAAATATTTATGAAAACAATTTAAAAAACGTGGCTCGTGAAAGTTTTAAGTTCGTAGCAGTAAATGAAGGTGTAGAAGCAGAAAATTTCAAAATAACAGTAAGAAATAACCAACTTGCAAATTCTGGAACATTTAGTCGTTCTAATGGTATAGACTTTATGAATAATCAAACAAAAGAAGGTATCATATTTATCAATGCCAAAAATATGAGCGTATCTGGTAATAATATAGAATCAACAGGGCAAGATGCAATTAGAATAAAAGAAGGTTGTAGTAATCTAACAATACAATCCAATACAATAAAAGTAATTGGTAACAACTTGGATTGTATTGATCAAACATCTGGAGGAACTAATATTACTATAAGCAACAATACTTAACCAGAAATCATTTTTGTTGTTATTAAGACGAAAAGGTCCAGGGTTTGTAACTCTGGACCTTTTTTTATTCAACAAATATATAAAGGTTACTTATTTTATTAGAAGATTAAGACATTCCTTCAAAAATATTAAACTTGGTATGATACTTTATAATTTTAGGTTTATTAGAAATCCATTAGATTTGTATGAACCGTCTAGAATTAAATAGTAATTACTATGATACCTTTTTAATTACCTATCAATTAAAAAATTGAATAAAGATGAAAGTTACTGCCGAAAAAAATGAAAAGGTTGCCAATATGATATTTGCATCCATTTATCCACTTTACCTGAGTAAATTAGAAAAAAAAGGTAGAACAAAAGAAGAACTCAACCAAGTAATTACATGGTTTACTGGTTTTGATCAAGATACTTTACAAGCACTTATTGATGAAAAAGTAACGTTTAGAACATTTTTTCAAAAAGCTAAAATAAATCCAAACGCACACTTGATTAAAGGAGTCGTTTGTGGGTATAGAATTGAAGAAATAGAGGATGAATTTGAAGTGTATAAACAATGTAGGCGCATGGAAAAGCTGATTGATGAATTGGCAAGAGGTCGTAAAATGGAAAAAATTTTACGTGAAGAAAAAAAGTAGAAACTGGTACCAACAAACCTAAACTGAATTAAAGCGCAGTATAGCCAGAACGTTAGCCACAAATTAAAAAAACTTTATAAATGAAAATTAAACCATACCCAGAATTTAACGAAGTTTTTGATTTTGATATAGATTATTATTTACAGACATTTTATGAATTCTCTATAAACAAAAGCTAAACTTTCAGCTTAATAATCAATTTGGGGCTTTTAGAAGTGTAATAGAGATTGGTCGAATAATGAAGAAATAAGCCCAATTGTATATGATGAAAACACCGATGAACTAAAAGACACTGAACCATTATGATAAACCAAAAATCAAAAATATAAATTCGTTTCAGGTAATTGATAAAATAGTTGGTTTTAAATTTTTTACTGAAGGAAATGATACAGTATTATTTTATGATGATGCTGGTAAAATATTAAGTTTAAATTTATATTCGTAAAAATATCTGGTAACAAAGTATCTAAATTACAACTCTTTTTCATCGCTACGCTTCATATACAATCGTTGCAGGTAATTAGGAAAAATCAGTAAATGAATGAATCGCGAAATCATAGACATAAATGATTGTACAATTTTATTGGAAGAAGCTTCTACCAATAAAACTTTGGTGGACTCATGTTATTTTGACGAACCTGTTATCGCTATTGCCTTTTATGGTGCAGGAGATGTTAGTCTTAAAATTAAATACAAAGGCAAGACAAAAGAATTTCAACATACTAAAGGTATGGTTCTCTCATTTTATGCTGATGAAAAGGTAGAGTTCGAACATTTTGTTTCAGACCAAAAACCGTTACAATGCTTGGTGATAGCAACCGCCATTAAAAACTTAGACAAGTTACCCAATGGAGAAGGACAATTTTTAGAACAGTTTTTGTCGCAACTGGTACACCCAAAAGATCATTATGTAGAAGGCCCTGTATTTAAGATGACTCCAGAAATGTTTCTATTGGTAGAACAATTCTTCAGCAATTCTTATGAAGGTGAAATTAAAATGATGTTCTACAAAAGCCATATGACCGCTTTACTTTCACATTATTTTGGGCAATTAGCAAATCAACAATCCACCAAAATAGATACGGCAAAACTTAAACAAATTAACCTAGCTCAAGAAATTTTATTATCCGATTTTGAAAACCCACCTTCCTTAACCGAACTTGCCCATAAAATTGGAACCAATACCAATAAACTCAAAAAAGAGTTCAAAGCTCAATTTGGCGTTCCGGTGTTTAAATACTTACAGAATGAACGTTTAAAGAAAGCCTATAATCTAATTAAGAATGAGCAAAAGACCATTCAAGAGGCTGCTTGGGCTGTGGGTTATGATAGTTTAGGTTCTTTTTCTAATGCCTTTGAAAAAAAGTTTGGTTATAGACCTAGTCAAGTATAAATTCTTTTCGAATAAATCATAATTCTTTCTAAATAAGTCCCTGATTCACGACAGCTATAGATTTGTATCATAATTTAAAATCAAAGATTATGATACATAATAAACTACTTAGCATTGTATGCGCCATTTTAGTCTGGATTTTAGGCGTTAGCTTTTACCTCGCATCGTTTTATGTTCGCATTCTGGAAAATCCAGAGCAACAAGCCAATATCGTACTTGCATTAGTCATTATCCCTAGTGCTTGTTTTGGAACTTATTTGTTCTATAAAAATGGGTTCCTAAAACCATCTACACTGGCACTTACGTTTGTAATCGTAGCTATTACATTAGATACATTGATAACAGTTCCTGTATTTATAATTCCAAACGGTGGTAGCTATTCGTTTTTTTTCGGAGACCCTATGTTTTATACCATTGTAGTTGAGTTTTACTTCATTGTATTGTATTACGGGAACCATTTAACTCAAAAATTAAAAGTATGAAAAACGCTATTTTCTTTACAACTGTTTTATTGAATGCACTTTCTGCAGGTTTTTTCCTCGCTTGGTCAGTTTCGGTCATATTAGGAACGAAAAAAGTAAGTGATTTTACTTACTTAGAAACCATGCAAAACATTAACAGAGAAATCCTAAACCCTGTATTCTTTATAGTATTCTTCGGAAGCCTGATTACATTGATTATAAGCACTTATGTGCAATTTAATAACAAACCTGTGTTTTGGCTGGTCTTGGCATCAGCAATCATTTATCTAATTGGCACTTTTGGAGTTACTGCCTTTGGCAATGTTCCTTTAAACAACAAATTAGATGCATTCAATATTACCAAATTTAGTGCATTAGAGTTAAAAAATTTCAGGACCTATTATGAAAGTACATGGAATCATTATCATAGCATTCGAACTATTTCTGGTATGATTTCATTCGTATTATTACTTATAGCATCATTTATTCAAAAAACATTTTAAAACAACACATTATGAAAACAAACATTTTGGTTATTGGAGGAACCGGTAAAACTGGTCGTCGAGTTGTAGAACAATTACAAAATAAAGGCATTGAACCTAGAATTGGCTCAAGGCAAGCATCTCCAAGCTTTGATTGGAATAATAAAGATACTTGGGTAAATGCCTTAAACGGTATTGAAAAAATGTATGTTACCTATTATCCAGACTTGGCTGTTCCTGGAGCAAAAGAAGCTATACAGAGTTTAATTCATTTATCTAAAAAACTTGGTGTAAAAAAAATAGTTTTGCTTTCAGGAAAAGGTGAAACCGAAGCAGAAGCTTGTGAAAAAATTGTAATGGATTCTGGGATGCAATATACCATAGTTAGAGCTTCTTGGTTTAACCAAAATTGGAGCGAAAGTTTCTTTTTAGAACCTATTCTATCGGGTGAGGTAGCATTACCCATGTCTGATGTTTTAATTCCATTTGTAGATACCAATGATATTGCCGAAGTTGCTGCCAATCTCCTATTGGATGATACATATAATGGTGAGATCATTGAGGTAACAGGACCAGAATTAATTACTTTTAAGGATATCATTAACATCATTTCAAAGACCAGCAACAGAGATTTAAATTTTTATGACATCACATTAGAACAATATATAGATGGCATGAAAAAAATGCAAATACCAAATGATGTTGTTTGGTTAATAGATTATTTATTTAGTCATGTATTAACTAACCCAAAAAACCAACAGGTTGTTAATGATATAGAGCAAGTTTTAGGTAGAAAGGCAAAAACATTCTTAGAATATGCAGAAGAAACTGCTAAAACTGGGGTTTGGAGTCAAGTTAAAAACAACATAAACACCTGAAAATAAACATATAATTGTTAGTAATTTCCAAAAGAGTCTATAATTTCAAAACGTTTTTTGAAATATCAATCCCGTAATAGATCGTATCGTTACTTAAGTTACTAAAGGAATAATCTAAACATATAACAACTATATAAAATCAAACCTTAGCCTCACATAATTAAACAAAATTAAGGTAGAAAAAGAGAGAGGATTATCTATGTTGACGAAGTTTGAAACTTCTATTTGCATCTAATCGTAATCCTCTCTTTTATTCTTTCTGATAACTTCTTAACTTTACTATCTTTTCAAACTTAAGAAGTGTTTAGATCATTTGTCATCTTTGGTAGGTAAATTGAACACAGAAAGACGTTGCCAACAATTAAATGAAACATCCCCTAAAACAACATATTGAAGAAATAATTAAGCTAACAGAAGAAGAGTTTGATTTTATCTTGAGTCATTTCGAAAAAACAACGAAACGTAAACATCAATATATTTTACAAGAAGGTGAAACTGCTGATAAGGAATATTGGGTAGTAAAAGGTTGCTTAAAAAGTTACTATTTGGATGAAAACGGAAAAGAACATATTTTACAGTTCGGAATGGAAAATTGGTGGATAACTGATTATGAGTCTTTTGTAAAACAATCTAAATCAAAAATCAATATTGATTGCATAGAAGATTGTGAGCTACTATATATAACATTTGAAAACAGGGAAAAACTCACTAGAGAATTGCACAAAATGGAACGATTCTGGGCAAAGAAAAGTAAATTTGGTAGAATAGCACTTCAAAACAGAATCTTATCGTTACTAAAAAACTCTTCAAAAGAACGATATCAATTACTACTAGAACAATATCCAAAACTTTTTCAAAGAGTACCTAAAAAACTTATAGCTTCCTATTTAGGTGTTAGTAGAGAAACATTAAGTCGATTAAATTCGTAATAGAAATTTCTTTAGCGTGTGACATTTATCACAAATAAATAGTGACAATGGTCCTGTGGCCCCTCCTACCCTTTTTTGACATTTGTATCATAATAATTTTAAAAAATTAAATGATATGAACACTTTAGAAAAATTTAAAAACAAGGATATCGGATTACTCTTACAAAGGCTAAGTATTGGCATTCTTATTTTATTACACGGCATTGCAAATTTCACCTCTAATTATTCATTCATCAAAAGTTTACTAAACGATATTGGTATTCCAGATTTTGTTGCATATTCGGTTTTTATAGGCGAAATAATAGCACCAATACTAATTATCATTGGTTGGAGAGCACGATTAGCAAGTTTAATTTTAGGATGTAATATGCTAATTGCTATTCTATTAGCGCATTCAGCAGATATTTTCACCCTAAATCAATTTGGAGGTTGGGGAATAGAACTACAAGGCTTATATCTATTTGGTACTATAGTCATCTTTTTCTTGGGAGTAGGAAAATATGCAGTATCAACCACTTCGAAATGGGATTAATTCTTAAAACTCAAATTTTAAAATCATTAAAACAAATTATGCCGTACATCAATATAAAAGTTACAGAAACCAATGTAACAAAAGAACAAAAAAGACTTTTAATCGAAGGAGTAACTCAATTATTAGTTAACGTTTTAGACAAAAGTCCCGAAACTACACATATTGTAATAGATGAAATACCTTTTGAAAACTGGGGATTTAATGGAAAACAATCATCAGAAATTAACAAATAATCCAATATATATGAAGAACATTGAAGAAATTAATGATCTAATTAATAATTACATTGAAGGTATTTTTTATGGAGATGTAATAAAACTAAAAGCATGTTTTTATAAAAACACATGTATACATGGGCATATCAAAGGGGTTAACTATGTAAAAACTGTAACAGAATATCTAGAAAGTGTAAAAAACAGAAAAAGCCCAAAAGATGTAAACGAGGTTTTCAACATGAAAATCATTGGGATAGATAGTACCTATAAAATAGCCATGGTAAAAGTACATATGCCAATGTTAGGTTATAATTATTATGATTATTTATCTCTTTTTAAAAGAAATGATGCTTGGGAGATAGTTAATAAAGTATTCATTCATGTAGAGTAGTCTAATCCTACTTTGTTATTTTTAATCAATAGATTTTAGATTAAATACATTTTAAGGAAAATACAGTTTACATCCCTCTAAATCTACCTTCAGAAGGGAGACTTAAAACCTCTTCCTTTGAAGGAAGATTGCGATGGATGTTTTATAAAAATCCTAAAATAACAAAGTAGAGCTAATTTCTAATTGAGCAGATAACTGTTATAACATCATATAAAATTAAATACTGGGTTCTAACTTACTTGGTTTGTTCTATTTTTAGTAAGTTACATAACCAAAAAGAAGGGGTTAATCGCTTGGATGATGAAATCACCTCAAGTTAGATTTCAGAAAAAATGTAAAGAACGCCATACTGAATAACTCAAATGAAAGCTAAACTTATAACCATAGTATTTTTGATCTTACTAGGAATTTCTTTCAAAACGATTGAAAAAGAAAATGGTTCTATTAAAAAAATAAAAATTGAATGGGTAAAAAATCTTAAAGGAGATTTTTCTTTCAAAGAAGAATGGAGTTATCCTGAATGTGTTTTTAAGAACAAATTTGGGCAATTAACTTGCGATGGAATTTGCCCACCAGAAATATACCAAATGAAAGATAAATCAGGGAGGATTTATAAAGATTCATTACAAGCATTTTATAAAATAGTCGATACTACGCATATGTCCCATTCTTTAAAATCAGAAAATAGAATGTATGAATATGTAGGAACCAATTTTATCAACTTTGAAAAACAGAAAAATGGAATAATAAAAGGAGAGTCATTAACAGGTGTTTCTACACATAGTAAATTGATGATAGAAATAGAAAACAACTATTGTTCTGCTTGGGTTGATTTTAATAGTATTAGAGATTTAGGACAAAATACGTTTCCTTTAGAAAATGAAACCATCAAAATTGATAAATTACTATTTGATAAAGGAATTATTAAGGCTGTATTTGATTTTAGTTTTAAAAATACAATAGCATCTGATGAAAAACTCTTCTGGAAAGGAAAGATCTATAGTAAAATCAAAAACTGATCTCAAATAGTATCTTTATAAAACAAATGTATCCAAATAGACCTTGACAATTTAAAATTGACCGTACTCAATAAAAAAGCTATCAGAGCAATAATAGTAAAAACTCTTAGAGGTGATAAATCAATAAAATACCAAAACACCACAAGACTTATTATCATTTGTGCCACAGCAAGTCCATAACTCACAAACATAGCCCCAAAAAAGAAACCTGTTTCTCGCTCAAATTTATAGTTACATACGAGGCATCTATCGTTCATTTTAGGAATGTTCAACAATAGGATACTTCCCTTATTTTTAAAAATATTTCCTTTTTTGCATTTCGGGCACTTACACTTCATAGTATCAATAACTCTACTCATAACATAGGATTTATTATACTGCAAAATTAAGACCTAAAATTACTTTTATTACTGTAAAATATACACCATTTTTTGTACTTTTAGGACATTTTCATGAAAATCCCTGTTCTAAATATTAGTCAATTTAATGAATCTGTATCGCTCAACGATGTGTACATTAATTCTTTTTCGAATCATATACAACTCAACAAGAATTTAATCGACAAACCTCATAGTCATAATTTCTATCTCTGTGTACTCTTTACTGAAGGCACAGGTATACATGAAATTGATTTTAATTCTTATACTATAACACCGGGTAAGGTATTCTTTCTAAAACCAGGGCAAACACATTTTTGGAAATTTGAAACACAACCCGAAGGATTTATCTTTTTCCATTCTCTAGAATTTTATGAATTAAAGTTTTTAGAGCATAAACTACATTCATTTCCATTTTTTTATTCATATCAAAACCCTCCTGTATTAGAATTAGCCTCCAAACAGCTTTACGAATTAAATCTAAAATTTCAGGAAGCCTATACCGAATATTTACAAAATAATCTTCTAAAAGAGTTAAAAATAGTAAACTCACTAAACAGCATTTATATAGAATTAACAAGAGCTTATACAGTAAATATCAATTTAAAAAAACTTAATTCTTCTAATTATACTAACATACTAGAAACATTAGAAAATTTAATAAACACCCATTTCTATAAAGAGAAATTCCCCAAATTTTATGCTTATAAATTAAATATAACCACCAAACATCTTAACAGAGTAGTAAAAAAAACAATTAATAAAACTACAAGTCAATTAATTTCTGAAAGAGTAATCCTAGAAGCAAAAAGATTGATTGTACATTCTCAAGACGATTTATCAAATATCGCATATACACTCGAATTCTCTGACTATGCCTATTTTTCAAAATATTTTAAGTCAAAAACTGGTATGACTCCATTAGACTTTCGGAAAAAGTACGATAATAACATTTTATAAAACTAGTTACTGTACTCCCCTACTTACATGTTTAATATTTGAATTGTATTTATTAGATTCGATGATAAATACAACGCTATTAAACCAGTATAAACACGATAACATTAATAGACAAAATGAAAAAAGCATTTTTAGTTTTTCAAATATTGATAATGAATTTAAGTTTTACTCAAACAACTGCGACGGAATAAAAGAGATCTCAGAAAAAAATGCGAAATGCGACCAGAAAATTGTTTTCAAACTAATATTAACATTACTTAAAATCTAAAAGTATGGTAACATTTTGCTCTGCTTAGACATATATATTAAACGTAGTACGTAATTAATAACTTTAAACCGAATCTAGTTGGGAATAATTTGCGAATTATATAGAATTAATGACTCAAAAATTGAAGAGTTGAAAAAATTAGATCACGAAGTAGCTGAAGAGTATCTTGATGAGAATTACGCTTACGTTCATGGAAAATATCATAAACAAAATGATACGGTTTTCTCAATGGATAAAGGGTGGGGAATTACTCTCTTCTTGATTCAAGAATGTGATAATTCTACAGGCAAAATTTTAGATAAATTAAATGACCGATTTATAAAATCTAATGATGTCAAATTAATAAATAAAATATTAGAATCTATACAAATTGAGGATTTGAAAAATGTATATGACAAAGAAAAATTAATTAAAAATCATGTTTACGGTGCCAAATACGAAGTACATTGGGAATATATAAATAATTATCATTTAAAATTGTACAAGTCTGGATTTAAACGAGCTTCCGAGTTAAATGACGGGATAGCAATAAATTATAGTTAAAAAGAAAACAACATATTACAATATTTGAGCTATGAAAAAACTTACTTACTTTTTATTTCTACTATCAACTCTTGCAATAAGTCAAAATAATGGGTTTATTGAAGTAGAGGTAAGAGATTCCATAAGAATTGATCCTATAAGTTTTATTTATGAAATTTCCATTGACGATTCTAAATTTTTAAGATATGAAGAAGATGGAACTAGAAATGATATCGAAGCCAGAAAAAAACTAAATGAGAAATACGTAGAGTTAGGTTCATTTTTAAAATCAGGAGGTTATCAAACAAAAAACCTAAATAAACAAAATTATGAATTACATAGTTATGTTGGTTTTTTAAAACTGGGATATGCAGTTAAACTCAAAAGCGCAGAAGAGTTGGATAAACTCCTAACAGAATTAAAAAAACTAGATTTTGTTAGAGCTTCAATTGGGGAATTTGAATTACCTGAGGAGTCTGTTTCTAATAAAAGGCTTTTTAAAAAGCTTATGGAAAAAGCATTCTCAAAAGCAAAAACTATAGCAGAACTTTCAAAGCTTAAATTAGGTAGAATTGTAGAGTTTAAAGAAGTTCGGGAAATAGATAACATCTCTTTTAATTTAATGGACATCTATGTGAAATCCCAAGAAAAAAGAACAATAGGTAATACCAACGGAACTTTATACGCTCTAAGTTGGAAAGCAGCGGTTATTAAATTCGTTGTAGAATGATACTGCATACAATACTATATATTATTTAAAAACAATAACGGTTTGAGTCATAACTCGAACCGTTTTTTTATTTAGAAGGTATACACCTAATTGTTATGGCTTATTTCATGTGAATTCATTACTTTTAATGTCAAACATCGTTATCAACCCTAATAGACCTCTGCTTTGAAGATTAAAAGATTCTGGAAACGAATTTTGGTAGTACTAATTTTAGTTCCTACTATATTGATAGGTGCTCTAATGTTATACATTCAGAGTAACCAATCTGAAATTATTAAAGGAGAAATCGCAAAACTAAACGAAGAACACAAAGGGCTGATTCGTATTGGCGAAAGTAAATTATCTCTTTTTGGTAACTTTCCGTACATCTCTATCAAGGTGTATGATGTGCAAATTTTTGAAACAAAAGAAAACAATGCCCCCATCATCATGGATGTAAAAGATATCTACATAGGCTTTAACCTATGGGATATGCTAGGCGGCAATTATGATATCCAATCTTTATTCGTTGAAGAAGGTGTTTTTAATATTGTTATCCACGAAAATAATACAACGAATATTCAAAACTCTTTAGCAAGCACTTCTGAAACAGAAACTCCGGCTACCAATATTCATCTCAAAAAAATTAAACTCAAAAACCTGGATATACATACCTTAGATGAAGCTACCAATACAGATGTAGAAAAATTTATCTATACAGGTAAAGGTGGTTTTAGCCAAAAAGATAGTGTTATTGCAGGTCATATCGATACCGATCTTGAGTTAAATGTAATCAAAGACGGAGACACTACTTTTATCCGTAAAAAACATTTTGAAATTCATACCGACCTGGTATTTAATGAATACACTGGTATTCTGGATATATCACCCTCGGGTATTGCTATGGAAAATGGTGATTTTGAATTAGAAGGTTCTATAGACACCAAAAATGATGTAGATCTTGACCTTTCTATAAAAGGAACCAAACCTAATTTTGATATGCTCATCGCATTTGCTCCCGCAGATGTAATACCTGTATTAGAAAAATACAAAAATGCTGGTGAAATCTATTTTAACGCAAGTATCCAAGGGCCTGCCAATAAAGGAAATAGACCTTTTATCAATGCCAAATTTGGGGCCGGAAAAGCCTTTCTAGAAAATACGGCAAGAGAGAAAAGGATAGATAATATGGGTTTTAATGGTCATTTTACCAATGGAGAAAATAGAGATGCCAGTACTATGGAGTTTTCTCTAACCGATATGACCGCGACTCTGGAAAAGGGGGAATTTAAAGGGGCTATTTTTGTAAAGAATTTTGACTCTCCAGAAGTTGATATGCAAATAGATTCGAATTTTAATCTCGATTTTATTGCAGAGTTTTTAGAACTGGAGCAAGTACAAGAGGCCTCTGGACAAGTTTCGCTCAAAATGAATTTTCACGATATTATTGATATTGATAACCCAGAAGTAGCCTTACAAAAACTCAATCAAGCCTACTTTGCAGAATTGATTGTAAAAGACTTGAGTTTAATAGCCGAAAAACTTCCTGCTCCCCTGCATGATCTAAATGTGCATTTAGTCATGAATGGTAAGGAAGCTACCCTGAAACAGTTCGAATTATTACTAGGAAAATCGGATCTATCCATAACCGGTTTTCTTTCTGACTTACCTGCCGTTATACATCATACCAACATCCCGGTAGAAACGCATTTAGATATTGCTTCCAAATACTTAGATATTGCCGAACTAACCCGTTTTTCAAAACAAGATACTACCAAAACTGGTTTCGACGAGCAAATAAAAGATTTAAGCCTGGGGCTTTCTTTTAAAGCTTCTGCAAAAGATTTTACAGAATCTGCCTATTTACCAAAAGGTGAATTTTTTATCGATAGCTTGTATGCAGACCTAAAACATTATCCGCATAAACTACATGATTTTCATGCCGATGTATTAATAGATGACAAAGACTTAAAAATAGTAGATTTTACGGGGTATATAGATGATAGTGATTTTCATTTTGACGGTTTAATACATGATTATGCTTTTTGGATGCAACCCGAACTTAACGGAGATGTAGATTTGGATATCAATATTACTTCTAAAAAATTACGACTAGAAGATGTCTTTTCATATAAGGGTGAGAATTATGTTCCAAAAGAATACAGGCACGAAATTTTTGATGATTTAGCATTACATTTTGCTTCTAGTATGCATTATAAAGATTCTGCTTTACACTCTATCGATTTGGCTTTAGATAAGTTAGATACAAAAATGGAAGTACATCCGCTTCGCTTTCATGATTTTAGAGGAAATATACATTATGAAGACCAACATATTGTTATAAAAGACTTTCATGGAGAAATAGGAAACACTAACTTTAATTTTGATTTAAACTACTATTTAGGAAAAGATCCAGAAATAAAGAAAAGAGATAATTACCTGGCAGTAAAGGCTAACTATATTGACTTTGACGCGCTTTTCAATTTTGATTTAAGTCCACCAAAACCTGCTGCAGGTGTTACTTCAAAAACTGCAGATGTTCAGGAACATGCAGAAGCCTTCAATTTATACGAGTTGCCATTTACCGATATGCAGTTTAAAGCAGATATCGCTCACTTTATATACCATAGAATAGATCTTCAAAATATCATAGCAGATTTAAGAACAACTCCCGATCATTACATTTATATAGATACGTTACATATGAACGCTGCAGGAGGGAATATTCGATTAAATGGATATTTCAATGGTAGTGATCCAAAACATATCTACATGCAGCCGGATTTGGTGATGAATAATGTTGATCTGGATAAACTGTTATTCAAATTCGAAAATTTTGGGCAAGACCATCTCGTTTCAGAAAATTTACAAGGAAAACTTACCTCTAGAATTAAAGGTAAGATTAGAGTATATCCGGATATGGTACCAGATCTGGATCAATCCACCATAGAAATGGATGTAAAAGTATTAAACGGAAGGTTAAAAAACTATGATCCCATGCAGGCACTTTCGGACTATATGGGTGATAAAAACCTGCAAAACATTCGGTTTGACACTTTACAAAATAGCTTGGATATAAAGAAAGGTAAGATTACTATTCCTGCAATGAGGATCGAATCTACTTTGGGTCATATAGAATTGTCAGGCACCCATGATAACGATCAAAATATTGATTATTATGTGCGTATTCCCTGGAAAACCGTAAGAAAAGCTGCATGGCAAAAGTTATTTGGAAAAAAGAAGGATAGTATTAGCGGTGAACCACAAGAAGATGAGATAGTAGAAGTAGATCCTAATGAAAAAATAAAGTATCTTAATCTAAAGATCAAAGGGAGCATAGATGACTACAAGGTATCATTGGGAAAGAAAAAAGAAAAGTAATAGCCGATTTTGAAATTTTACTAGCTAGTTAAAAAACAACTTATTCATTTAGATTGGTCTTGCTCTGATGTATATCTTTATGATTAACCACAACAAAATTATCACTTTATACATGAATGTAGTTACCAGAAAATCCGAAGTTAAAGAATACCTGCGTAGTTGTATTTCGGCTTATCAGGAAAATGGAGTATCTGCATGCGTATTAACACTTAGCAATCAAATACTAAACAGAAAAGTAAAATTCCCATTACTAGAATTTTGCGCACATGAACTGTCGCAAACCATAAAAGAAAGTGAGCAAATTTTGTTGTGTGATAAGATAGAAGCTTTAAAAACAGAAGGCGGTAATGTTATTCTCGGTATCATGCTACAGAATAGACTCGAAAATCATTTCCAGGAATCTATTGACAAGGCTACCGAATATACCTCGAAAGCTACTATTTGGTATGTATGTGATATCATAGGCGAAAGACTTTATGGCTATGCAATGCTGCACTACTCTACTAAAACCATCCCCGAAATACAAAAACTTTCTACTCATCCAAAAAGATGGGTCGTACGCTCTTTGGGTGCCGGAGTGCATTATGCGGTTAGAAAAGGATTAGATAGACAAAATATATCTTCTTTGTTTATGATTTTGATGTCTAAGGCAAATAGTAAAGATAAGGAGATCAGACAAGGTATAGGATGGGCTGCAAAAACAACCGCAAGGTATCACCCTGATATTATTGAGCAGTTTGATGAAGAAATTCGAAACCAGGAAAAAGTAGCCAACTGGTTTAGAAGAAAAATTGCTATAGGACTAGAAAGAAATGAGTATGATAAAAGAAATTGAGGTTACGTCTGTCCTAAACAAGACAAAGAAAAGAGACCCTTGGTTTTTAGATGACTATACCTTCAATCCGTATAGTAGTTGCTCATTTAATTGTCTGTATTGTTATATCAGAGGAAGTAAGTATGGTACTAATCTAGAAAAAAAACTATCGGTTAAGACTAATGCAATCGAATTATTAGATAAACAATTGGCAAATAGAGCCAGGAAAGGGCAATATGGAATCATTGTACTGTCATCTGTAACTGATCCATATCTTCAAATTGAGAAAGAATATAAGCTAACCCAGCAGGCTTTAGAAGTCATTCTAAAACATAAATTTCCGGTTCATATCATCACCAAGTCAGATATGATATCTCGTGATTTTGAATTATTAAAAGAAATAGAACAAAATGCCATACTCCCATCGGATTTATCACAATTAAAAAAGGGAGTCATCATTAGTTTTTCGTTCTCGACCATACAAAACAACATAGGTAAAATCTTTGAACCTGGAGCTCCCCTACCTACCAAAAGAATAGAAGCGCTTCGACATACCATTAATCAGGGATTTCTAACAGGTGTAAGTTTTATGCCCTTGATTCCGCACATAACAGATACTTCAGAACAACTACATCAATCTTTCAAATTATTCAAAGATATAGGTGTTGACTATATTTTTCCAGCCACAATAACTTTGTTTGGAAATGGAAAAGCAGACAGCAAAACGCTTATCTTTAATGCCATAGAAAAATACTACCCAGAACTACTAGAGAAGTACAAAAAGTTTTTTGCTACAAGCACACAAATGCCTGCCTATTATCAAAATGCATTTCGAAAAAAAATGAATGAACTTTGCCAGGAATATGGATTACATAATGATATTATCAAAGCAGCCGTTAGCAAGTATACTTCATAGTCGTATACTGGGTGATTGTGCTACAACTTAATATTAGTAACAATTATAAAGAAAAACATTCGTTCTAGATTTTACAAACTAAGATGTACACTTATGAAAGTTTTTCTACCCGATTTCTTAAGTAGTAAAAATACCGTTCCCAAAAAAATAGTATTGCTATTACCGTTATTATGTTGCTTGTACAATGTAAACGCTCAGGTACTATTTAGAATAGAACCTGGATTTCTTATTGAAAATGAATCCAAAAATTTAGGGCTATTACTCAATATTGAACCTAAAGTTCAAATTTCTGAAAATAGCATCATTGGATTGAGGTTTGGAATTGCATTAAATTCACAAAAATTTAAAAATATCGACAACTCTCAATTTCTTATCGATAACCAAGACAATTATGCAGTTATTTCCTTTGTACCGACCTATGATTATTTTTTTAATAAAAATAAATATCGCCGCCCTTACCTTGGGTTAGGTTTAGGATACTATTTACTTTTTGATGATTTAGATGTTTTGACTCCAAACGGTTCTAGAGAGGTAATAAAAGGAAGTACCAAAAATCAATTAGGTGTTTTATTAAGAGGTGGACTTGAGGTAGGTACTATTAGATGTGGATTAGAATATAATCTCATTAACAAAGCTGATATTGAAATGCCAAATGGACAAAAAATTGGAGTAGTAAATAACAATTACCTTGGACTATCCATTGGATTTATAATTGGTCGCAAGAAAAACTAAAAGTTTGACTGTTTTCTATACTAGATGATTGACCAAGTAACTATTCGCACAAGGCGTTATTTTTATTTTAGCACCTTTTAAAACAAATCTGCCAAAACCTTATTTCCCTTACTATTTAAATGCCCATTAGACACAAAATAGTTTTTCAAATCATCTGGAAAATCAATCACATCTATAGATACCTTGGGAGTCTTGTAAGCATAAGAATGAATACCGTTTACTTTGATTCTACCCAAATTGTTAATCACAATTATTCTTATTTCCTGGTCGTAGTTTTCTTGTATGATATCATTAAGCCCATAAAAATTAGGATAAATTATGGTAGCGCATTAAAGGTAAACTTTTCTGTAATGTCCAATAAAACATGTTAATTAACAGTTATTTCTCACAAAATAAGTCCTGTAATAGTATACAATCAATGAGAGTACTCCTTGAAAATCTAGCAGCAATTATAGAAAGCATACCTGCTTTGGGTTTGACTATGAATAATGGTTGGCCTATTTTTTTAAAGTCTTATAAAAGAAGTAATTTTTCGCATATTTTCTAATGCATATATGGCTATTCCCCCTTTCTATTGAAACCCTGTCAAAGTGTAATGATTTTTAAAAGTGTCTTAGCTGGTCAAGTTCTAATTTATTTTCGGTCAAAACCAAAAAAACAAGATAAATTTATAGTGACCTTTTACTTCGTAACGCTGCTATGAAGTTTAAAAACACTTCAATTGACCAAAAAATCATCTTTTCGTATAAATCAAAAAAGTTTACACCAGTTGGATATAAATTTCAAAATACCAGGAATTAATTTGTTAAAAATTATACCGTAAATCTATAACTTACAACTTACTGAAATAATAAATTGTTCACCTTTTTATTCATCCAAAAAACAATATTGAATTAATTTTAAAATATTTTACATTACTACAAAAAAGAAATTATTCGAATCATTTTCAAGTAAATACGGGAACATTTTTGTTTTTTAAATTTTTTTTAACAAAAATTTAACCTAATTAATCGCTATAAAACACAATATTATCGACGAAAATATGTTTTAAAATAAAGACTGTATGAAATAACATATAAAACCAAACCAAATAAATTTCCCCCAACATGAAAAGAATTCCAATACTGCTATTTTTCTTTTTTGTTTTCTGCTTATATGCTTGTAATCAAGAAAGTGTAGAAGATTTAGTTCCTGAAACCGAAGAAACTTCTAACAACGATCCTTCAAGTGATGAAACTTCTGATGATGAGGTTATACCAGAATTACCAGAAAATGTAATTACAACTCCTTGTGATTTTAACCTCTCTAACGTTGCGGCCAATTCTACCATTGTGTTAAATTGTGTTTTGGACTTAAATGGTGCTACTATAACATTACCTTCTAACGTAAAATTTGATTTTGAAGGAGGTGATATTGTTGGTGGTGGTAAACTAGTTTTTTCTGGTGGTACGATTGACGGTAGATTGTTAAGCTCTGACCTTACCTTAGAAGGAGACGTAACTTTGAAAGATTCGTCATTTAAATTCTATGCATCCAGATGGGATATTGTAGAAGGTATTACAACATCAGATATTGCTTTACAAAATACAGCAAAATTAGAAAACTTAATGTTTCAGGTTAAAGAGTTAGGTGCTACTACCTTTATTATAAATAATTTTGATGCTTATTTTGAGGTTACAAAAATAACCCCTCCTAACGTTCATGTGTTTAAAGCTAGTAAAGAAGCTATTAATGTGCCTTCGGATTTTCATTTAAAAATGACTAACAAGACTCATTTACGCACATTTCCTGCAGAAGCGGGAGTAGAAAACGGAGCGATTATATCTATTGAAGATGTTTCTAATGTCATGGTTAGCGGAGGTACTTTACATGGGGATAGAGATCAACGTGTTTATTCTTCTTCTGATAATGGATTAGAGGGGTCACACCTTTTTTACATAAACTCAGGAAGAAATGTAACTCTTGATGGTATTACATTTATAAATGGTTCTAAAGGAGCCCTAAGTATAATGTCTAAAGGCTTTTCATATAATCCAGATACTTATAAGCCTACTACTGGGGCAACCATTAAAAATTGTACTTTCAAAAATTCTAGAAGAATGGGTATTGCACTTACCGATGGGCGTGATATCTATATAGAAAATAATACTTTTATTAATTCTGGACAGCCTTCTTCTAATTCTGACGGCGGCGAAGTTGGTTATGCGATTAATATAGAACCCGCAAGAAGAAGAGATGAAAATGGTGAATTACAAGAGCAGCAAAAAGTATTTGATGTTTTTATTAGAAACAATACCGAAACAAATAGTAGAGGTGGTTTTGTAACCGTAACAATTGGCCAAGATATAACTATAGATGATAATGAGATCGATACAAGAATTGTATATTCATTAACATCAGGTACCCGAATCATAAACAATCAGTTTACGGCCTCTGCAAAATCTTCTGAAAGTTTTGCAATTTTTGCAGCAGGTGTAGGTGAAACCGTTTTTAATAATGAAGTAAGCGGAAACCATATCTCTGGATATAGTTTAGGAATTTCTGTAGGCTCGCGAGAAGCTCATATTAACAACAATACAATAGTGAATTGTGAAAATGGTATCCAATTGTCCAAACCTTATGATGCTGTAATAGAAAACAATAAAATAACTGTTTCAGGAAGAGGAATTACAGGTACAAACACTTTTGCGAGTAATACCCAAATTAATAATAATGAAATTAACGCTAGTGGTTTTCATTTATACTTTGTTCAGTTAAATAACAAAGATGGACAAGAAAACTATCAGGTAAATGTTGAAAATAATAAATTTGTTACCAACTCTAAAAAAGTAGTATTTTCTAATATCAATGGTGTTAACTTTAAAAACAATCAAGTTATTGGTGGATTAGAGATTGGAAATTCTTCCAACATAACGGTATCCGAAAACACTTTTAAACCCGATGAAAGTGATGGTATTAGATTGTATAGCACCAATTTAGATGTTTCAATTCTTGAAAATACAATTTCAGAGCCCACCGGAGCAGCTAGATATGTCTGTATAAATGACGACTCTAATGCTTCTAGCGTTATTACAAACTCTGGAAACACTTGTAATTAAACTTTTTAAAATACAGTAAAACAATAAGGCCTATATACTAAAAATATAGGCTTTATTTTGTGTTAATTTTTTCTATTATTTTTTTTGTGAAAATTCGAGCGCCTGTGTCGTTTAAGTGAGATTTATCATGAAATAGTTCTTCTTTACCATAAAATTCTTCATCATTAAAAAAATCTAAGAATTGAATGTTCTCCTTTTCTGATAATTCTACCATCATATTGTATGACAAATTTTTGGATAAATCCACTTCATAAAAAGTTGGAGAAGTTACAAAAATCAACTTTACATTATTCTTCCTTGCATTATATATAAACTCGGTAAATGAGTTTACAAAATTCTCGTCAATTTCTTCAATATATTCTTTTTCAAAAACATCATCATGTTGTTGATCTTTTGAAGGGTTGATTTTACCATATAAAGGTCGATACCCATTAGTATCGATTTGTGGAGATAAAAAATAACGTATTACATGAACAATTGTCGAATTAGATTGATATGCCTTAAAAAAAAGTTGAAAATTTAAAAGTTTGGATTTTAAGCTCAAAATGGACTCTAATTCATCTTTGTAGTCTTCATAATACGGGTATAAATCCGCCAATCTGTCATAAGCAATATCTGACTTAAACAAAAAGTTTTCATCAATGTTTAAAATCATGATATCCGGCTTTTTATTTCTTAAAATCATTCTTTGCATTGCAAGATGAAACAAAAGTTGTTGTCCCTCTGCTCCATTATTGTAACAAGAAGTTTTCAATTCTTTTTCAAATATTTCAGGAACATAATGTCTATGAGCATGCGAGCTTCCAAAAATCATTATTTTGGCATTCGATTCTCTAATAGCATAGATAGATCTAGCATATTTACCCGTTTTTTGTTGAAAAAAAAGTTGCTTTGTAATCGACCCTAAAGCAAAATCTATTATTAGAAACAAAATAATAAACTTCGAAAGTTTTAATAATGTTATTTTATATTCCATTTTTATAGTTTTCAAAATTGAAAATATATAAACTGACTTTCTCCAAACACTCCTAAATATAGAATTATAAATACTATAGTAGCATACCAAGCCATTCGTATTAACCCAAATTTATTTTTTGAAAATGAATAAAAGGAATTAAAATACTCTCTCTTTAGTTCAACCGTAAAAAGAATACTAATTGCCAACAAAGCATACAACAAAGCAGCTATGTCATCACCACTACCAATGTATAGATTCCCTGGTACTGTTAAAACCTTATAAATAATATAAAAAGCATCATTAACACTATTAGATCTAAAAAAAACCCAAGTAAAATTAACAATACAAAAAGTTATAAAAACGTTTAAAACTCCTTTTCTTTCTTTTTTAAACAATAAGGTTTCTATAATTAAATATATCCCGTGGATTGCACCCCATATGATAAACGTCCAATTTGCTCCATGCCACAAACCACTAATCAAAAACGTAATAAACAGGTTAAAAAACCATCTGGGTTTTTCTACACGATTACCCCCTAACGGAATATATACGTAATCTCTAAACCACGTTGACAAGGAAATGTGCCATCGACTCCAAAATTCTCTTAAAGATGTAGAAAAATAAGGCCTGTTAAAATTTGTTATAAGATCGAACCCAAAAAGCTTTGCTGTACCTATGGCAATTAGAGAATAGCCGGCAAAATCTCCATAAATTTGAAAGGCAAAAAGTATGGTAGCTACTATAAAACTAATCCCTTCATGATTCTCGATATTATTATAAACTGCATTTACATAAATTGCTGCTCTATCTGCTACAACCAATTTCAAAAAAAAACCCCAAATTATAAATTTGATACCAGTAGAAATATAACTGTAATTATATTTTCTTGGTCTCAAAAATTGCGGTATTAAATTACTGGCTCTTTCTATTGGACCTGCCACTAACTGAGGAAAAAAGGAAACAAATGTGGCAAAAGCAATAAAGTCACTAGTGGGTATTATTTTTTTCTTGTATATATCTATAGAATAGGATAAGGTTTGAAACGTATAAAAAGAAATTCCCACTGGCAGAATTACTTTGATCAACCATGAATTATCGGATTGATAACCAATAGACGACAAAGCACTGATCCAAGATGTTATAAAAAAATTATAATATTTAAAAAATACCAATAACCCTATATTAAATATAATACTAACTCCTAGCCATTTTTTTCTGGTAAGCTTATTTTCTGAATTATATAAGCATTT
This sequence comes from Aquimarina discodermiae, assembly GCF_040786235.1. NCBI lineage: Bacteria > Pseudomonadati > Bacteroidota > Flavobacteriia > Flavobacteriales > Flavobacteriaceae > Aquimarina > Aquimarina discodermiae. The sequence continues at coordinate 77,420 of NZ_JBFMKP010000010.1, forward strand.
TCCAACAAAAAAATCGACAATCGTACTTAATGCAATTAATACTAAAAACCTATAATCCCACCAACCATAGAAAGTATAACTTGCTATTAATATTAAACAATTTTGTCCCTTTACACTTTTCCCTAAAAAAAACCAGTATAAGACAAAAGTTATTATTAAAAAAAATAAGAAGTCAAACGAATTAAAAAGCATGCATCAAATTCTTTGTTTTAATAATAAAGAAAACTATGTGACATCATAAAATTATACTTTAGCATACTTATCAATAGAAAAGTTTCTCTTAACTGCATCAAATTTTCCATTAGGCCCTAAAGGAATATCGGTCACAATATTAAACTTAAAATCAATACTACTTCCTAATCTCTCTTTTAGATTTTTAAGTAAATTATCTCTCATTACCTCATTAAAATTTTGATCTGCTATAATATTTACTATAACATCTTGAGGACTTTCCTGTATAATCTGACTTTTAAGAATTCCTTCTAATCCTTTATAAGCTGTATCCATTCGCCCCACGTATCCCTTTTCTTCTGTCCATAAAATATCGTCTTCTCTACCTGTAAGTTTTTCGATAATTGGCATTACACAGTTACAAGGACATTTTTTTGATGCTTCACTTAATAATACAGTATCTTCTATATTATATCTAATCAATGGTGTTTTTAAATTCGTAAAACTAGTTACCACTAATTGTGCAACATCTCCCGGTTTTGCAACTTCTCCACTACTATTAATAAACTCAAAATAACCAGAATCCATATTTAAGTGTAAATTTCCTTCTATACATTCTGTGATAAAAGGACTTCCTTCACTAGAAGCATATTGATTGAATACTTTACAGTTAAACGCTTTTTCAATTTCCAACCTTTGATAATCATATAAAGTTTCTGCTGTTACCGCTATTGCTTTTGGCTTAAAATTTAGTTTAATATTATTTTGATTTATGAATTTACTAATGATATACACTGCAGAAGGATATCCGTCTATTAATACGGGTTTAAATCGCTTAATTTTTTTTACATAATGGTACATATTATCCTCTGTTAGATGATATGTAGACATTAACAATTGGTTTTCAAAATAATTATACACCCAAAAAGGTGGTTTTCTGGTAGAAGGATGTACTATCAATCTTCCTGAAAAACGAATTTGCCTTACTCTTTTAGTATGTAATCCAATAGTGTAATGAAATCTTCTCCACAAAGCAAAAGATCTATTTATTGACTCTTTGTCCAGATAATTTATAGTAGGAGAACCCGAAGTTCCACTGGTATACCCAACTGCATCTTTTGGTCTTTTAGTATTAACAATAAGATCTGCATTACTTTTCCTTTCTGCCTTTTTTAGAATAGGCATTTTATTAAGAACTTCATAAGGATCTTCTTGAATCATTTGCATTGTTATACCCAATGATTTCATGATTTTACTATACCATTCGGAATACTCATACGCTTCACTCAACAAAACTACAAGTCGATTCTTTTGATATTGGATTATGGTTTTTTCATCAGCATTCCATAAACCTATATATTCTTTTAAATATGCTTCAAACTCTTTGGTATATCGCTTCTTACTATTTTGATATGCTTTTATATTTAAAAGAAGAAATTTAAATGGGTATGGTAACTTATTGTATATGTTTTCTTGTAGTTTCCCCATAATTATTTACTTATCTGTTTTAAATAAAATTCTTCAATTTTTCTAGTATTCGATATAATATCATACCCTCCTTTAACAATGGCTTCTTTAGTGTTTTGCTTTTCATAACCTTTACTATTTAAAATTTGATCTGCCCAAAACCGGGGAGAATCTTGTATTGAAAGAAATTTGATATTACTCGTTAATTCCACTTCTTTAGTGATCGTATCTGATGCAAGAATTTTTAATCCAGATGCCTGAGCTTCTATTAGGGTAACTGGCAAACCTTCATAAAAAGAAGGAAAAACAAAAAAATGCAGCATTTGGCATAATTTAGGGATATCAGGGCGTACTCCCAAAAATTGAATTTTATGATCTACTTTCATTTTTTTAGCCGCTTGCTCTATATTACTTCTTAAAGGACCATCTCCTATTAATACTAAGCTAACATTCTCTTTTTTATTTAATACTTCTTCAAATATTTTCAATAAAAACTCATGATTTTTTTGGCTTACAAACCTTCCAATATGACCTAGAACCAACTCATCACAAAGGCCAAGTTTTTCTTTATAAGCTGCTTCAATTGTCTTGTCATATAAAAAACTCTCTGTATCAATTGCATTATTCATTGTGGTAAAAGGAGAGTTATCAAATAACCACTCCCCTGCTTTTTGACCACAGGACAGAAAATGTGTTGCGTGATTTTTAATTCTTTTCTTTAACTGAAGTTTTATTATTTTTTTTATAGTTTCACTTTTACTTTCTTTTGATTTAAAAAGTGAAAATATATTTACCTTATCAATTGCAATATGAGCATGTGCAATACGACATGGAATACCAAACTCTTCTGCTATTTTTAAAGGAAAGCAACTAAATGTATTTAAATGAGAGTGAATTATCCTGTACTCATTATGTTGGTTCAAAAATGCTCTAAGTTCTTTATAATACTTGTTTGGAAATAATGGGTTGATTGCATCAAATCGGTAAATATTACCTCCCATTTCTTCTATTTCATCATCAAAAGCTCCTCTATTTTTCCTATGTACTAAAAAATCAAATTGAATCCTACTTTTATCCAATTTTCTATAATAGTTCATAATCATAGACTCTGCCCCTCCACGATTCATGACCGTAAAGACTTGTAGTACTCTAAAGACTCCCATTAAAATTCTCCTTTTGTTTTAATTCTTATATAAATATTTAATGCAACTCCAAACGGAATTGCTAATATGGTTATTAACTTTTGAGGAGACTCCTTTAAAAATGCAATATTTTTAACAAACATAGAGCTAGACACATAATGAATAGCATTTTTAAACTTCTCTTTAAAACCACGACCTAATTTCATTCTGCTTTTTCTTGAAAATGCAAAACCATTTGGGTGTCTTCTATATTGTTTAAGCATATTCATACTAGAACCATCCTGAAGATATTCTACAATACAAAACACTTCATTTACTGGCAATAATTTATAATCCTGATCTATCAACTGGTATAAATATCCTAGTGGTACAAAACGCTCTCCTTCAAAAATAGGATATGCAGGGTATTTTTTCACTACCTCTGTTCGATATACTAATTTTTTATCTCCCAACACCTTATGAGTATGATATATATCATACAAGGTGGTCTCTTTTACATGGTCTGGTATTGGGGTACCAATAATATCTCCTTTTATATTGGCATCAAGACCAGCTATTCCTGCAAAATGAGGTTTATCCTTGATTGTCTCCCAATGTATCAGTATTTTTTGGATGGCATCGTCTGGCATATAATCATCACTATCAATACAAACGTTAAGCGTAGTCTCTATAAGTCTATATGCTGCATTATGCCCACCATGCATACCTTGATTTGCTTGATAGTGATATATAATATCTATACTGTTCTCATCGATCCATGACTGTACCAATGTTTTTGTATTATCGGTAGAACCATCATCAATAATAAGCCAAACAAAATCCTGGTTAGTTTGCCGTATCAAACTTTGATAACATTGATCAAGGCAATATGCTCTGTTATAAGTAGGAGTAAATACTGTAATCGTTTTCATGTTTTATCATTAATTTGTCTCTAATTAAGAGTATAAATAGTACATTGAATAGGTAAACATAAAGTAAACTAATAACACTTTACCTATCATAAAATGGTGATCTTTAAAAAATTTTTGTTTAAGAAAAGGGTAAACTATAATTAGTCCCATCATAAACCATGATAAATAAGCAAATCTATTAGAGTAATTAGCTCTAATAATTAATACCCAAAATCCATTACAAATTAGATATGTATTAAGAAGCTGATAATAAAGAGTGTCTTTAAAATCTTTCTTATAAACAAAATACCAACCAGCAAAAACGGCAAAAGCACTATGAAATAAAAAGTCCCATCTAAACCCTGTACTTGCAAACGTCCCCTCTTCTGATTGAGATGTTAAATATCCAGAAAGTCTATCATCTGCAAATCCTAAACTACTAAAAATGGATATCCAAACTCCGCCCATAACTAACGACAAAGGAATACACGCCAACCAACCTTTTAAATATGTTTTAGGGTTATTATAGAAATAGGTTACTATAAAAGCCAAAATAGGTAAAAACATTGTTGAATGAAAAGACGATGATAGTATAAATAATATTGCCATAACAATCTTGTTTCTATAATAACTAACTCCCAATAAAAAAACAGAAGTAGCGGCTCCATTTCTAATACCATTAACACCATAGGTATAGAAAGAGAAAGAAACAACAAACATTAAAAACGCATAAAACCAATATTCTTTAAAAAATGTCTTTGAAATTTTATACAATGGAAGAATATATATAGCAGCAGTAACTGTAAAAAAAGTACGTGTTGTAACTATATAGGACAGCGCCTTCATGTATACATGAAAAAAAATATCTTTTGTCCCCCGTATTTCTCCACCTAAACGATAATAATCAAAATATCGGGTATAGGTACGCATATCTCCAAAATATCTACCACTTAACTGTCTTTGACCTAAGTATAAAATCAAAAAGACAATAATAATATATCCAGTAACATTGATATAACTAACATTTATTTTATCCTCTATTTGTAATATACGAGTATGCAACAAAGTAAATAACACAAAGAAAAAAAGAATATTTATGTAAACCGGAAAATATATTTCTACAGGAACAAAATCAAACATGTTCTTTTAATTTTACGTTTTTGCCTTTAGATTCATACAAAAGCTAAATGATTCTATAAGCTCTGTCAAACATATGAATTCTTTTTTACTTTATATTTTACTATACATTATATCTTAAATTCCATAAATAGAATCACATAGGTTTTTGGTAAACTCTTTACCTGAAAATTTATCTATATGGTGCCCATCATATGTTTTATACTTGATCTCTTTACAACTGTTAAAATCAAAAAAAGGAATATCTTTTGCGTTTGACAATGAATCAATAATGTGTCCAAATTTTGGGTAAAACTGTTCTTCATAACCTAAATACTCTTTGCTTATTGGCATTCTTACCATGTATACATTTCCATGCTGCTTCAATTTTGTAATCAAAGTATCTAAGCTTTTAATTCGCATTTTAGATAATTTGAATTTTTCCCGATCTCTTAAAAACACTCTAATTTGTTTCTTCTTCCAATTTTTAAAAACTAATTCATTTTTAGGCAAATTGGTTTCCTCTAACCAACCATCTTTATGAAGAACAGAACTTTTTCTATAAACCCCTTTAAAATGAAAAAAAGACAAGTTTTTGATTAGGTATTCATAATTTGGGTTGATAGATACAAAACTCATATTATGTGGAGGTTGATCTGACTCTCTAAACTCTCCTTTTTGGTTATCATAATCTTCATGAGACGTTAACATTTCTGGCGTAATAGAAATTATAAAAATTCCATCCTTAGATGCTTTATCTAATTTTTTAAAAATACTTTTATTATATAAAGGACCTATAATAGCTTGTGCAATGGTAAAGCTATAATTAAAAATGGGTAAGTCTAAATCAGTATCTTTAAAATACTTATTAATAACTCTAGGTTGAATTCCTTGCAAACTTCTTGAGTCGCCTATAATCATTGACTTTGCTTTAGGTGTTGTGAATTTTTCGTAAAAATAATCTATGGATCCTCCATAATTCATAAGAACAAATGTCAATACTCCAAGGCATATCATGAAAAAAAGACTTAATTTAAAAAGTAAACGTTTCATATTGATTTAAAATTGAAAATAGATAAAAGTACTCGCGCTCTTTCCAAAAAACAGGATTAACAAAAAAATAGATATGTAAGCTCCCCATCTTACATAAACAGGAAAGTTACTAATATCAAAATCATGCTTTTTTTCTCTGTTATACCACTCTACTCCCACAAAAAAACCTATTAGACCTATGGTTATAATGGCTACATTACTAAACAAAACCGTTGGATTAGTAAACAAACTTGAAGAAAAAATAATCCCCAAATAATCAAATGCCATGGTAACACTCTCTGCTCTAAAAAAAATATCTGTTAGCATGATCAAAACAAATAGCAACAACATTTTAGCTATTTCTTTTACAGACGGAAACAATTTTCCTTTGGCTACAATCTCTGATGAGTTCATTTTTCCAGAATATACCAGTGGTATAAAATAGAATCCATGTAACAACCCGTAGGCTACAAAAGTCCAATTGGCTCCATGCCAAAATCCAACTAATACAAAGGTTGCAATGATGGCAAAAATAAGCCCTATTTTTTGGTACTTTCTAAGGGTAAAAGAAAGCGGAGTAAATACATAATCCATCATCCATGTAGTTAAAGAGATATGCCATTTTCTCCAGAAATCACTAATATTTACAGAAAAGAACGGCGTTGCAAAATTGCGCATTAGTTGTATTCCAAAGAGTTTTGAAATGCCTATGGCCATATTAGAATATCCAGAAAAATCTGCATATAGCTGTATGGCATAGAAAAAAGTACCTACTAATAATACACTTCCTGATTTGTCCTGATAATTCTCGAAAATAGTATTCGAGAAATGTGCACAATTTTCTGCTACCACTACTTTTGCAAATAGTCCCCATAAAATTTGTCTTAACCCATCTACAATAGTATCATAAGATAACTTTCTTTTTTCCTGGATTTGAGGTAAAAAGCCAGATGCTCGTTCTATAGGACCTGATAATATCTTTGGAAAAAAACTAACAAATACAGAAAATTCTAATAAATCGGTATTAGGTTCGATCTCTTCATTATACACATCGATCAGATATCCCAGAGTTTGAAACGTAAAAAAACTGATTCCCAAAGGTAATAATATCGACAATGCAGAATGATTAGACTCAACCCCAAATACACTTAGAAGATCATAAAACCCTTCATAAAAAAAGTTGAAATATTTAAAATATAACAACAGTCCTACATTAAAAATTAGTCCTATATATAAGAAAATACTTTTTTTACGCTCTTCTGGCACCTTATATATTTTTAACCCCAAATAGAAATTTACAAGGATACTAACCCCTAGTAAAATCAAGAATCTCCAATCTGCCCAGACGTAAAACAATATGCTTACCAACAGTAAAAATATGTTTTGATACACACTGGATTTACTAAACACCAACCAGTATAATAAAAAGACCGGAATAATAAAGCCTACAAAATCTAATGAATTAAAAACCACTTGTTCTTATTTATATTTTTGCCTGAATCACTGTAACAAGCGATCCCAGATTTTTTAATTTATTTAAATCTCTAAGTTTAAACTTAATATTTAACCCTTCTTCAATTTTGGTAATAATCATCATATGAGATAATGAATCCCAACCATCTACATCTTTGGCAGTCAACTCATCATGTAATTCGAATCTATCATGATTAAGAACAGATACCAACACCTCTTTTAACTTCTCTTTTATTTCACTTGCTTCCATAAATATGTATTATTCAAATAATTCCTTTAATTTTTTTCGATCAATTTTTCCGTTTGTATTTAGAGGAAAAGTACCTACAAACTTAATTTGCGTTGGGATCATGTAAGGAGGTAATTTTGTTTTTAAAACTTCTAACATCTCCTTTGTATCAAAAGTCTTTGTTTCTAGCACCAATCCAATTTCTGTATTATGGATGTTGTTTACAAAAGCTAATGCAGCAACATTTATCTTGTCTAATGCGGCTTTAGAATGAAACTCGATCTCTGATAACTCTACTCTAAATCCTTGTATTTTTGCTTGAAAATCTACTCTTCCCAAGTATAATATATCTCCATCTTCATCTACAGTACACAAATCGCCTGTTCTATAAAATCTTATATTTTTCCCTTCTATATCCAAATTAAAAAAAGAAGCTTTGTTTTTTTCTTCGTTTTTCCAATATCCAGAAGTAAGTTGTGCACCACTAAGACACAATTCGCCTTGTTCTCCCTGGACAACCGGTTTATTTTCATCATCGACTATAATGGTTTTGGTATTTTGCATACCCTTACCTATGGCCAAAACTCCGTTATGAGTTTTATTTATGTCTTCTCTATTGTAAGTATATTCTGTACAAAAAATTGTACATTCTGTTGGGCCGTAAACATTAGCAATCGCCGCATTAGGAACACATTTTGCCCACTCTTCTGTAACATCCAATGGCAACGCCTCTCCACAAAAAAGACTTAATCTCATTTTAGGACAATCAATTTCATCAAAATAAGGTCTTAGATAATGTAGGATTGATGGAACCATGAGCGCAAAAGTTAACTCATAATCCTCCATTAGTTCAAAAATATAGCTATACTTTATCTCTTCTTTTGGTATGGTATAGATACTCGCTCCATTCAGTATTGGTACCAAGTATGAAATAACAGATAAATCAAACGTTAATTCAAACATTTGTAAACATCTGTCTGTACTACTTATATTATAACTAAGTTTATCAAAGGCATCTATAAATCCTGACAAATTACCATAGGTAATTGGTACTCCTTTTGGAGTTCCTGTAGTACCCGAAGTAAAGAAAATATACGCTAGGTCATCATCTGATATCGTTACAGGTGTTAAGTCAATAGGAACATCTGATAAATTAGAGGTTGATATAACTTCTACATTATGAATAATTTTTTCTGTAGAAGAATCTAAGATAGTAGTAATTCCCGCTTGAGCAATCACCGCAGTATTTCGTTCTTCAGGAAAATCTGGATGAATAGGTACGTAAGTCTTACCTTCTAACCATAATGCTATAATAGAACCATATGTATAAATATCATCATTAGTTATTAAGCCTATAATTTTTTCGTCTTGCTTAATAGCATTTTGAATGCTTGATCTAATATTTGTAATTACCTGAGCGAACTCTTTATACGTATAATGCACATGGTTAATACAAAAAGCATTATTTGTATAATTATTCTCTATTGATCTTTGTATATCGTGTATTAAATTCATTTCACAAGTCATTAACTACAAAGCAAGTAAGTATAAAATTATACTTTTTTACCATCTTTTTTAATAATTCTTCCAGGATTACCTACCACCACACAGTTATCTGGTACATTTTTTACGACCACCGCTCCTGCTCCTATAACGCAATTATCTCCAATCATAATATCACCAATGATAATAGCTCCCGTATAAATGGAAACGTTATTTCCTATTTTTGGTCTTTTTCCGTTTACTTCTCCAACAGTAACCAAATGATTTACATATAGATTTTCTCCAATACTGTCTGCATTAAGAATTGTACTATAAGGATGACCAGAAACAATTCCGCCCCCTAATCGCATTGTTCTATCTAATTTAAAATACTCTTCTCTTCTACAATATACATTAAGAATACTAGCAAATAACCCTTTGTTTCTAAAATAAAAAATGGTTCTAAAATCAGACGAATATGTCAAGAAGTATAATAACAAAGAAATTTTCCCTTTTTTCACTCCTTTGGTAATCGCCCACTGTTCCAGATCTTTATCTATCTCATCTCTATTTTTACTTCTTAAGTACATAAAAATATGAGGAATCAATACTATTTTATAAAATAGCGCAATTATTTTTTTCATGTGTTTATAATATTGTTTTAGATGTCATACCTCGACTTAGCTCAGTACAAGTATAGAACTCGTCAAACAATCATTTTTGGGATGTATCAAAAACGTCGTTATGACCTGTTTCATTTTACACTCTTTTTACTGTTAAATCTTCAAACATATTCTGCCACTTGTTCATTATTTTGGGAACCTCATAATTGGCAGCATTTTCTCTTGCATTTTTACCCATTGCTACTAATCGTTCGTGATCATTCATTAAATCTATCAATTCATTTGCAAAAGTTTCGTTATCATAAAGTGGTACTAAAACTCCAGTATTATTATCTATAATACTTTTGGGTCCATGTGGACAGTTATAAGATACGATAGGTAAACCACATGCTTGGGCCTCTAATAATACCAAAGGAAAACACTCATTATGTGATGACATAACATATATTGAGGAATTCAGCATTTTTTTCTGAACTTCACTGGTAGCCCCCATAAGTTTCAAACTATCATTTAATCCCTTTTCATTAATCTTTTTTTGTAATTTCTTTTCATAAGCTTCATCACCACTACCGTATATATGCAATTTCCAATCCGTACATTTTTTTTGTACTAAATCCCATATATCAATTAATAGGTCATACCCTTTTACTCTAGCTATTCTTCCTGCCGATATAACTACTTTATTTGATATATCAGAAATAGTTTCTGGGTAAAATGTTAACGGATTAGGAATTACAGCCGTATTATTCGATTTGTAATAAGGTGCTTCATTATGATTTAACACTACTAATCTATCGTATTTAAGCTCTACATAATCTGCGAATTTAAAAAAGTACTTTTTTAAAATATTTTTAGAATGTAAACGAGGCCCTGTTTCTATGGATTTAGAAAAATGAAACTCTTTTACTTTAGGAACTTTTTTACAAATAAAAGGCATGAAATATGTATCTGTACTATGACTACACACTACAATAACATCTGGGTTTATGCTCTTTATATACGATTTTATACGACCTATGTGTTTAGGCAGTTTTAAAAGGTTAACTGGATGAAAATATGATTTTTTTCTATTGTAATTAACCTCTAGGTCTTCAAAAGAAATTTTGGAGTTAAAATCATAACAAGACGCGTTATCTTTTTGCTCGGTAGTTATGATATGAATTTTATACCCAGGTTGTTCTGCCAGGTAATTAGCCTTAATAGACAACACCCTTTCTATACCGCCGTGCATATAAACTTGATCAACAATAAAAATAATTTTCATCCTTAATCTAATTTTCCTGTTATCTTTTTAAACAAATCATTCCATTCTGCAGTAATTTTCTCTGGTAAATAACGCTGCACATCTTTTCGAGCATTCTTACCCATTGCAGATCTTGTTTCGCTATTTCCGACAAGAAGCTTAATACCATTAGCCAATCCGGTAATATCATTATTAGCCACTAATACTCCATTATGCTGATCAGAAATGATATCTGATGGCCCGTAAGGGCAATCAAAAGAAACACATGGGACACCATAGGCCATAGCCTCTGTTAGTACCATACCAAATCCTTCGTATCTTGATGACATCACATATACCGAAGCTTCTTTATACTTCTCTGCTATATTCTTTACCGGGGCATAAAAATTAACACGTTCTGATATCCCTAAGGTATCGGCTTGTTCATCTAATCCTTCTTTCTTACTAATGGTACCGTAGATATCTAATGTCCAATTGGGATATTCCTCTAATACCATTTTCCAGCTATCTAATAGTCTGTCATATCCTTTCTGAAAACTTTGTTTACCAACGGCCAGTACCTTTTTATTTTGCAAACTACTTTGCTCATCAGGATAAAATGATAAAGGGTTAGGAATTACCATAAGATTTTTAAAATTCCATTCATTAAGGTTGCCATTTGTTAGTACTACAAAACGATCATAAAACTTGCCTCCAAAATTCATCAACCCGTACTTAACTTTAGTAAGTAATCGGCTTGTAAAAGATGGGTTCTCTTTTCCTATTTCGACATTTTTTGACACATGTCGTTCATAAATCATTGGGCAAGGTTTCCCTATAATCAAGGGCACAAAAAAACCTTTTAGTCCATCGTCACAAACCGCAATAACATCTGGATTTATTTTTTTTACAACATTTCTCAACCTAGAAACATATTGGTATACATGTTTTAAAGGGTTTCCTTTTGCGTTAATATTATGATACGTTAATTTTGGGCTAAAATCATAAAAAAGATCTTGATTTTTTTGATTCAATGTAATCACATGTACATCATAATCAAATTTATCTGCAAGCATAGAAGCTTTAATAGATAATACCCTTTCTAACCCTCCAGGGCCATCAATCATATTCGTTATATATAACAACTTTTTCATCTATCTACTTCCTGTTAAGAGAGAATATATTTTAGGAGTTTTCTTTTGAAGTAACTTTGCAAAAGCAACACAAATAAGTGTAGCTAGTATTGAGCTCACAAAAAATAATATCAACAAAACAACATCATTTTCTCCTATAAGTTTCACATAAACCTTAGTAAAATAAGTTAAAGCAACACCATGTGCTGCATAAATAAAAAATCGATATCCATAAAGTGCTTTATTCGTTAGTTCATATTTTCTATTAATAAAATCATACATCGTCCACACTGTAAAAAATCCAACGAACATAGTAATTCTTTTACAAACTATATGAATCAAATGTGTTTCTTCGTACGTTTCTCTTACGTAAAAATTAAAAAAGATAAGTATCGCCCAGACTACTATAGACAATAAATGTGTAGATGTTTTAAAGTTAGAAATTATATTAAGTTTAGCAATAGAAGTATATGCCCCACATGTAAAAGAAAATAATCCTAAATATTGAAATAAATTTACATTATTTACATAGAGTAAGCTCGGTTGTTCTAAAAAGAGTAACGCACATAAAAAAATTAAGAAATAAATTTTTAAATATTTTATTCCCAAATAAATTAATGGTGTCATTAACACATAAAATATAAGCTCTCTAATAAACCAAAATGTATAATTTATCGGATCAACAAACGCTAGCCAAATTTGTTTCCATAATGGCATATCTAATAATCGTTTTTCAAAAAAATCCGATAGCATAGGAATCAATTGAATAACAAATACAATTAAAAACCATAGCCCACACCATAAAAAATATGGTATTACCAATGTTTTAAACCTATTTTTTATTTTTCTTTTAAAAGTAAATACAGATAAATCATGGTTCTTAAAAAAAAGAAACCCTGAAATAAAAAAGAACATTGGGATAAAGATATTTGACAATTCTAATGCAAATAGGTACTCTATATAATAGACTATTTCTCTATTAGTTTCAATACTTAAGCTAGTTAGGTTATAGGCATGACAGACGACAACCATAAAAATAGAATAGAAAGAAAGAATCCGTATTTTATCACTTACATTTTGATCAATAGGTTTCATGAAACTCTTTATTTTAGTTTACTTTTTACTTTCTCTTTTAGAGCATTTGCCAAATCGTGATGTTTTTCCAGGTTTTTCACACTCGTACCTAAATCAATTTTCCCTTCTAACGGGAAATTTGCTTTAAATGATCCTGTTTTACTATCAATATCGATACGATTAAACAATTCTAAAATCCCATCAAAACGACAAGAATCAACAAAACTATCAAAACCGTTTACAAAAATTACCGGTGTTCCTAGTGCCAGACAAGGCAGTGCACAGTGAATTCTAGAAGTAATAACTAGTTTGGCACGAGCATATTTTTTTAATAACGTCTCTGCCATTTCAAATTTCTCCTCATCAGAGTATTTATTAGAAGGCGGTTCTTGGTTAATAAACTCTGCAGAGTTTAATACTTCCTGGCTTATAAAATTTTTAAGATGCTTATTCTTTTTAGTAAGTTGAAAAGCACTACCATTTAGAATGTTCTTTATTGTCGCCTTTGTATTATAAAATATCTTTTCGGGCCTTGGATAGCTGTACAAAGGATCTACGATATAAATATCATCTCCTCTTTCTGAATCATCAACTTTATAAGAATCTAAGGTTAGTGTTAGACATCCTGTAAAGTGAGCATCAATTCCTTTTGCTTTTAAAGTATCAGCTGTAAACTGATCTCTACATCCAATAGGCTCGTGCTTTTTTAGATAGGCGATTCCCTTTTCACTAAGCATTGCTGGTGCTGCAGTATTGTTCATGTGAAAAGAAACAAACACCGGGTCGATATCTTCTGAAGGTACCCAGTTATGAATATTATGAGTAAACCAACCATTCATGATAAGAGATACAGGATCTCCTTTGTATTCTCCTAATCTTTCTCTATTAAGAAAAACATCAACTTTTGGTAAAAACTGCTTTGCTGCAAGACTTTGGATATTGTCCCCAACATTAAAAAAGCGTTTATTTTCGTCATAGGTAAGTAATCCGTATTTCATAAGTACTGTCTTTTATCAAATTGATTGTACGTAATTATTTTAGTTTTGTATACAACTTCATTAACCAGGGAAATTTATTTCTAACAATAAATTTCATTCTTCGCAATCCTTTATTGGGGTTATTTATTTTTTCTTCTAAAAGTTGATCTATTTTGCCTTCTCTAATGGCATTAATCTGTTTTGTTTCTGATTCCTTATCATTAAAGATGTAAAATTCATCCACATTTTTGGCTTTTTCCATAAGTTCCCACCAAAAATATCTAACTCCTTTACTAGCTCCACCAATATTTAATACTTTATAAAACTTATCGTAGACATTTCCATCTACTTTAAAGCCATAATCATTAGGATCTTTTCCGTTTAATATCAATCCGAGAATAGTTCTAAAACATTTCTCACATGAACTACAATTAAACTCTGTTCTTCTTTCAGAATAACAAACCCTAAGCTTAAATTTCACATTGGTTTTTGAGGCAAATTGTGCTATCAAATCTACCTTATCTTGTCTTTTTAAATCATAACCATCATGAAAAACCTTTACTCCTCCTCCCCAGGTAATCTTTTCATCCATTTCTGGAGTTGATCCCCAATCAATATCAATATGATCTGTATAGGAGGACGCAATATAAATCGCTCCATAATTATGGATATAAGATAGTGGTGCCAAAGACCCAACCAATGCCAGACCGTGTTGTACTTTACCCCACCAACCAATATCACCAAGTAATAACTCTACTTGATACGTATAGAAATCTCGTAAATTGGTTTCTATAAATTCTTTACGATTATTTTTTAATAGCGTTTCAGTTTCTATAAAACTGGCAAAATCATTCCATTGTTCTGTATCTGAAATTTCTATATCAGCTCCTAGTAAAGTTACCAAATCTGGTTTTTTATCATAGATCCTAATATATGTAGCGTAAGCATCTACTCCCCCGCTAAAGAGCATTGCGGTATGATCACTCTTTATAGTATTCTTTACCTTATTTTTAACAATAAGTTTTCCTTCAAGTTTTTTCCCTCTCTTTTCAAATTCTTTTTTTACTGCTTCCTGAGAATTATAAAAATCTTCATCTACTTCGTCTATTTCTACATCAAACCCTGCATACCATGCTATTGGAAGTATATTTGATAAAAAAGGAATTATGGCAATACTATTAGGTGTATTACTAACATCTACCTGATACTTTATATAAAACGGATTATTTTCGACAAAATATTTCTGAATTTGCCCACTTACCTTATAATCGTAGGCAATTTTCTTACCTTCTTCTGTAAATGAAATGTTATGAAGTACTAGTTTTTCCATCACCATTTATTTTCGCTTCAATCTTGAAGCAATTGGTTTTATAATTAATTGCTTCTCGTATTCAAGAAGCCCCATATAATACATCAAGACTGCAAATACAAGTGTAAATGCACTTCCTTTTATAATAAAATTTAGCCAGCCAGAACCTGGTATATAATTAATCGCATATCCTATTGCGGCAACAATAATTATCGTAAGAACTGTTTTATTAGCGAGTTCTTTAAAAAACCTAGGAATATTTAGTTTGATAACCTTATGGTAATAAAAATTCATTACGTTTTGAACAATGACCCAACCTATAACAGAACCAGCCATCATTCCTATAGCTCCATACGAATATGCAAAAATAGCTCCTAACCCAGTACCAATTATCATAAAGGATAAGTATAGAATGGCTTTAAAAGATAATTTACTTTTGGCTTCTAAAATCGAATTACCAAAGTGCTGAACTAATGGTAATGTATATGCTACCATGATCATCAAAGCAATTACCCAGGACTGAAAACTTCCTTCTTCCCCTATAGTTTTACCAACCCATAAAAAAACGAATTGGCGGCCATATAACGCAAAAGCCGTTAAAATAAACATTAATGCGATAAAAGATAACCTACCTATCTTAATCATCATATCTGTAAGTTGTTCTCCAGTAGCATTATCAACAGACATTTGCGTGGCTCTTGGTAAAAACACTCCAGAAATAGCAGTTGAAAAAGCACCATAATATGTACCTAATGTAATACCAATACCGTATATCGTAAGAACAGATGGAGGACTTATTCTTCCTAAAACCCAGTGTCCGGCTTTCCATTGAAAAAGCCCAACCAAAGCAAATACAAACACCCAGACCGAGTATTTTAGAATATGGGCTATAAAACTTCTTTTAAAGGAATGAAGTTTAAATCTAACCTTTAACTTTTTAAATACGTAAAAAGCTGTTACAGCTACCACAGAAATATTAAAAATTGTATCTACAATAACCAATGCTATTGATCTTCCTCCATACAAAAGAACTCCAACAACTGTTAATGATCGCAAAACATATCGAACAATATTTAATGTTTTTGGAAAAACAAATGCTTCATACCCCGAACAAATACCTGTAAACGAACCTCCTGGAAGTCTTATCGCAAGATTAAAAATCAAAATAACAAACATTATTTTTGCTATTTTAATTTCTTCAGCGGTCATTTTGGTAAAATAAGATTCGATATTTAAATAAAAAAAGAATCCCGCTACAAGTACTAAAATAGAAATTATCATATAGATAATCATTGCTGTTGCCAGAAAATTCTCTTCTCCTTTTTTATCTTTCTCTGCCCTATATTTTGCAACAAACCGAACTATTGTATTGTTAAGACCAAAATCTAAAATAGAAATTGTACCTACCAAGGCACCGATAGTTATAAATATACCATATTCATCTTTTCCTAAATACCTAAGTATAAAAGGAGTTAACAATAACCCTACAACATTTGTTAGAATAATTGTTAGGTAATTTAATACTGCACCTTTTTTTAATTGGCTCAACTTAGTGGGTTTATTAGTTATTTTGTGCTATCAATTACAATCGACCATGCACCTCTTGTTTCACTATTCCTTTTACATCGTATAAAACGCCATTAGAAGTAAGTAAAGACTTAAGATCTAGGTCTAAGTATTCTTTATGCGCAACAGTTAGTACTACTGCATCGTACGTATCATTAGGTAATTCATTAACCGTAGCTAATCCATACTCATGTACTACCTCTTCTGGGTTTACCCATGGGTCGTAAATAGTTACTTCTGTACCAAACTCCTGCAGGTTACGAATCACATCAACCGCTTTTGTATTACGAACATCTGGGCAATTTTCTTTAAACGTAATTCCTAAAACCAGTACATTGGCACCTTTAACTCTAATATCGTGTTGTACCATTAGCTTGATAACCTCTGAAGCTACATATTGCCCCATACTATCATTTAGTCTTCTCCCTGCCAAAATAATTTCTGGATGATACCCAAACTCTTGTGCTCTTTGTGCAAGGTAATATGGATCTACTCCAATACAATGCCCACCAACAAGTCCTGGTTTAAAGGGAAGGAAATTCCATTTAGTCCCTGCTGCTTCGAGAACATCATTGGTATCGATATCCATAAGGTTAAAAATCTTTGCTAACTCATTTACAAAAGCAATGTTGATATCTCTTTGTGAGTTTTCTATAACTTTTGCGGCTTCTGCTACTTTTATTGTAGGTGCCAAATGTGTTCCCGCGGTAATTACAGAGGCATATAGTGCATCTACTTTTTCACCAATCGCTGGTGTAGAACCCGCAGTAACCTTAAGAATTTTTTCTACCGTATGTAACTTATCTCCTGGATTAATACGCTCTGGGGAATAACCCGCATAAAAATCCTTATTAAAAGTTAAGCCACTTACTTTTTCTAACACTGGGATACATTCTTCTTCTGTAACTCCTGGATAAACGGTAGATTCATAAATAACAATATCTCCTTTTTTCAGCACCTTACCAACAGTCTCACTAGATTTATACAATGGTGTAAGATCGGGTCTATTATTTTTATCTACCGGTGTAGGAACCGTAATTACATAATAATTACAATCTTCAATATCACTCAAATCTGAAGAGCAATATAATCCTTTATCCATTTTTGAAGAATCCTGCAATACTGATTTTAATAAATCATCTTCTACTTCTAAAGTAGAATCTGTACCGGATTGAAGTTCTTCTATCCTATTTTTATTAATATCAAAGCCGACAACGGCATATTTAGTTGCAAATAGTCTTGCCAAAGGTAGGCCAACATAGCCCAGCCCTATAACGGCTATTTTAATATTTTGCATAATTATATATTAGAAAGTTAGTTTCATTGTAAGTTTTCCCAATACCATTTTACCGCTTCTTTTAGTCCTGATTTAATATCATAATCAGGCTGATACCCTAAAAGTGTTTTTGCTTTCTCTACAGATGCTAAGGAATGAGGCACATCACCTTTTCGCTCTGGACCAAATTTAACTTCAACATCCTTAATTGCATTATCATATTCTCCTAGGTATTCTTTTAACAAGCCCGTTAACTCGTTCAGTGTTGTTCTTTCACCAAACGCAGTGTTATATACATTGTTTAATGCTTCGGGATTATCTGCTACCATCGCCAATAAGTTCATCTGGATAACATTATCGATATATGTAAAATCTCTAGAGAACAAACCATCACCGTTAATCACAGGAGATTCGTACTTCATAAACTGCATTACAAATTTTGGAATTACTGCTGCATAAGCTCCATTTGGATCTTGTTTTCGCCCAAACACATTAAAGTATCTTAATCCTACGGTATCTAAATCATAGGTTTTCTTAAAATTATTTGCGTAAAGCTCATTTACATATTTGGTAATGGCATACGGAGATAATGGGTTCCCTATTTTTTCTTCAACTTTTGGTAAGGACTTAGAATCCCCATAAGTAGAAGAACTAGCCGCATAAACAAAACGTTTTACGCCTGCGTCTCTAGATGCTACTAACATATTTAGAAAACCTCCTACATTAACATCATTTGAAGTTATTGGATCATTAATTGATCTTGGCACAGATCCCAATGCTGCTTCATGCAGTACATAGTCTACATCTGCACATGCTTTATGACAATCATCCAAATTCCTAATATCCCCTTCAATAAAAGTGAAATTTGGATTTTCGTTACATACAATTAGATTCTTTTTATGGCCTGTTGCAAAATTATCTAATCCAACAACAGTGCTTCCTATTTCTAATAATGTCTCGCACAAGTTAGATCCTATAAATCCTGCGGCTCCAGTTACCAATATTTTTGAAGAACGAAGTTGTTCTAATTGTTTTGTGTTCATGAATTCGTTTTTAACCCCTTATTTTTTTAGTCCCAAAGATTATTTATAATAATCAGCGCGAAATTAACATATCCTTATAGAACATACAACATAAGTTACAGGGGATTTTAACCCTTTTTTTATTTTACTTTCTTAATTATGTCGACAAAACGTATGTTTATCCAATAAGACAACAAAAACTAAACCTTAAACACTTTACTTGAACACCATTATTAAAGAATTTTCTTACTTAAAATAACTCAAAATTAATATTCCAATAATGCTAACAACTCTGTTTCGAACCTGTCTTTTGGCAAATATTGTTCTTCCAGGTTAGTATCAAATGGTATTGGTGTGGGTATACTACCCACTCTTTTTACTGGGGCATCTAAATACTGAAAGCAATTTTCTACAATCATTGCAGAAATATCGGATGCAATACTTCCAAAAAGAGTATCTTCTTGTAAAATAATAGCTTTAGACGTTTTGGTAACAGATTGATAAATTGTCTCTGTATCCAAAGGCTGTAATGTTCTTAAATCTATTACATCGGCACTTATTTGAGGATACTTTTCTAAAACATCCAACACCCAATGAACTCCAGCACCATAACTTATGATTGATACATCATTTCCTTCTCGAATTACAGATGCCTTTCCTAACGGTAGATTGTAATATCCTTCTGGCACCTCTTGCCTAACACTTCTATATAATGCTTTATGTTCAAAAAACAATACCGGATTTGGATCCTCTATTGCTGTCATCAATAATCCTTTAGCATCATAAGGGAATGCAGGGTAAATTACCTTTAGCCCTGGTGTTTTGGTAAACCACGCCTCGTTCGTTTGACTATGAAAAGGCCCCGCACCTACACCAGCACCACAAGGCATTCTAACTACAACATCGGCCGATTGCCCCCATCTATAATGTGATTTTGCTAGTAAATTCACAATAGGATTAAATCCAGATGACACAAAATCAGCAAACTGCATCTCTATAACAGTTTTAAAATTATTTATTGATAATCCATATGCTGTAGATACGATACCTGATTCACATATCGGAGTATTTCGTACCCGTTCTTTTCCAAAAAGCTCAACAAAACCTTCAGTAATTTTAAACACCCCTCCGTATTCGGCAACATCTTGCCCCATAATCACAAGGTTTTCAAACCTATGCATACTCTCTTTTAATCCATCAGAAATCGCATCTACCAATCTTACTTCTTTTGATTTTAATTTTTCAGGGAGTTTTTCAACTTGGTCAAATTCTTCATACACTTCTTTTAACTCTTTTTCTAAATCAACATGAATCTCAGGTTCGTTATTTGCACGTTCCCAATGAGATTCTATTTCTTTCTTTATCAATTCTTTTTTTGCATTGTCCTGATCTATAGAATATATCTTTTTTTCTAATAAGTAATTTAGATAATTATCTATTGGGTCTTTTGATTTCCAGTAATCCATTAAGTCTTGAGGAACATATTTTGTACCACTTGCCTCTTCATGACCTCGCATTCTAAATGTCTTAAACTCTAATAACACCGGACGTGGTTGCTTTTTTATTTTTTGAATAACTGTTCTAACGATATCATATACCTCTAATACATTGTTACCATCTACTACATAAGACTCTATCCCATATCCAATACCTCTATCTGCTAGATCTTTACATCGATACTGCTCGCTAGTAGGAGTAGACAGACCATATCCATTATTTTCGATACAAAAAAGAACCGGTAAATCCCATACCGAAGCAATATTAAGGGCTTCATGAAAGTCTCCTTCACTTGTTCCTCCTTCTCCGGTAAACACGGCCGTAATCTTATTATTTTTCTTTAAAACATTTGCCAAAGCAATTCCACAAGCAACACCTAGCTGTGGTCCCAAATGAGAGATCATTCCAACAATATTATAATCCTGTGTTCCGAAATGAAAAGACCTATCCCGGCCGTTGGTAAATCCATTTGCTTTTCCTTGCCATTGACTAAACAATCTATACAAAGGAATATCTCTCGATGTAAAAACTCCCAAGTTACGATGCATTGGCAAGATAAACTCTTCCTGCTCCATTGCCATGGTAACTCCAACAGATATTGCCTCCTGCCCTATACCGCTAAACCATTTAGAAATTTTACCTTGTCTTAACAACACCAACATTTTCTCTTCAATGCTTCTGGATAAAAGCATCTTTTCATACAATAAAATCAATAGATTATCACTATATTCTTTCCTGTCAAAAAGTAACTGTTGTTTTTCCTCTGAAATGTGCTCCATAAAAGAAAGTTTATTAGTAAATGTACTTATTTTTATTTCAGAACCCACGGTTGGCAATCAATATTATCTAAGTAGATGTTAATTTGGTCATAACAATCCACTAAAATGGTTAAATTTACTACATATTAAAAATCAAACATTTAACTTTTAAAAAACCAAATACTTTTTGTTTCAATAAATAAATCAAAGTAATTATTCTAGGTTTTCATCAAAATACACCTATTTTAGTTCTTAAATACACAAAGATTACATCAATGAATACTATACCCAGCGTAGATTTGGCTGATTTTTTATCTGAAGACATTTCCAGAAAACAAAAATTTGTCAATGAAATAGGAAAGGCCTACGAAGAGATAGGTTTTGTTGCATTAAAAAACCATTTTTTAAGTGATGGATTGGTGAAAGACTTATACAAGGAAATCAAAGCTTTTTTTAATTTGCCACTGGCAACCAAATGCAATTATGAAATTGAAGGATTAGGTGGTCAACGAGGTTATACATCTTTTGGTAAAGAACATGCTAAAGGAAAAAAAGAAGGAGATCTTAAAGAGTTTTGGCATTTTGGGCAAGAACCTGATGTCGATGCTAATCTTATAGAAGAATATCCTGCTAATATCACCGTTAATGAGCTTAAAAATTTTAATACTACAGGAATGGAAGCATATAAAATGCTTGAAAAAACTGGTATTTATGTATTAAGAGCACTATCACTTTATATTGGTCTTGACGAACATTATTTTGATCATTGGGCCAGTAATGGCAACAGTATACTTCGTCCTATTCATTACCCTCCTATTGTAGATGAACCTAAAGGAGCAGTAAGAGCGGGTGCGCACGGAGATATAAACCTAATAACACTACTAATGGGAGCTTCTACCGGTGGGCTACAAGTACAACGTAAAGATGGAGTATGGATTGATGCTATACCACATGAAGATGAATTGGTCATTAATGTTGGAGACATGCTAGAACGTCATACCAATAATAAATTAAGATCGACCATACACAGAGTAATAAATCCTCCTAAAGAAGAATGGGATAAACCAAGGTATTCTATACCCTTTTTCATGCACCCTAGAAGTGATATGAAATTAAATTGTCTAAAAGAATGTATAACACAAGAGAATCCTAAGCAGTATGACGATATTACTGCCGGAGAGTTTTTACATCAAAGACTGGTTGAAATTGGATTAATAAAACAATAGCGATAATTTTATGGATTTACAGGATCAATTAAAAAATTTATTCCCGGATCATGTACCACAAGAGGAGGAGACAGTAAAAAATGATACCAAAGACAAAATATGGATGCAAGATGATCCAATTATTTGTAAATATGAAAAACGTAAAGGCAAACCTATTACTATATTAGAAGGATATACTGGTGCAGATAGTGATTTTAAAAAACTCGCAAAAGAGATTAAAACACGCTTAAGTGTTGGAGGCAGTTTTAAGAATGATACTATTATTATACAAGGGGATTATAGAAATCAAATTATGGAAATCCTAACAAAAAAAGGGTTTAAAGTTAAACGTGTAGGAGGGTAAAACAAAAATAGATATATGAAAACCAAAACATTGCACATTACCAATGGAGATAGTTGTACTCAAAGAATACAAGAGTTACAAATAGCTAATGGTGATTTTTTGGTTTGGCGTGAGATGTTATGTGAAGGGCCTACAGATATTGCAATAGAAGAGAAAAGTACTATTAAAAAACGAAAACACTTTTTTAAAAAGTATTATAGAATTTCTGCAGAAGATTATGAAAGTAAATTTGTTTCTCAATTAGAGAAAATAACTTCTTTCCAACAATATGACAAGATTATTTTATGGTTTGAGTATGACCTTTTTTGTCACATTAATATGATTGCGGCAATAAGTCTTTTATTGCGAAAAAACATTACTAACACACCGATATATCTTGTATGTAGTGGACGAATAGAACATGAAAAAAAACTATATGGACTCTGCGAATTATCCGATACTCAATTAAAAAAACATTATCAGGATAAAGTATTATTAACCCTAGATGATATGGAATTGGCTGCACATGTCTGGACATTGTATTGCGAATCCAAGCCTCAAAAAATCGCAGGTCAAATTAAAAATAAATCTTCTTTTAAATACCTTTCTATATGCTTAAGAGCTCATTTACAACGATTCCCTAACATGATGACAGGGCTTAATGTATTAGAACATAACATCCTTGAAATGATCGAGAATTACGAGATTAAAAACATCAAACAATTAATGGGGTATGCATTAGAATACCAAGGGTTTTATGGGTATGGAGATATGCAATTAAAACGTGTTCTTGCACGTTTGTTTCAGTTTTTGCATCAAACTACAGATCGACTTTTATTATCAGAAAGAGGGAAACTAGCTTTTCAACACAAAAAAAACTTCTATAATACTCAAATCATAGATTGGCATTACGGAGGAGTAAAAAAATATGACTACCTCTATAATAATGAAACCCATATGCTACTAAAATTATAATATGCCAATAGCTAACTCAGAACTTATTCTTAACGAGGATGGAAGTATTTATCACCTACATCTTAAACCAGAACATCTAGCACAAACAATTATTACGGTAGGAGATCCTGATCGTGTAGATCAGGTAACCCAACATTTTGACCATATCGAATTCAAAATTCATAAACGAGAGTTTCATACGCAAACGGGAGCATATAAAGGAAGGAGAATCACCGTAATTTCTACAGGTATAGGCACAGATAATATAGATATCGTATTTAATGAGTTAGACGCTTTGGTGAACATCGATTTTTCCAGTAGAGAAATTAAAAATAATCTAACCTCTTTATATATTATACGTATCGGAACTTCTGGTGCCGTACAAAAAGATATTCCTGTAGACAGTTTTCTTATTTCTGAAGCAGCTATAGGGTTTGATAGTTTACTACATTTTTATGATAGTAACGCAATACAATCACATGATATTTCTAAAAAACTAATCCAACATTTAAAATGGGATAAAAATAAGTCTACACCCTATGTGGTCTACGGAGATAGAAACCTAATAAATCACCTGTTAGGTGACTCTATAGAAAAAGGAATTACTGTTACCAACGTAGGCTTTTATGGTCCACAAGGAAGAGTACTAAGATTACCATTACAAGACAAAGAACTGAATGACAAAATAGCCTCGTTTTCATACAAAAACAAGAGGATAACAAATTTAGAAATGGAAACTGCGGGCATCTACGGCATTGCAAAATTATTGGGTCATAAAGCCATATCAATGAATGCCATATTGGCAAACAGAACAACTGGAGAATTTAGCAAAACACCTCAAAAAACGATTGATCTTTTGATCAAATATACTCTTGATAAATTAATAGAACCCTTAGTGCATTTAGGGTAAGTTGATTTTAATACTGTTAATATTTCTGTTATAGACGAAATAATTTAGGTACTGTATCATTGTAAGCGCAGTAATTTTTGATAATATCCTTGTTCTGAATCCTCCAAAAGATTTGGTATAATTTCTTCGTATCATGAATTGATCACATAGCTGTAAAAAAAGGGTTTCAATTCTTTTTCTGGATTTTCTAAATATATAGGGTTGTTTTACATATCCGTATTGATTTTTACGCATTGGGATATTAAGCTTGATACTGCTTTTCTCAAATAAGTTAAGTTGATATTCACTTGATAAATATCTAGCGTCCCCAATTAAGGTCCAATCTTTGAGCTGACTTTGTATGTCTTTTAGGTAATTGACATCATGTACGTAGACAGGGCTGATATCTAAACTTTTAAAGACACTTTTTACAGAACATACTGCGTGTAGTTTGTAGCCATAGTAGTTTACTTTTTGCGAAGCACCGTAGCCTTTGTCAGGACCACAGCCCTCTGTTTTTTTACAGATTACCGAACGCATGCCTCTTGATAATTTGCAAACTTCCAAGGGCATACTATCCACTATAAAATATTCTTCAAACTCATTAAAAGCATCTGATAATTTTAACCGTATTTGCTCTATATATAGGAATAATCTACGCTTTCTCCGATTATAGAAGCTCGGTTCTATGAGCGAAGATAAAAATACAGGTGAAATCCTGAACAATTGATGTTTACTATAGATACTCACACATTATGACGCTATGTTATTGTTTATCAATTATTTATCTAATAGTTTAGAAATCCGTATTTGAAACAAAAAATTGGATGTAGCCTCTATTTTATTTAATACTTCTAGAATATTCTCGTAATTTGCTTGAAAGTTGTGCATTGGAATTGTTTTGTGGCGATTACAACTTGCTTATTTTTAGTAGTTTGCACAAATTTTTATAAATGCACTACGGGTTAATAGACTATGATCCAATAGCATAAAAGCGTTATAGAAAAAAGGATGGTAGTACCATCCTTTTTAACGCAATCATAATTAATTTAAAGAAACAGATAATAATCTAAATCTTTTTAATATTTTAAGTATTATCCCAATAATATTTTTAGACTAATTAAAAAATTAGTTAATAACAATACAGAAATAAAAATCACAATACCATTCTCAATAGAATTATTTTTTAACTTCGCAACCTTTACATACGTATTTTTATTTTTTAAAAAGTTCTTTTTCATAGCAATATTTTTTATTTGGGGTTGATACTTTATCTAATATACCTCATTATCAGAATGAATATTAGCTCAAAGATAATAAAATAATTGATTTTTGTCGATAAAAAACAATAATAATCGTCAAAACACATAAATAATATATTTTTTGCAATATGCATACCGTAAAAATTGGAGGTGTTCCAGAGCATTTTAACCTACCATGGCACTTAAATATCGAGGATGGAAGTTTCCTAAAAAACAATATAGAATTAGAATGGGTTGAATACCCAGGAGGAACGGGTGCCATGTGTGAGGCTCTTAGAAATGAAGAGATTGATATGGCGATCATTCTTACCGAAGGAATTATAAAAGATATCATTGCAGGTAATCCTTGTAAAATTGTACAAACCTATATCCAAACACCTCTTATATGGGGAATACATGTTGGGGCACATTCTAATTATAATTCTTTATTAGAACTAGAGCATGCCAAAGCAGCAATCAGTAGATATGGATCGGGATCACATCTTATGGCTCATGTAAATGCACAAGAGCAAAATTGGAAAACTTCTGAGATACAATTTGAAGTTGTGAAAAACCTTAACGGTGCAATAGATGCATTGACCAATGGAGATGCCGATTATTTTATGTGGGAGCACTTTACTACAAAACCTCTGGTTGACAAAGGTATTTTTAGAAGAATTGCTGATTATCCTACCCCCTGGCCTTGTTTTGTTATCGTAGTTAGAAATAACATACTCGAAGAACAATCAGGAATCATAAAAAACATTCTTGATATTATTAACACCACTACTTCTGACTTTAAAAACATCCCTAGTATTGATAAAACATTATCTATAAGATACGAACAACGGTTAGAGGATATACAGAAATGGTTACAACTTACAGAATGGAGTCAATCCCAAATTGATTTGAATTTGCTTAACACCATACAAGATCACCTTTATAAAGTGCAAATTATTGAAAGTAAAATCGATTCAAAAAATCTAATTTTTGACGTTTGATTAGAAGATAACACCCTCTTATTTTTTTTATTTATATAAATTTTGCCATAGGGTATTTCCAATATAAATCGTTATTTAATAAAGATGCATAAATAAATTAAGATCAAAAATAAAAGATGGTTGCTATTTATAATTAATAATTAAGAATCCCCTAATTATTTCTAATCACATTATTTAAAGGTGTTTGCACTAAATAATTTTGTACATTTGCAACGCCTACCCCAACAAACATGAACTAATTATTAACGTATTACGCAACCCTTTTTGATTAAGTGCATCTAATAGTTAACTAACAATCTCTTATGATAACCTTTTTAATAATATTGGCTGGTCTTGTCGCTTTCAACTTTGTTTTATTAAAGATAAGTACAAAATCTATTGACAACGACTCAAAGAACTTAAAGACAAAAAAAGTTAAGATGGATTCGGTTTCAGATAAATCAAAAACTTCTAAAGTACCAAATGCAGCATAAACTACCAGTTAATGCTCATTTGATTTGTATCTGTTAAATACGAATTGGTTTTACTAAAGTGTTCATTCCCGAACCAATATCCCCTATTAGCACTTAATGGAGAGGGGTGACCGCTTGTTAAAATACAATGTTTTGTTTTGTCGATTTTTGCGCCTTTTTTCTTTGCATATCCTCCCCAAAGCAAAAACACCACATTCTCTTTTTTATCAGAAATAGTTTGTATAACAGTATCTGTAAATGTTTCCCATCCTTTATTTTGATGAGAACCGGCTTCATGAGCACGTACCGTTAAGGTTGCATTTAGTAATAATACACCTTGCTTTGCCCATCGTTCTAAATTACCACTAGACGGAAATGGAAGCTTCAGATCTGTTTCTATTTCTTTAAAAATATTAATTAAAGATGGTGGCATCGCAATTGTATCTGCTACCGAAAAACATAAACCATTGGCCTGCCCTACTCCATGATAAGGATCCTGACCAATAATAACTACTTTTACATCGTTAAAGCTACAATGATCAAAAGCAGCAAAAATATGATTTCCTTTTGGGTAACAGGTATAATTTTTATATTCAGCTTTTACAAAATCAGCCAAGGACACAAAATAAGGTTTATCAAACTCTTGTTGTAACTGTTGATGCCAGCTAGTTTCAATATTTACATTCATATTACTATAAAAAAATTGTTGTATTTGTGTACTTTTACACCGTTAAAACCGACCGAATATAACCCAAAAATAGGGTAAAAAAAAGTATGATTCGCATTTCAAAAAAAACACTTGATGATTTAGAGTTTGATATTGTACTCGATCATATTGCAGAACAATGCAATACCGATTTGGGTAAATCAAAAGCATTACAAATAACTCCATTTCATACAAAAGAACAATTACACATTGCATTGCAAGAGGTTTTTGAGTATAAATCTTCTGACTTACACGATACCAGTATCCCAAATCATGGGTTCGATAGTATTACAAAAGAAATTCAATTATTAAATATTGAGAATACTTTTTTGGAGGCTTCTAACCTAAAAAGATTAATATCCATAAGTCTAACTACCAATGAGTTACTAGTCTTTTTTAGAAAAAATCAAGAAACGTATCCTTTTTTGTATCAAACTTCTTCTGAGGTTATTTACACCAAAGAGATTATTAACCATATAGAAGCAGTAATCGATAAATTTGGTGAGGTAAAAGATAATGCTTCTTCGGTCTTGTTACAACTTAGAAAAAGTATCAATAGAGTACAATCACAATTAAACGGAAGTTTTGGAAAAGATCTTGCAAGATACAATAGCCTTGGTTATTTAGATGAAATAAAAGAAAGTGTTGTTGATAACCGCAGGGTTCTTGCAGTAAGTGCTATGCATCGACGTAAAGTTAAGGGCGCTATTATGGGAAACTCAAAAACTGGTAGTATCGTCTATATCGAACCCGAAGCAACGATCCAGTTTAGTAGAGAACTTAGTAATTTATTGTATGAGGAGCGTGAAGAAGTTGTAAAAATTCTAAAAGCACTTACTAATAAGCTAAGACCATATATAGAATTACTAAAACAGTATCAGGAATACTTAAGTCATATTGATATTGTAGCTGCCAAATCAAAATTTGCAAAACAAATTAATGCCGTATTACCTAAAGTAACAAAAGAACGAGAATTACATCTTAAAGATGCATATCACCCGTTACTTTATCTCACCAACAAAAGAAAAGGTGAAAAAACACTTCCTCAAACCATTTCACTTGATCAAAATAACCAAATCATTGTTATTTCGGGACCTAATGCAGGAGGAAAAAGTATTACGCTAAAAACAATTGGTTTATTACAAATAATGTTGCAAAGTGGTATGCTAATCCCTGTTCATGAATATAGTAGGGCATGTATTTTTGATACCATTTTAACAGACATTGGTGATAATCAATCCATAGAAAATCATTTAAGTACTTACAGCTATCGTTTAAAGAACATGAATAAGTTCTTAAGAAAGTGTAATGATAGAACACTTTTTTTAATTGACGAATTTGGTACAGGTAGTGATCCCGAACTTGGTGGTGCTCTTGCAGAAACGTTTTTAGAAGTATTTTATGAAAGAAAATCTTTTGGAATCATAACCACTCACTATGCTAATTTAAAAATGTTAGCTAATGAATTACCAAATATGAGCAATGCAAACATGTTATTTGATGCAAAAACATTAGAACCTTTATTTAAGCTCTATTTGGGAGAAGCAGGAAGTTCATTCACTTTCGAAGTTGCTCAAAAAAATGGTATCCCCTATAGTTTAATCAATAAAGCAAAGAAAAAAGTTGAGCGAGGTAAAATTCGCTTTGATAAGAGTATTGCAAATTTGCAAAAGGAAAGATCTAAATTACAAAAAACAACTGCTGTACTAAAAAACCAAGAGCAAAAAGCCGCTGAAGAAAAAGATCGTTTAGACAAAATAAATGAGCGTATACAACTTAAACTAGAAAGTTATCAAGAGCTATATGATAGTAATCAACGAATGATCTATTTAGGACAAAAAATAGATGACATCAGTGAAAAATACTTTAACAATAAAAGAAAAAAAGAACTTATCACCGAGTTTATTAAAATTGTAGAAGTAGAAAACTCTAAACGCAAAAAAATAACTCCAAAACAACGAAAAGTAGAAAAATCCAAAGAAAAACAAGTTATAAACGAAGTAAAAGAAAAAGTTGCGGTCATTAGACAAAAGAAAAAAGAAGAGAAAAAGAAAGAGGAAAAAATTCTTAAATCAAAACCCAAAGTAGTTTTAAAAATAGGTGATCGTGTACGAATGATTGATGGAAAATCAATAGGTACAATAGATACCTTAGAAAAAGGAAAAGCAGTAGTTAATTATGGCATTTTTACAACCAATGTTGCTGTGGATCAACTAGAATTTGTAGAAAAAGGAGCACCTAAGAGAAAATAAATGATTCTATACTATCAAAAATATGTTCTTGCTTTATAGGAACTCTAGAAAATACATATAAAATATAGAGTTGCAATTTTTTAAAAAAAGAGCTGCAGAAAACAAGTTGTTAAAGTATCCTTAAACCATAATCGCGAGAATTTTATCTTTATATATTTGAAAGAATTCAAATAAAATTACTTCTCTAATGATGCGAAAAATATTTTTTGTAGCTTGTATTTATATTATTTTTCCTTTTGTTCTTAAAGCGCAACAACCCCAAAAACCTTCTTCTGTAGAAATCTATAATAGTATCAAGAAGCTTAATTTTTTAGGTTCTGTATTATATGTTGCAGCACACCCCGATGATGAAAATACCAGGCTCATCTCCTATATGTCGAATCAGATAAAAGCAAGAACAGCTTATTTATCGTTAACAAGAGGAGACGGTGGTCAAAATTTAATTGGGCCAGAAATAAGAGAATTATTAGGTGTTATTAGAACTCAGGAATTACTTGCTGCCAGAAAAATTGATGGTGGAGAACAATTGTTTACAAGAGCTAATGATTTTGGATATTCAAAACATCCAGATGAAACACTTTCTATCTGGGATAAGAAAAAAGTTCTTGGTGACGTCGTATGGGCAATTCGTAAGTTTAGACCAGATATTATTGTAAATCGTTTTAATCATAGAACTCCCGGATCAACACATGGTCATCATACTTCGTCTGCTATGCTTAGCGTAGAAGCTTTTGATGTCGTAGCTAATAATACCATGTACCCAGAGCAACTTAATAAAGTAAATACGTGGCAACCAAAACGTTTGTTTTTTAATACTTCATGGTGGTTCTACGGAAGTAGAGAAAATTTTGCCAAAGCAGACAAATCAAAATTACTATCATTAGAAACGGGAATATTCTACCCTTCTACTGGATTGTCTAATACAGAAATTGCGTCTCTGAGTCGTAGTCAACATAAATCTCAAGGTTTTGGAAGTACCGGTACGCGAGGTACTCAAACCGAATATCTTGAAATTATTAAAGGTGAATTACCCAAAAACAAGGGTAATATTTTTGAAGGTATTGACACCTCCTGGAATCGAGTAAAGGGAGGAACAGAAATTGGAGCTATTCTCAATAAAGTAGAAGAGGATTTTAATTTCAAAAATCCTGCTGCATCTCTCTCCCAATTAGTAAAAGCTTATCAATTAATTGAGCAATTAGAAGATACACATTGGAGAACTATTAAATCAAAAGAAATTAAAAAAATCATTACAGCCGTAAGCGGTTTGTACTTAGAGGCCGTTGCAACTGCTCCCTACTCTACAAGAGGAAACAAGATAACTATTAAAATAGAAGCTATTAATAGAAGTACTGCCAATATAAATTTACAATCTATTGCAGTAAAAAGTATTGGTATTTCTAAATCGTTAAATACTGCTTTAGAAAATAATATTTCATCTAAACTAGAATATGAAGGACTGATTCCTACTGATTTTGAATACACAAACCCTTATTGGTTAGATACTCCTGGAACTCTTGGTATGTATACTGTTGCAAAACAAGATTTAATCGGCACACCAGAAACAAAATCTAAAATAAGTGCGCTATTCGACTTAAATATTGAAGGTGTAACTGTTCCTTTTGAAAAAAATATCGTTTACAAAACAAATGATCCTGTAAAAGGCGAAGTATACATGCCTTTTGAGATAATCCCTATAGTCTCTGCTAGTATTCAAGATAAGGTTATAATTTATGCTAATGGTGCTTCTAAGCAAATTCCTGTTACTATGAAAGCAGGAAAAGCAAATATAAAAGGGAATGTCACACTTTCACATCCCGATGGATGGAAAGTTTCTCCTGATCAAATTGCCATTGACTTTGCTCAAGAAGGAGAAGAAAAAACTGTATCTTTTACACTTACCTCACCAGAAAATCAAAGTGAAGGATATATTGCTCCTATAGTAAAAGTTGATAATAAAGCTTATTCTAAAGAATTAGTACATATTAACTATGATCATATACCTTATCAAACGGTAATTCTTCCAGCAAAGACCAAGGTGGTACGATTAAATATTAAAAAGAAGGGTCAAAACATTGGATACATAGAAGGCGCAGGTGATGTAGTTCCCCAAAGTTTGCAACAAATAGGTTATAAAGTGACTACTATTAGTCCAGAATCAATAACGGTTCAAAACCTACAGTCATACGACGCTGTTGTTGTTGGGATTAGAGCTTATAACACCATAGAAGAATTAAAATTTAAGCAACAATACCTCTTAGAATATGTAAAGAATGGAGGAAATTTAATTGTTCAATACAATACCAACAGAAGATTAAAAGTAACCGATAATTTAGGGCCTTATCCTTTTAAATTATCAAGAGATCGGGTAACCGATGAAAACGCAAAAATTAACTTTCTGGTTCCAGAACACCCTATACTAAATACCCCTAACAAGATTAGTGCTGCTGATTTTGACGGATGGGTACAAGAAAGAGGGCTTTACTTTCCAAACGAATGGTCTCAAGAGTATACTGCCATTTTTGGATCAAATGACAAAGGAGAGTCTGAAAAAAAAGGTGCATTATTGGTTGCCAAATACGGCAAAGGGCATTATATCTATACTGGACTTAGTTTTTTTAGAGAATTTCCTGCAGGAGTACCTGGTGCTTTTCGACTTTTTGCTAATCTATTATCATTAGGAAAATAAATCAAAAATGGAAGAAGTAAAAGAAAAAATTATTTGGAAAAAACGCTATTCAATTTTACTTATTGTTAATGCGATATA
This sequence comes from Aquimarina discodermiae, assembly GCF_040786235.1. NCBI lineage: Bacteria > Pseudomonadati > Bacteroidota > Flavobacteriia > Flavobacteriales > Flavobacteriaceae > Aquimarina > Aquimarina discodermiae. The sequence goes on from NZ_JBFMKP010000010.1 coordinate 110,689, forward strand.
TATACTCCTCTTTTATATTTTGACAAGTATCTATTCCTAATTACTAACCCTATCAATATTAACTTATGCAGACCATAGATTGGATCGTACTTATCATTACCTTATTATTTATTGTTGTATATGGTGTTTGGAAAACCCGTGGAAGTAAAAATGTTCAGCAATATATTAAGGGTGGTAATGAAGCAAAATGGTGGACCATTGGTCTTTCTGTAATGGCTACCCAAGCCAGTGCTATTACCTTCTTATCTACACCAGGGCAAGCATTTCATAGTGGAATGGGCTTTGTACAATTTTATTTTGGCCTTCCTATTGCTATGGTGATCATTTGTATGGTATTTATTCCGCTATATCACAAATTAAAAGTTTATACTGCATACGAATATCTTGAAAGCAGATTTGATTTAAAAACCAGAACATTAACTGCAATTTTATTCTTGATTCAAAGAGGTCTAGGAGCCGGAATCACCATTTTTGCTCCGGCAATTATACTATCGGCTGTATTGGGATGGAATTTAACCATACTTAATATTGTTATAGGTATTCTAGTAATCATATATACAGTATCGGGAGGAACAAAAGCGGTAAGCATTACTCAAAAGCATCAGATGGCAATCATTTTTACGGGAATGTTTGTTGCTTTTTTTCTAATAGTCAACTATCTACCAGACAACATTACCTTCTCCAACGCTTTAGAAATAGCTGGTGCTAGCGGAAAAATGGAAATCCTAGATTTTTCCTTTGACCTAAGTAATCGATATACCTTCTGGACAGGTATATTAGGTGGTACTTTTCTAATGTTATCCTATTTTGGTACGGATCAAAGTCAGGTACAACGATACTTATCGGGTCGATCTGTTAAAGAAAGTCAATTAGGATTATTATTTAATGGGTTATTAAAAATACCTATGCAATTTTTTATCCTTTTGGTAGGAGTTATGGTCTTTGTTTTTTATCAATTTAACCCTTCCCCTCTTCATTTTAATCCCAACACTAAAATTGCTATAGAAAACTCACAATACAAAGATGAGTATAAAGTACTCGAACAAAATCAATCAGACATTTTTCAACAAAAGCAAGATGCTATAAAAGCATATCTCTCAGAAGAAAATAATGTAAAAAATAATAGTTTCATTCAAAAACTAAATGAAAGCGATCAAAAAAACAAGGATGCGGCAAAAGAATTGATTAAAAAGGCCGATCCCACAATAGAAACCAACGATAAAGATTATGTTTTTATACATTTTATATTAAACAATCTTCCTCGTGGATTAATTGGTTTATTACTTGCCGTTATTTTATCGGCGGCCATGTCTTCTACGGCTTCAGAATTAAATGCCTTGGCTTCTACCACTACAATCGATCTATATAAGCGGAATGTTCCTGAAGAAAAAGCAGAAGGACATTATGTCGTGATGTCAAAAATATTTACGCTTATATGGGGGATACTGGCTATTTTTGTAGCCTGTTTTGCTAATTTATTTGACAACCTCATTCAATTAGTAAACATCATTGGTTCCATATTTTACGGAAATGTTCTAGGAATATTTCTACTCGCATTTTTTATAAAGTTTGTAAAAAGTAATGCTACATTTATAGCCGCATTAATTACACAAGTAATTGTTGTTTTTGGGTGGTATTTTGATTGGATGCCCTATTTATGGTTAAATTTATTTGGATGTACACTGGTTATTGTAATAGCCAGTATTTTACAATTATCCATGACCCAAAATACAACAGAGCCCTCTTAATAAAATGGGGTTCTTTTTATTTCGGTCTTACTATTTTTTTAACTTAATATCACAATTTATACTCAAAACCGAATACATACTATGTTTTAATAAGCATTAAAATAAATTCCTCCATAAACTTTTATATTTGTTGATCAGTATCTTTCTAAGGATTTTAGAATTATGATGTAATTTGTCTAAAGTTTATGAAAATCTCGTCTTTCTACATTGTTGGTTTTCTCTTTTTCTTGTCACATATAGGAATTGGTCAAAATGCTCATTTTAATAACATTAACAGAGAGGATGGGTTAGCCAGTAACTTTATTAGAGTAATATATCAAGATTCTTATGGTTATATGTGGTTTGGAACTGATAATGGGCTAAATCGATACGATGGTATTGAAATGGATACTTATAGACATAACAGTGATATCCATTCTTTAACTCATAACTATGTAAAAGACATACTACAGACCAACAATGGTAAACTCCTTATTTGCACTTCGAACAATGTTGATGTTTTCAATTATAAAACGGAAAAATTTGAATCCATAAATTTTATAGGCGATTTTAATTATAAAGGTATGGTAGAGACTCCTAAAAATGAAGTTTGGGTGCTTTCTAATAATAACATAATCAATGTATTGAATAAAGACTTACAAATCGTTGATTATGTAAACCTAAAAGAATTAGAAGAATGGAAAAAATTGCCGAAAAATAACATTAATCTATTTAAGTATGATAAAAATAACATAGTTCTTCATATTAAAGGTCAAGGTTTTTACCTTTTAAACATAACATCAAAAAAGATAAGTTTTCTTTGTGATGATCTACTTCCTAAATCAACTATTATATCCAAAATAGTCCCAATTAGTACCTCAGAATTTTGGGTATTAACACACTCTGGTGCTTTTACAATTACAAATGGGCAATTATCTAATAAATATACCGCAGGAGATACAAAAAATGGGGATCATTTAACTAGTAATTTTATTTTAGACTTTAAAGTAATGCCGAATAACGAATTTTGGCTATTTACAGATGGAGGAGGAATCAATATATATAATACCATAACCAAAAAGTTTAGGTATATCCTCAATGATTTAAATAATACTTATTCCCTAGCTTCTAATTTTATTTTTACTGCCTATGTCGATAAAAACTCATCATTATGGTTAGGAACCATAAAAAATGGTGTTAGTCAATTAGATGCTGATAACCCTTTTAGTACCTATAAATTAATTAGTACAGAAAATAATCAGAAATTTAACATCCCTATTTCTTCGTTGTTTTTAGATTCAAGAAATCGAATTTGGGTAGGTTGTGACGGTAAAGGATTGTATCGATTTGAAAATAATATTTTACAACCAATCATATATGACAAAACTATAAAAACGATAACGAGCATCAATCAAATATCATCAAATACATTAATTCTGGGTACTTATAAAAATGGAATAAGCACCTACAACACAGTAGAAAATAGGTTAACAAAACAAAAGTATTTGGATGATGAATTAAACTTGGATACTAAAATTACTTTTATAGAAAAAGACAAAGGAGCTTTTTGGATCGGCGGCAGTAAAGTTTTAAAACTGAATGTAGCTAATAAAGGTACTCTTCTAAAACCTGATATGCATTTTAGTTCAAACAATATTAGGGCTTTATCATTTAAAGCAACTCCCAAAGCCACTCCTCTTTTTGGAACTTTATATGGTTTGTATAGTTATACAGGTAAAAAATTTGAGGAGATCTCAAATCAACCAAAAAAAACAAACAGTATATATAAACACAAAGAAAATGAATATTGGTTAGCTACTAATAATGGATTGAATCTAATTAATATTCGTACAAAAGAAAATGTACTTTTTGGATCAGAATCAGGTTTAAACAATGATGAGATAAGATCTTTGCTAGCTTATGACAAAAAAAATATATGGTTGGGTACAGGTCAGGGAGTTTCTAAATTCAATTTAGAAACTCAAAAGTATGTAAACTTCACTTATAAAGATGGTTTTTTAGACAACTCATTTAATGCGTTAAAATCACTCAAATTGAATGATGGTCGTTTGGTTTTTGGCGGTGTAAAAGGATTATTGATTTTTCACCCCGATAGTATCAAAATCAAAACAAAAACTAATAAGGCATTATTTACCAAATTGTTGATAAATCACAAAAGAGTTTCATCTGTTCAAAATCAAATTCTAGCAGGAAAATCTATTGAAGAAGCAAAATTAATTACACTAGACCATACCCAAAAAGTAATTACTTTAAATTTTTCTTCTTTTAATTATAATTATACAGATAACATAAGCTTTTCATACAAATTAGAAGGATATAATAACGATTGGAGTATCACAAAAGACAAATCTTTAACCTTTATGAATCTTGCTCCAGGAACTTACAACCTTAAAATTAAAGCTTCAAGTTTGTCTGGTTTGTGGGATGAATCATATACCAATGTAAAAATAAAAGTGCTACCTGCTTGGTGGCAAACCACATGGTTTAAACTTTTTATAGCTTGTCTTGTAATTTTTATTACCTACTTAATTAATAGAGCTATTTTAAATAGAGAACGACTAAAAAGAAATTTTGAGTTTGAGAAAAAGTCCTTAGAAGATCAAAAAGAATTAGATGAACAACAATTACGTTTTTTTACCAATTTATCTCATGAAATTAGAACTCCGTTAAGTTTAATCCTAAGTCCTTTAGAAGCCATTATTGGGCAAACAAAAAACGTAACAATCAACAATAATTTATCTCTCATTCAAAAAAACGCGCTCAGAATTAATAGATTGATAAACAGGGGAATAGATTTTAGGGAAACACAATTTAAGGAGCCTAATATTCAGGTTGAATATGCAGATATCATTATTTTTCTTAAGGAATTAGCCGGAAGTTTTAGTGATTATTCGATGAGTAAGAATATCAAATTACAATTTAACAGCAATATAGATTCTCTCTTTTTATGGTTTGATAAATATATGGTCGAAACTATTTTTTACAACCTTTTATCAAATGCCTTTAAATATAGTATACCCCATTCAAAAATCATATTAGAGATTAATAAATTAAATGAACATGTTATCATTAAGGTTCAAGATTTTGGACAAGGAATTTCTGTAGAAGATTTGCCTAACATTTTTAAGCGTTTTTATCAATCAAAAGCGCATAAGGGAGGTTCGGGAATAGGTCTGGCACTCACTAAAAAATTCGTCGATGCCCATAAAGGTAATATTACGGTAAAAAACACTTCTGACAAAGGAAGTATTTTTGAAGTAACTTTTCTTTTGGGAAATGATCATTTTGAAAAAAGTGATTTATTAGAAGTAAACAAGGACTATAAATCGAATACTCTAAAAAAAGAAACTCTTGATACAGAAATAATTTTTGATCCCAAACTAAAGAACAAAAACATACTAATTGTAGAAGATGAGGATAATTTAAGAGACTATTTATTAGAAAGTCTTTCTAAAACTTATACATCTACTGCCGTAGAAAATGGTTTGGATGCCATCGAAATCATTCATAATCAAAAAATTGACCTAGTGGTCACCGATGTTGCAATGCCATTCATAGATGGTATAGAATTATGTAAAATATTAAAAGAGAATTTAAAAACATGCGACATCCCAATTATTTTATTAACCGCAAAGACACTTAATCAAGAAAAAATTAAAGGGTATGAAACGGGTGCAGATGCTTATCTAGAAAAACCTTTTTCGCTTAATGTTTTAAAATCGAGGATCAACAATCTTTTACAAAAAAGAAATAGGGTTACTAATAAAATGGCTGACGTATTAAAGATTTCTATAGATCCAGAAACCATTAATACCTCTGATCAGAAATTTTATGAAGAATGTATAGCAATCATAGAAAAACACATCGATGATGTGGATTTTAATATTACTAAGTTCTCTAAAGAATTAGGTATGAGCAAATCTCTTATCTATAATAAAATGTCAAAAATAACCGATGTTAGTATTAATGGTTTAATACAAATTATTAGATTAAATAAAGCGGCACAGATGCTGATTCATACCAAAAAACCTATCACAGAAATCTCTTTACTAGTAGGTTTTCAAAATGCAAAATACTTTAGTACTAGTTTTAAAAAGAAATTTGGTGTAACACCATCTAAGTATAGAACAGAAAAAGTTGTTGACTAAATAATAAACAAGTAAGGTTAAACTTTTTTATATTTAGGTTAGCAATTTTCTTACCGCTAATATTGTTCTAAAGTCCCCATTAGTTGTATTATTAATCAACTCTGTCTATTCATATAACTTTCAAGAAATTGTTTATCAAGACTATCACTATCACCATATTTTTTTCTCATCTCATTCAATTTCTCATGCATCATTTCTCTTATTTCTTTATAGCTATTATCCTCATAAACATTATGCATTTCTGAAGGATCTTTTTCCAAATCGTATAATTCCCATTGGTTACTATCAAAATAGAAATGAATCAATTTGTATTTATCTGTACGTACTCCATGATGTCTCGGTACATTATGTTCTCCCGGAAATTCATAATAGGTATAATAAATAGCATCTCGCCATTCACTCACTTCTCCTTTTACCAATTTACGCAATGATCTACCTTGAATATCTGAAGGTATGGTCACACCAGCATAGTCCAAAAACGTAGGAGCAAAATCAATATTCTGAACCAAATCATCTATAACTGTTCCTGCTTTAATCTCTTTGGGATATCTCATTAATATAGGAGTACGAAAAGACTCTTCATACATAAACCTTTTATCAAACCAACCATGTTCTCCCAAATAAAACCCCTGATCAGAAGTATATACTACAATAGTATTTTGACTTAAATTATTCTCATCTAAATAATCCAATAGGGTTCCAACACCGTCATCTACCGATTGAACTGTACTCAAATAATCCTTCATGTATCTATTAAATTTCCATAAAGCCAAATCCTCCCCCGTCAATTTAGACTTCACAAAATCTTCAATAATTGGATCATAGTGTGCATCCCAAACTTGTTTTTGCCTTTCATTCATTCTATCATACATTTTTTGATACGCTGCTCTATACTTTGTTTTTAATTTCTCTTGTTTGTCTAGCATTTTTAAATCATACACCACGTCCATATCCTTAAAAATACCCATTTCATGATTTGAAGCAGAGTTTCTACCCTTATATCTATCAAAAAAATTATGAGGAGGATTAAAAACTGTGCCATCAAATAGAGACATATGCTTTTGTTCTGGCATCCAAGAACGATGCGGAGCTTTTTGATGATACAGTACTACAAAAGGTTTTTTCTTATCTCTTTTATTTTTAAGCCAGTCTAGCGCTATTTCTGTTGTGATAGTAGTTACATACCCTGGAATTCTTTTTTTTACTCCGTTTTCTATAAAATCCGGATTGTAATAGTATCCCTGACCAGGAAGTACATTAGAATAATCAAATCCTTGCGGTTTACCGTCCAAGTGGATTTTACCTACTAAAGCAGTTTGATATCCCACTTTTTGAAGTGACTTCACAAAATTATCCTGATCCCAATTAAATGCGTGAAAATTATCCACTTTACCATTAATATGACTATGCTTACCGGTTAACATTGCTGCCCTGCTTGGAGCACAAATCGAATTTGTAACAAAACCTCTGTTAAAAATTGCTCCTTCTTTGGCTATTCTATCAATATTAGGGGTATGATTAAGTTGATGACCATAAGCACTTATTGCCTGATATGCATGATCATCACTCATAATAAACACAATATTAGGTCGTTTAATAACCTCGGGAAATGTCTTACTCATCCCCTTTTCTGTTTTGCTATTGCAGTTTGTAAGAGCAACAGTAGCTATGACTACCCCTAATAATCTAAAATAGTTTAATTTCATACTTATCTCCTAATTTATGCTATTTAATGCTTGTAACACATTTGATACCAACAAAAGTAGATTCCTGTTCTAAAAACAATGTTTAAAATATTCTCAAAAACATCTAATTCTGTCCATAATTAGCCTCAAGACACCTTATCAATTCTATAAAAACAACTGTTTAAAAACCCACAACGGGAACTGATTAAAAAAAACAAATACAAACCTTTTTTAGACAATTACAAACATTAGTTTTTACACTGATAATTAAGTTTGCACATGTTCTGGATGATGCTCATTAAAAAACAATTTCAAACCAACTACGAATTCAATTTAACACATCATAAATAAAACAAACTCTTAATTATGAAAACCAACAAGTACTTATTCGTAATCCTTATTTCTTTTTTGTTCTTTGGCTATAGTTTTGGCCAACAGTACATAGTAGGATATGCCCCTTACTATAGAACATACCATCAAAACTTTGACTTTGGTAAATTTACACATGTACATTTCTTTTCTGTTTTCCCAACGGCCGAGGGAGGCTTAGCCTGGCCTAAAAATCAGGATTCTATCTCTATGTACAACAAATACATGGATGTTTATAGAAGAAGTAAAGATGCAGGTTCAAAAGTTATATTAACTTTTGGTGGAATCGCAGAAAACGGTTCTAAGCACTTTGCAACTATGGCAAAAAATGATATATCACGAGCCAAATTTGTAAGCAATGCTATTAATATTTGTAAAGTCTGGAAAGCCGATGGTCTTGATATTGACTGGGAAAATAACGAACGCCCCTTACCTCAGGAAGATATGGATGCTTATACCGATCTAATGACAGATTTACGAATTGCTGCAGATGCTAACAATCTTTTATTATCTACAGATGTTTCTTCCAGTGCATGGTTTGGGATTAATCAACCTGTAGAGGCTGTAGATCAAGCGCATTATATTAATGTAATGACCTACTCTTACAATGGGTCCTGGTCACCGTCTGCCAAACATCATACAGACATTACTACATCTGTTAATCAAGGGCTTGGATACTGGACCAATCAAGGAATTAGTAAATCAAAGCTAAATTTGGGTGTTGCTTTTTACGGAGTACGTTATAAGGGAGCAAGTGCTCCTGGGCAACCATTTAACAGTACTGATTATCGAACTTTTACACAAGTCGAAGCGCTTATTGACTCAGGATATACCGTAGTAGAAAACAATGAAAATGGAACGTATTGTTTTTCTGAAGCAACCAACGAAATTATCTTTTATGATAGTCCGGCAAACGTTGCTAATAAAATCAATTTTACCAAAACAAACGGATACGGAGGTGTTATTATATGGGAAATAGGGCAAGATAATCTTCAACAAACCCTTGCCACAGCCGTTGCAACAGGTAATACAGGTAATTTATTGCCAGTAGCAAATGCTAATGGGCCATATACCGCTGCTATGAACGAAACTATTACCTTTAGTAGTGCTGGTTCTAACGATCCTGATGGCTCTATTACATCGTACTCTTGGGATTTTGGAGATGGTGCAACCAGTACTCAAAATAATCCTAATCATTCCTACAGTACATCTGGCGTATTTACTGTTACTTTACAAGTATCAGACGATGCAGGTTCGACAGCTTCTGCGACTGCAACGGTTACTATTGCAGATCCCAATGGATGTACAGCTGCACATTATACACAAGGTGGTGGCTATGTAGCAGGAAGCCAAGTACAAAACAACGGAACTCTTTATGAATGTAAACCATTTCCTTTCTCTGGTTGGTGTAATGGTGCTGCATGGGCCTATGCTCCAGGTACCGGTACCTATTGGGGCTCTGCATGGACAGCAATTGGGCCCTGTCAATCATCAAAAACAACTTCTTTGAACACTTCGGCATATATACTTTATCCTAACCCCATTATCGATACGAATGAGATACATCTAAAAGTTAGTAAAGCTTCTAATGCTTCTATCATATTATATAATCAGATAGGACAACACATTACTTCAATAGTATCACAAAAAGAATTGGCGCAGGGAACACATACATTTACTATTGGTAATTCCTTAAAAACAGGAATATATTTTGTAAAAGTAACTATAGATGGTAAAGAGGAAATAATTAAAATATTGAAACGATAAAACTAAATAGTAAGTTTCAATAACCCTATGTAGCTATTGGTTTTTTGGGTTCAATAGTTATAAAAATATCCCGATAGGAGCATTAAAACACTCATATCGGGATATATTGGTTATTTAACCGTTACTTATTTCTTTAGTAATTGTTTAACGGTCTGTTGACCATCAACAGTAACTTTCATAAAATATTGACCAACAGGCAAATTAAGATTTGATATGGTAAGTGTACTTTCAGCTTTGAAAGTTTTAGAATATAACAATCTTCCTATGTTATTGAATATTTGAACTTTTGCTTCACTATAATTATCGTTATTCATAGTAATATTCAATACATCTTTAAATGGATTAGGCGATATCGATAATCCAATAGTTTTATTGAGTACAATTTCATTTGGCTCTTTAGTATTCGAAGATACATCTGCTGAGTTTTCTACTGCCAAGCTTTCAACATTTGTTTGTTCTCTCACTGCCGGACTTGGGATACATCCATTTATAACTACATCATCAATATATACCCAATCCTGGTTACCAGAAGCATCTGCTCTAAATCTAAGTTGTGTATTAGTAGTAAAAGGCCCTGCTATCACAACCTGATCATTATATCTGGTATCATTAACAAATTCATCATTTAGATTCCACTCTTCTACTGTTGTAAAGTTTGCCCCTCCATCACTAGACAATTGTAGCCAAAAATCCTCATTTACATTATCCATACTTCTACAGTAATATGAAAAATCAATAGTTAACTCTTCATAAGTTGAAAGATCAAGGTTAGAAGTGGTCATGACAGAAGTTGAAGTATTATCTCGCAATCTTATGCAATAGGTACCCGAGTTTGCATATGCGGCATCACTTGCACTTCTTCGAGCATCACTTCCACCACCTGTCCAGATTCCCCATCCTGCTTCAAAATCTTCAGAATTGATTACAGCATACGTACATTCTCCAGGAGGGTTAGGATCTTCTAAACATGCTGCAGTTAATACTTGTGCCGCAGAAAGCGCAAAACTATACACCGTTACAGCGTCCATTTTTCCGGTATAAAAACTATCTGCTGTGGTACCAAAACTATCTCTTGTTTGCACTCCTCCTAATCCACCAGACCCCGTATGAGTAGGAACGTTAGCTGGAGCTGCATTACTTGAGGCAGCCAAAACGCCATCGATATATAATTCATGACTTGTTATACTACCATTATACACAAGTGCAATATGATGCCAATCTCCATCGTTTGGAAAAGCCGTTGTTAATTGATTGGTAGAAACATTTAAACTTTTCACAAGAGATTCCAAATTAGTTCCATTCAATCGCATTACTATACCATTCGACCCTCCTCCTTCTTCAAAAAGGTTCTGAATACCGGATAATGATGTAGGTTTTATCCACATACCAATACTTCGCTGTGAAGTTGCAGCTATTAAAAATGGACCTGGGTTTTGGCTATACTGTATTTTAGTGGCTCCATCAAAAATTGCAGATTGATCGCCTTCTTTAAAATCTACCGTATCAAAAGTGAGTGTCCCCACCGTAGAAAGTGGATTATTACCATTACTAGAAGCATCGTTTGCAGCATTAGCGGTATCGAAATTCCAAAACGCGATATAAGTATCAGGAGCTACACATGATGGATCAACTGGCGTTGAAATATCAATAATTTCTGGTAATGGAACCGTATTTCCATTACTACGGTATGTTGGTAAAGGCGCAGATACATCAATAAGATGTGTTCTTAGATCTGTACTCATGTCATTTGCAATTGTTAAAATAGCATTGTCTGGTGATCCTGCTAGCAAATTTGTAGTTTCACTTATATCAGTAGTTAAATTATAAAGTTCGTATGAAGCAGTTTCATAGTAATGAATTAATTTATAATCCCCTTTTCTGATAATAGAAACCGGCCTTTGGTCTCTTTGGGAATTTGCTATATATCCTGGAAAATGCCAATACAAAGCATCTCTATTTAAATTTGAGTTTGTACCATTAAGCATAGACCATTGGCTTACTCCATCGATTGGATAATTTGATGGTAACGTTCCCCCGGCCATATCAATTACTGTAGGATATAAATCAAAAGCCACAATTGGAGTATTATTTACAGTACCCATATTGGCTAATAAACCTTGAGACCATGCAAAGGTAACAGAGCGAATTCCTCCTTCTGTATATTCTCCTTTCATACCTTTTAGCGGCGTATTATCTTCTGGTCCATTGGCTCCACCATTATCAGAAATAAAATACACCAAAGTATTTGCAGACAACATATTACCTGGATTTCTAGGATCGGGAGTTGTTTTCAAATAATCAACAATACGACCTATGGTCTGATCCATTCCTTCTAAAATTGCTGCTTGCGCTACATTATCATGTCCTATTTGACTAGGGTTAGTGTTATTTTTTGCTACGTACTTCGCATACAAATCTGGTCTGGCATTAGCTTGCCCCCATGGACCATGTATTGCATAGTTACTGAAATGCATAAAGAATGGGGAATTATTATTAGCATTCATAAAATCTATGGCAGCATCTCCCATTGCATCGGTTACGTGCTTTGCTGTTCCTGTAAGAGAATTATCTCCCGCTAATGCCATAGATTCTGCAGAGGTATATGGGTCTGCATACACATCTAATTCGGGACCTATTCTAGGATGAAATTCCCAATTACCTCCACTGCTAGCTGCAAAATATGAACCCGGAGCTCCATCAGAATCTCCGCCATAATTAAAATCAAACCCTTGATCTGTAGGAGCATTGTTTTGGCTACCTCCAGAGTGATACTTTCCAAAATGTGCAGTGGTATACCCTGCAGTTTTAATGGTTTCTGCTATGGTAATAGCACTCGCAGGGATTTCGTCTTCTCCATTCGACAATCCTTGATCAGGACCAACCAGCAGAGATGAACTACTTCCCCTATTCAAGCTATTTACAGCAAATACGTTATTATCTGGTCTGGAAGCCCATTGACCACTTAATATTGCTGCTCTTGTAGGTGCACAATTCGCTCCATTCACATAAGCATTTGGAAAAGCTATTCCCTCACTAGCCAAAGTTTCAATTATAGGAGTTTCATAAAAATCACTGGGGTTGTTTAAACTGGTTTCGTTAGAACTTACCTGTGACCACCCCATATCATCAGCAATAATAATAACAATATTGGGGGATTGGGAATACAAAAGACTACTTATTCCAAAAGTAAAAAGTAATAATAAAGACTTTGTAAATTTTTTCATAGCATATAGTTTATAATTAATATTTGACAAATCGGTTTCTAATAACTTCAATTAGTTTTGTCAATAAAACATTTTCAGTTTTATCTGTTCACAGCATACAACAACGCCATGATCACTATGTATTTACATTTTAAGGGTAAGTGTTTACGGTAATATGCTTTTAAAAAGCTTAAAAAGGAATAGGACACTAAACAAATACTGTTGCATATACAATACTAACACTGTAAATCATATTTATTTAATGATACAAACAACCATTAACAGGGGTAAAAAGTCAAACGCTTTCTTGATGTTTGTAATATATCATGTCAATCAAAACAAAAAATTTATGTTTTTTTTAACATTACAAAAGTAAAGATAAAAACAGGAATATCAATACATATAAAGCTCAAAATAATTACGTAAAAACCTTACTTTCAATATATTAAAATATCAAAACATACTATTTTAATAACCATATTTTAAAAATCATGTTGTCTAACTATAGTAGGCATAAATTTTTAATTTAATGAGAAATCTAACTTTGTTACTTCCTTTTAAATCATTAATTTAGAACATTAATATCCCATGATATGTTATTTCCGAGAACAAATATAGAGCAAGAGCTTGGTCGACTAAGAGATAAAAAAATTGAAAACTCTAACTGGAGGCAACAGGTATATCAAATTCTTAACGAAAATTACAATACTACGCTTAAAGATGTGGTTGGAGATCAAAAAACCTCATCCATACCTATCTCAGAAAACACCTTTGATTTTGATTTGTTAGAAACTCACAATATTTATCATATTGATCAGATTAAAAAGATTTGTATTGATTATCGATTACGTTTTTTAGATCTCACTTACTTTAAAGGAAAAATACCTAAAAGAGTAATTACAACTATTAAAAGTCTGGAAGAACAACATACTACCAAATTACTACGTCTAAAAATTGTAGCTCCATCCAAATTGTTTAAACTAGAAAACATGGATGATCCGTTGCTATTTGCTCCTATGGGAAATGACTATTTTTATTTAGTTGATAAATGGGGGGATGATCTTCACCCGTTACGTAAGTTCTTCATGTGGTTTTTCAAATCTTTCGAAAATTTGCTTTTTCTTACCTTTTTAATTAGCCTTTTACTTACTTTTATGGTTCCTATAGGTTTATTTAGCAAGCAAAGTGATACGACTACCTTTATAATAACATTTTTCTTTATGTTTAAATCGGTAGCTGCCATTGTATTATTCTATGGTGTAGCACTGGGTAAAAACTTTAATACAGCCATTTGGAATAGTAGGTATTTTAATGCATAATAAATTTGCAATATGTTTCACGAAAGCGAATATGAAAGGGTATACACCGGTAGTTTGGTAATTGTTCAATTTTTACAAAATTTGTTACAAGAAAATGAAATTGGTTCAATTACAAGAGATGATATGAAATCAGGTATGATGGCAGGTTTTGGAGGTGGAGTTCCTCATCATATTCAACTATTTGTGAAAAAAAATGACCTGGAAGAAGCACTACCAATTATTAAAAACAACATCTAATAAAATGGAAAACGAAAACAAGCCTACCCGAAAAAATTGGGATTTGATGATAGGTATTGCCTTAATACTATTTGGAAGCTTAAGATTATATAATAGATTACAAGCGCAAGCTGAATGGAATTTTAGAACCATATTAACCCTTTCTTTTATATTATATGGTGGGTTCTTGGTATATAGGCATATTCAAACTACCAAGAAGAATTAATCCGGTATAAAGATTATCGTTTTCTCGAACAACCTGAAACCTGCAAATACACCATAAACATCTTTCCCTTCTATATTGTTGGTCAGGATAATGGGTTGAAAGAACGGATTACCCTTTTGGTTTTCATTTAGAAAAACTGCTTTTAAAGTGGTGAAAATTTTTTCATCTACATTGGCTACTTTTATCGTTACTTCTAAACTCTCTTTGGTGTCAGAAATAATTCCATTACTAGATATATTCAATCCATCGCCATTAACATCGGTAACAAACCTTTTCGATATCAAAATCTATTACAAAAGGTTTTTCAGAAATAATACCAATGATATTATATTTTGCACCAACGATATAAAAATTGTCTTCATTTTTTTTATCTTCAAAACTTACACCAAGGTTATCTGTTATAGTACCAAATTCATCAGTTTTTAGTCCTGTAGATACCTCTATATTAAATATTGTTTTTTCTGTTATTCTACAAGAGGCAGTATACTCTCTTTCATCTATTATAACTTTTAATTTATACTGTTCTCCAGGTACTGGAAGTGGTTTAAGCTTTTTTTGGATTAAAAGCAAGGGTTGAAGAGATTTGTGTTGCGAAACATAAGTCAAACCAAAATAACCCTTTATGTATTTCATACTTGACAAAGATATAATAGAAAAATCAATTGTAGCATACACCTTCCTCTTCCTAGTCGTGGATTTGCACCTACGGTTCCATTGGATAAGATAGTTAATGCAATACTTTATAAACTTAATGCTGGTGTTCATTGGCGTCTATTATCTGTAAAAGCTTTGTTTTCCGATAAGGTATTATGTTGGCAATCGGTCTACTATCGTTATCGTAAATGGTGTTTATCTGAAACCTGAAAGAATTGTTGGATAAAATTTCTTGAAGCCCATAAGTATGATCTAGCTCTATCTAGTGTAGATTTTGATGGCAGTCATACTCCTGCTAAACGAGGTGGTGAAAACGTTGAATACCAAGGAAGAAAAAAGACAAAGACTACAAATTCTCTATACTTGACATATAGGCAAGGACTTCCTTTAGCAATGCCGGAACCCATAGCAGAGAATCATAACGACCTATTCAATATAGAGGTACAGTTTGAGGTGGTCACAGCCACGCTCGAACAAGCTAAAATTGCTGTAAATGGACTATTTCTAAACGCAGATGCAGGGTCTGATTCCAAAGACTTCCGAAACTCTTGCGATAAAAAGCAAATCAATGCCAATATATGTTTCAACAAAAGAAATGGAAATAGCCATAGAAGTGAATATTTTGATCAAAAACTATACGATCAAAGATATGCAGTAAAACTCACAAATGCTTGGATGAACAGTTATCGTTCACTTCTAAATAGGTTCGATACCACAACTGAAAGCTCGAAAGGATTCAATTATCTGTCTTTTATTGTGATAACCGTTAAAAAATTCAACAAAAAGAAAAATAAAAAAGTTTAAACCACTTCACCATCAAAATGGATATCCATAACTTTTTTACAATGTAAAGTTATACCCAATTACTATGACAACTGGCCACGATTTTGTACATCCTGAAATACGAGGATCGTTTTCTGCACATTTTTTATCACTTTTATAGAGTGAAGATCGAATGGGTAGCTCAAAGACTACATGTCAAAAGTTGCCTTTTCTTTTTTTGAATTCATTTTCATTTGTGCTTGATCAAAAATAATTACCCAGTTTAGAGAACAAATTATTAACTATAGTAGATCGATCGAAATATCCTTTTCTGGTTTAAAATGCTACTTTTGTGATTTACTAGAGTTTATATATAGCAATCACTTTAACACACTTTATTTATATGTACAAGGCACTAAGAGTTTTTATTTTCATAAAAACCATACTCTTTTGTTCATTTCTGAACGCACAAATTCATAACGATTCAACGCTAAATAAAAGTTTTAGTGAGCTTCAACAAATGTATGACAACCATAAGCATACAGATTCAATTAAGGCTAAACAAAGCGCAAAACTGTATCTGGATAAAGCAAAAAAACTAAAAGATACCCAAAGAATTATTGATGGGTTTCATTTACTCTATGACATTAAAAGTGATAAGATAAAATATCTTGACAGTGTAATTCCTATTATAAAAAGAACTAATAACGATAATCAACTTGCATACACTTACTATAAAAAAGCAAAATTCTTTTTGTACGAAAAAAGGGAAATTCAAAAAACCCTGAGTTTTTTGAATAAAGCGCGTAATCATAACTCTAAAGAAAGGGATACCACTGATTTGTCTTATAGAATACAATATCTGTTTGGTCTTATTAAAAGTGAACATTTGAATGAAAAAAAAGAAGCTTTAACCATATATAAAACGTGTGAGCAATTTTACGGACAACAAGATAAATATGTTTACCGGGTTAGGCATTTAAGTATTTTGCACGTAATCGCAGAGACATATATCAGCTTAAAAAAAACTGACTCTAGTTCTTTTTACAATGCTATTGGATATCACAAGGCAAAGAATAGTGATCATAGTAACTTACAACAAATGGGAAATTATTTTGTGCTTTGCGAAGGAATTAACCAACACACTAAAACTCAATATAAAGCTGCTATCGATAGTATTTCTAAAGCACTTCCTACTATGATTAATTTTCATGATATCTCTAATATCATTGATAGCTATTACTATTTAGGAAAATCATATTACGAATTAAATCAAAAAGAAAAAGCAATCCCTTATTTTATAAAAACCGATTCTATACTAGAATCCTTAAACTCTATCCCACAATACAAGCACGTTAAAACCTATGAATATTTAAAAAATTACTATAGATATCAAGGCGAGTTAGAAAATCAAAATAAATATCTTGACAAATTAAATGCTGTATTAGAACAATACTTAAATGATCAAGCATCTATTCAGAAAAAAATACACCAAGATTATGATATCCCATTATTACTAGAAGAAAAAGAAGAGCTAATCAAAAAACTAAATACCAATAATTCAACCTACTTATATTGGATAGCAGCCTTATTGCTATTGCTACTAGCTTGTGGGGGATTAATTTATCATCAATACAGAAAAAAGAAAATCTATCGATTGCGATTCGAAAAGTTAATGACAGAATCAAAATCACCTATACACCCTAATCCTACGAAACCTATAAAATCGATCCCGAAAACAGAGGGTTCACCAGTCCCTGAAAAACATATTCTAGATATACTTGAAAAACTAGAGGACTTTGAAAAAAACCACAATTATCTTAGTCAGGGTTTAAGTTCTCAAACGGTAACCAATCAATTAGGAACCAATCTAAAATATTTTTCGTTTGTCATTAATCATTATAAAAACAAAAATTTCACCCAATATATAAATGAACTTCGTATCAACTATGTGATCAAAGAATTACAAGTAAATGCCCGATTAAGGAAGTATACCATCAAAGCCATTGCGCATGAGTTAGGATACAATAGTGCAGAAACATTTTCGAATGCCTTCTACAAACAGGTAAAAATCAAGCCTTCTTTCTATATCAAAGAGTTGATCAAAAAAAAACACATAAAGAACTGATTTTCAAATTTTAAAAATAAAAAAACAACACGATATTCATATATTTCGTGTACTACTTTTTAATTTTAAAATCAACTCTAAAAACTTTTATATAGTTTTAAGCAAAATTAAATTATTTAAAATTCACCGTTATGAAAACAAAAACTAACAAAGGAAAAACACTAACCTTAAAAAAATTGGAAATTAGTAAAATTACCAATACAAATACTATTCGAGGTGGTGGTGGTGCTTCACTTGATTATAAAGGAGGATGTCATACTGGACGTGATGGAAACCCTTAATTATATCAATAATTATTAATATTTAAAAACCTTAAACATTATGAAAACAAAAGCTAACAAAGGAAAAAAACTAACCTTAAAAAAATTGGAAATTAGTAAAATTACCAATACTAATACTATTCGAGGTGGTGGCGGTGGTTCACTTGGTGGTTGGACGGGATGTAATACTGGACGTGATGGAAACCCTTAATTATATTTAGAATTATAAATATTTTCTAAAAAAATCCCATTGCGATTAACATAATCGCAATGGGATTTTTTTTATGCTGCTACTATGGGGTTGGCTACCTTTATCGATACAAGCTGTCCATTTTGCAATACCACCACATGATCTGCCATAGCAATGGTATCAGGGCGATGTGCAATGATAATTCTGGTAATATTCAACTTTTTCACAGTATCATTTACCACAGATTCTAATCCTACATCCAAATGTGAGGTTGCCTCGTCCAAAAACAATATTTTCGGGTTTCTGCATAAAGCTCTAGCCAATAGTAGGCGTTGCTTTTGCCCGCCTGATAAACTACTACCCATATCTCCTATCAAGGTATGATATCCCATGGGCATAGCACTTATATCATGATGTATCGCGGCCATTTGTGCAGCTTCCTCAATACGTTGTTGATCAACTTCTGGATCAAAGAAACATATGTTATCGGCAATACTACCCGATAATAATTGATCATCTTGCATAACCGTACTAATCAAATTTCTATACGTACGCAATCCTACTTTTCTAATATCATGACCATCTATGGTGATGGTTCCTGTTTTCGGCTTTAGTAACCCTAACATAATTTTCATCAACGTAGTTTTACCACATCCCGATGCCCCTACAATTGCAATAGAACTTCCCTCTTCTATCATAAAATCAAGATTCTTAAATAAGTAGGGTTCATTATCCGAATACCTAAACGATACATTACTAAGTCCTAGTCTTCCACTTACATTAGGTAATTGTTGTTGGCTGTCAATATCTTTTTCCTGTTCGGTAAGAATAATATCCCCCAAACGTTCCATATGCAACGATAACATTTTAAACTCTATAAACTTGTTCACCAAAGCAGATGCTTTACCTGTAAATTGATTTTTGTACGACATAAATGCATATAACATTCCGATGGTCATTAAACTATCCATCACCAAAGAAGCTGCAAGATAAATCACTATAATATTTTCGAGACCAAATAAAATCCCATTGATAAAATTATATCCAATATCAAGTTTACCTATCCTAATCCCTGTATTCATAGCATCGGCATAATAATTATGCCATACGGTTTGTCGCTGGCTTTCGTTGCCAAATAACTTAATGCTCTGTACTCCTCTTACAGTTTCCATAAAATTAGAATTCTGCTTGGCATCGGCTACAATAGCCTCTTCATTAAGTTGTCTATAAGGACGATATAATGCTAATCGTATTCCTGTATACAGTATTACTGCACCAATTACAATAAAAGCCAACATCGGATTATAAATAAATAGCATGACCAATAACCCTATTGCCATAATACCATCTACAATGGTTTCTATAAGTCCCGTGGTAAGTAATTGTTTTACATCTTCTAGAGATCCAAATCTAGAAACGATATCTCCTATATGCCGCTTCTGAAAATAATCCATAGGGAGTTTGAGTAAATGACGAAACAAATTGGCTGCCATTTGTATATTAAGCTGTGTACCCATATATAATAATACAACCCCACGTAGTGCTGTTACCGATAGATTAATTAACTGCATGATCCCAAAGCCCAAAGCCAGCACAATTAATAAATCAACATCTCTACTTATAATCACATCATCGACGACTAATTGCATATAAAAAGGAGACGCAATGGCAAACACTTGCAATAATAAGGACAACACCAAAATTTGCACAAGTACTCTTTTCAGTCCCGTAATCTTTGACCAAAAATGCGATAGTTTCGCTCTTTTGGTTATCTTTTCTGGTTTAAAATCAGGAGTTGGTGTTAGTTCTAATGCCACTCCCGTAAAATGTTTGGAAACCTCTTCTAACTTAAGAGTTTGTACTCCTAGTGCAGGGTCATGAATGGTGATCTTATTTCCTTTTACAGCTTTAAGTACCACAAAGTGATTGAGATCCCAATGTAAAATACAGGGTGTTTTTAGTTGCGAAAGCTCTTCTAGCTCTAATCTCAAAGGTCTGGAACTAAACTGTAAATTATCTGCTAGTTTAATTAGTCCTTGTAAGGTAGCTCCTTTTGAGGATATGGCATATTTATGCCTTAACGCATTAAGATCCGCTTTATAACCATAGTAATTAGCTACCATTGCCATTGACGCCAATCCACATTCGGCTACTTCTGTTTGTAAAATTACAGGTAAGTGTTTCTTAAAACTGTATCGTAATAACTGTACAGGGTTTTCCATAATGAATTATAATTTTCCTTTTAGGCTATAAATAGGTTCAAGTAGCCACTCTCCTAAAGTTCTTTTTTCTAAAATAATATCTGCCGCAATAGACATTCCAGATTGTAGCGGCATTTCTTTACCATACGCGTTAATCGATTGTGAATCTAGCGCTACCTTAATACGATAGACAGGTTCTTGTATGGGGATCGGTATTGCTGCTTCATTAGGATGGATTACCGTTTCTGCTATCTGAACAATTTTGCCTTCATACAATCCATAGCGTTGGTATGGAAAAGCATCATAACGCACTAATACCTGTTGTCCTTTTACTACAAAACCGATGGCTCGTGAGGGTAAGAATAATTCTGCAAAAAGTTCGGTGTTTTCTGGTATGATCGTTAATAAACCTGTTGATGTAGAAACTTGCTGCCCAATGACCATTTGGGATGCCGTTACTCTACCACTTATAGGAGCCTTAACAACATAAGAACTGCTGTTTTTAAGCTCGATAATGCGCTCTTCTAATTGTGTATATTGACTTTGTAGTTCTTGTAAGCGATTATTTTTACGCAGCGGTAATTGCTCAGATTGCTTTTGCGTATTAGTAATTTCAGTTCGTTTATTGATCAGTTGACGTTGCATAGCATTATATGTAGATTTTATACTGAAATAGGTATTGCGCTTACGAATCAATTCTTCTTCTGAAACTAACCCCTTTTCTCTAAGCTTTGTATATTTTTTTACTTGTGTTTTATGCAAGGCTACTTCTTGTTGTTGCGATTGCAATTGTTGTTCTAACTGTACATATTCACCATTGGTATTTCCTAAAGCGATTGATAAACGGCTTTCTTCACTATCAAAAACTCCTTTTTCATCGGCTATACGTTCTTCTAAATTTGCTTTTTGGTCTAGCAACCTATATAATAATTGTTGTTGTATGCTTAGGCTATCTTTGGTACCGCGCTCTGTGGTTACTTCTAGTAGATTTTCTCCTTTTTTGATATATTGTCCTTCATCGATATACCGTTGATTGATAGTACCACTAATAGGTGCATGTACGCGTATTACCCCTTTATCTGGTATCAAATACCCAGTTACCATTTCTTTACGGGCAAACGTACCAAAGCCCAAAAAGGCACTTACCAATATCACAATAAGTAATGCGGTGATCGTAAAAATCCAAAAAGATATGGGACGTACCAACAATACGTCTCCCAATAACCGTTGGGTATTATTTTCTATAGCTTCCTTTCTAAATAGAGAAGTACTCATATTTTTATTTTAGATTTATAATCGATTATAGTGATGCTGTATTTATGTATTTTAATCCTACTTTGTCATCTTAGAGTTTTCATAAAAACATCCATCCCAACCTTCCTTCAAAGGAAGGGGCCTTAAGCCTCACTTCGAATGTAGATTTAGAGGGATGTAAATAGCATTTTCCTTAAAATGTATACATTTTAAATCTATTCATTAAAGATGACAAAGTAGGATTAAAAGCCTGATGCAAAAGTCTCAACCATTTTTGCATCAGACGCTAAAAACAGTATTCCAAATTTTTATCGTAATGAATATCTTGGATCTACAGGAAGTATTGGATAATAAGGTTCTTTTACACGTATAGGTGGTGTCGGTGATGTTCCTACCACAGGAGTTGGCCATGCAATCAGCCCTAGTTCATTAGCATCCCTAACTCGACGTGGTAATGGATACACATTACCCCCATTTACCATCAATAATTCTTGTTTTTTAATTATTTTCATTGTTTTTTAATTTTTGTGATTATTAAACTATACCAAATTTATCATACCGGTACCCCATGAAGTATAGGCACAATAGGATTTATTGGCAGAATTATAGGAAATGGAAACGGAAAGGGAGCGGGAAACGGAAAAAACGGTTCAACTCTTATTAGTCCTTCTGGTAGCTCTGGCATTTCCCTTTCATTACTACTACCCCCTATTACCGAAACAATCTCTTTTACTTCTAAATTTCTCATGGTTTTAATTTTTTTACTTTTATACTTTTGGAACTGGATTAAACTTTTTTCAATTCGCTATAAAAATGCTCTTTTTCACTCAATTTTCATCTTTTTCTTACTTCGTAGCGCTGCTATGAAGTGCAAAAAACATTTCAATTGATCAAAACATTATCATTTTTCGCATGAATCAAAAAAGTTTAAACCAGTTCATGGTATTAATAGGCTACCCCATTCTGGTATCGCATCTTTTAATGGATTTTCTATAATAGGTGATGGTAATGACGGGATTCCACCACCTTGTACTTCTTTGATTTCTTTTACTTCAAGAGTTCTCATATAGTTTAGTTTTTATTTAATTTATTTCAATACGTGATGGACTTTCCACAATCAATACTACTAGAAGTACAAGTTTCTCCTATTAACTGTAATCTCTAAAATTCGATATCCAATACTTTTATAAGAAGCTTTTCTTTGTTCTCTTTTCAGATTTTATTTTCTTGATATAACAAGGCAAAAAACAATATTTTTCACTTTGTTATAAGTACTATAAGTAATCTAAATTAGCTACGAAATAGCTGAATAAGAGCATTGATAATTGTGATGTCTTAATAACCTATCTAAAAACAACCTGATTCAAAAAATGCATGAGGTTATTTTAATTGCATCCCTAGCTTATCGCTTTGAATATCTTGGATTTACCGGAACAATTGGATAATACGGTTCTTTTATTCGTACTGGAGGTACCGGAATTAACCCCTTAACTATTCCTACTCGTGATACTGGAGGAAAAGCAAGCCCCACTCCCCCATTAATAATCGATAATTCCTCTTTTTTTAATGTTTTCATTGTTCTAAATTTTAATTGTTTAATTTCTATTTATTAAGCCTATTTCACCGGTAATGGAAGTACAGGAATTATAGGTAGTATTGGAACTATTGGAAAAAATGGTTTTTTTATTCTTATAAGACCTACCGGTAACTCAGGTTCTTCTTTTGGTTCACATCCATTGATATTACAACTACCTCCGTTAATCAATGCTGTTTCTTTGTTTTCTAAATTTCTCATGACTTAAAATTTAATTTTTTGTTATTAAACCATATAACGTCTGATTTTATGCATAAAATCATCAAAACCAGACGTTATCACTTTACTTTTTAATTATAATTTTCACGAATACCTTAAGGTTGTCCATACGATCCGCTTTCTACAAAATCGTTATGTATCCCACTACCACTGCTATAACTACCCGAAGAATATAATCTAATAACTGAGGCACTCCTTGGTGGTTTTGGAAGGCTCATACCACCGTTTATACTCGACAATTCTTCTTTTTTTAATGTTTTCATTATTTTAATTTTTAAATAATTTTTTATTACTATTTTTTATTGATGCTTTATGACATTCCTTGTGATCCAGGAATTTTGTGTCCACGAGAGCCATAGTTTTCAAGTATGCTTTCCCAAACCCAACTATTATCCGGAAAAATTGGTTGCGGAGGAAAAGTCAAATTAGGAATATTAAATCCTCCGTTAACACTTGACACTTCTTCTTTTTTTAATTCTCTCATTATTTTAAATTTTAAATTGTAAAATCTTATGTGTTTTTTTAACACTGCTTAATTAGCTCCTGCATATCCTACTATAACACTCACACCTGCAGCTATACCTATCGCGGTGCCAAGAGGACCTAATGGGGCAACTAATGCCAAGCCAATAAATCCTCCGTTTACTTCCTGTACTTCTTCTAATTTTAATGTTCTCATTGTTTTATTTTTTAAATTGTTTTTCGCTCTTTTTTTAAACACAGATAATAAGGTCTGATTCTATAAGTAGAATCAGACCTTATACGTTCATACTATTTTGTTCCTGATTTTCCTTGCTGCTTTTTATTCTGATTATTTATAGTACCATTAACAGCTAAACCTACTCCACTACCTATACCAACACCATTCGCACCGAATATCGCATTTGCTACTCTACCGCCACCTGCTAAGGCACTAAATCCACTAGTATATGCTCCTGCTACAACAGCCCCTGTGAATCCTCCTAAACTTATGCTACCACCATATGCACCACCAAGTAAATAAAGTGCACCTCCTGCAATCGCTCCTACGGCAAAATTACCTAGCCCACCATTCACTTCTTCGATTTCTTTTACTTCTAAATTTCTCATTACTTTAATTTTTAAAATTTCACTAAATTATTTATGTCAGTCAATGCGCATTGACAGGAACAAACATAAGTCTACAAATGAGGGAATTGCAAGTCGCTATTTTGGGTATTCATGAATTTCGAGTGCTATTCATGAATTTAGATGCACAGTGTATGTGCACTTTTGAATTGTAGTATATAAATTGACTGGAAAGTGAAAAATGGAATATCAAAACTCCTTAAAATATATAATAACTAACTTTCTTTTCTTTTCTTTTTATGAGAAAAATAGAATTAGAATCGTAGCGCATAATAAATAGTAATTGGATAGGAACATCCTTTATTTATAAAATACTATTTTTGCCATCATTACAAAAAGTGTTTTCTACTACATTTTTAGTCAACTACCTCGAAGCAAGCTCACGAGGCATCCAGCGGAAAAACAGTTTTTACATTTCGAGGCAAGCCTCGCAGAATTAAACTCCACTATGTGGATTAAAATCATTTTATGCACAAGATATTAAAGGCAATTTTTTTTTGTAAAATCATACTTTTTTGTTCGTTTATAAACGCCCAAACTTATATCGATTCTTTTCAAAACAAAAGTTTTAGCGAACTTCAAAATATCTACTCCAGACATAAACGTACAGATTCAATAATAGCAAATCAAAGTGCTAAAACATATCTGTATAAAGCCAAAACCGAGCGAGACACTCATAAAATTGTTCATGGATTTAATATGCTCTATGATTTAAAAAAGGATAAAACGGCATACTTGGATAGTATTATACTAATTGAGAAAAATAAAATACAAAGTAATATTACTGCAAAGGCATATTTTAAGAAAGCTCAATATTTTTTATATAACAAAAGAGATATTAAAGAGACATTAAAATACCTTAATAAAGCACGTAGTACCTACATAAAAGAAGTTGACTCTATCGATGTATCATATAGAATACAATATATGAATATGATTGGGATTATAAAAAGTGAACATCTAAATGAAAGAGAAGAAGCTTTAGTTACTTTTAAAAAATGTGAAGCTTTTTATGAAAAGCAAACAGAATATATTTATAAACTTAGGCACTTAAGGGTTTTACATGCAATCGCAGAAACCTATATCAGTATGCAAAAACCTGACTCTAGCTCTTTTTATAATACTAAAGGATATACCAAATCGATTAGAAATACTGATAATAATCTAAGAAGGATGGGAGCATATTTTATTCTTTGTGAAGGTATTAATCAACACCATAAACAAAATTACAAAACTGCTATTGATAGTATAAACAATGCATTACCTACTATCATTGATTTTGAAGACATCCCTACTATTATTGATGGGTATTATTATCTGGGAAAATCTTATTTCGAGCATAATCAAAGAGAAAAAGCGATTCCGTATTTTATAAAAACCGATTCTTTATTAAAAACGTTGGATTATGCACCAGAATATAAACATATTAAGACATATGAGTATTTAAAAAACTATTATAAAGAACAAGATGACTTAGAAAATCAAAATAAGTATCTCGACAAATTAAATACAGTACTCGACCAATACCTAAACGATAAGGCATCAATACAAAAAAAGGTGAATCAAGATTATGACATTCCCTTACTCCTAACTGAAAAAGAGGACCTTATAACAAAACTAAACAAAAACAACACAACATACCTTTTAGGGATACTTTTACTAATTTTATCATTAATAATGTGTGGTGCACTACTATACCATCAATATAGAAAAAGGAAATTATATCGACTACGATTTGAAGAATTAATATCAAAACCAAAAGTAGGAGATCAACCTAAGTTAATCATAAAAAATGACGACGTACAAATACCCGAAAAACATGTAACCGATATACTAGAAAAATTAAATGAGTTTGAAAAAAATCTTGACTATCTTACTTCTGGCTTAAGCTCTCAATCTTTAGCTAATGTACTAGAAACCAATGTCAAATATTTATCATATGTGATCAATCAATACAAAAATAAAAATTTTACTAGCTATATAAATGAGTTACGCGTTAATTACGCAATTAAGGAATTACAAGAAAATAAGCGATTAAGAAAATATACAATTAAAGCAATTGCACATGAATTAGGGTATAATAGTGCTGAAACATTTTCTAAAGCCTTTTATAAACAAGTCAAAATCAAACCATCCTACTACATTAAAGAACTTATCAAAAAAGAAAACACTCACTCTTAAAAAATTGAAACTTTTAGACTTAATAGAATTGACTCTATTATTGGAGTTGTATACTATGTACAAAATCGTACCTTAATTCTTAAGTATGAGTCTAGAACTACCATTATAACTTATGATTATAGAAGTTTAACAAACGATCATACTGAATCCTGAATAGTTATAATTATTTGATAAAAATAAATTTATACCATTTACACTTTAAATCTACCGGAATAAAATGTTCTTTTTTTACCTCAGTTTTAGAATAAAAATAAACCGTAGCCCTGCTATGCTTGATTTTTCTTCTTCACTGAAACAAAAAAATCTTAATTTTCTTTTCCAGTAAATTCAAAATATAAATGGTATTAGAAATAAAGAAACATCCTTTTTTTGCAAATTATAAAAGAAGGATGTTTTTTTATTTAAGTAATAATCTCAGTTTAAAAACGATTATATCCATAATAATTTAGATACCCCAAACCGCCTCCGGTAGCTCCTCCAGGTCCAAAACACTCTCCGGTTGAAGTTGTTCCAGAAGGCACATCACTTCCTCCATTTACTACTCGCATTTCTTCTAATTTTAATTCTTTCATTTTTAAATTTTTTAAATTGTTAAGTACTATTTAACCCGGATTATGAATTAGAAAATCTATTACAGCTTCCAATTGCTTCAAAAACTGGCGCTTTGCTATATTTTTTAATATAACCATAGCGATGCTATGCTGAAATTAAGAAAACATCAGTTTTTATTGCACTTGAAACCTTCATAACGAAGTTCTAATGCATAATCCGGGTTTAAGTTGATCAATGCGCATTGACCGTAACAAACATAACACTGAAAAAGAGACAATTACAAGAAGTCATAATAGAAATTCATGAATACCGCCTTAGATTCATGAATACTCTGAAAAAACAATCAATTACCACTTATCTTTCGATAAGTTTTTATATAAACACCTTATTGACAATCAGGTACTACATTATGAAGATCAAATTATTAAAGCTAAAAACCAGTTTTAATAATTTAAAAATCAGAAGGTTATTCATAAAGACTGAAACAACCTCTTTCGATAAATACCCGGCTCACTATTTTAAGTCTAATAAGATTTATGGAGAGAATTTCGTAAATCGCATAACTATTAAATTATAGAGTACATCCATAAAACACCCTATCTTACTATATAAAGTCGGGTGTTTTCATATCGTGAAATAATTAACTAATCAACAAACACTCATCCCATTTCGCCATAGAAGGAGTTAAATAAGATAGTATTGTCAATCCAATACCAGCAACACCTTCTAGCAAACTCACCTCGGGGAGCCATTCTTCTTTTGCTCCTTGCCACGCTGCATATCCAGCATATCCTTCTTTTATAGTGGCCATTTGCAAGGCTTCTTGTGCCCAAAAATCCGCTGCTTCTTTAAACAAAGAATCTCCTGTTTTCTTATATAGATAGTTATAGATCTGAAGTATCCCATAAGCACCATGACACAACCCAGCATCTATTACAGAAGCTTCTTCTTTATCTCTTCGGTGCGTAGTTTTCTGAAGTATACGTATTGATTCTTCATATAATTTTTGATCTTTTAACGTTTCGGCAACACGCAACAAAGAGATACCAATTCCTAAATCACCATAGCACCAAGCTAGTCTGGAGTTAAAATCAACAACTTCTCCAGCTACAATCCAGTTGGGAAATGTTGAGGTTAAAGAGGTGTCCTTATTTTTATAATCCAATATATAATTTGAAGTATACGCTATAAGGTCCTTTACATCATCAAAAAACTCATCATATGTAGCCAGGCGAGATAAAAAATTAATGTTACTTGCTATTCCGTGGGATAGACTTAGATTACATCCAATGACTCCTTCTTCTTTCTTTAAAACCGAATCCCACCAAATTTTATCCCCTTCTTTTGTTGAAGATTCTTTAAGTGCCCGAATTAGTTCATCCAAATATGCTTTGTACTTCTTCTTAGATGTTTCTGAGGTTATATTTTTATACCGTTTCAGAAAATAAAACCCATATCCCATGGCACCATGTAAAAAATCAAAGTTATCATCTTTTATATCTGCTCTCATCGCTTCTAGCAAATGTCCATCAACACTATGTGATAGAAAGTCTTCATCGAGCTCTACAAAATCTTCTTCTCTAAGAATTTCTAATACCCAACATGCACCTGCAATTCCTGTACAAAATGTTGGATAATTAAATCCGTTATTAATATAATCTACCATTTTGGTGATGGTCTCGACACCTTTATCAGCATGAACATCATCATCCAAAAATCTGGAATAATAAAACTGGAACAACGCCACTCCAGAGGTCCCCGACAACACTCCAATTTCTTTGTTTTTAGAGGTTTCCTGATCCAAAACCTCACTTATTTCTTTTAATTTTTCCCTAAACTGACTTTCCAAATTCATGTATATATACGATTCTTTATTTTCTTAATTATTTGTGGGATAAATGTAAAACTTAGACAGGGATCTTATAGTATACTACCTGTCGAAATTCAAGAATTTTAGCTATAACTTTATAGCGTTTGTTAATGTTTAAAATTACATCTAAAACTACCGATTGGAGAACCATCAGGAATCTTTGGCGAAGCAGTAATTATTAGCTTTTCTGGATTTTTTTGATACCGCTGGATTTTATCAAGATAGTATTGATTATAAATCTTTTCCAAATCATCATTGGTATCTACTTTTAGCATTGATTCTATACTTTTGATTTTTGCATACGCTATCGCATTTGCCTGAGTATAGGCTTGCTTGTTAGATGCTAAGATCATTAAATGCTCTAAAACAGTACTTCTTACGACATGAAGAATTTCTCTATGATAAGAATTCTTTACTTTTAGTTTGAACGTTTTCTCAATTAATTGATCTAAAGTTTCTGATAATCCTATTTGATTTTGATCTAAACTTTTTTGTTGTACTAATCTAGAGGCTCGCTCTGGATGTAATAAAAGAGAAATGCTCATATTACTAGCGGTGGCAACAGCTCCCAAAGCATCAAAGCCAACTCCTGTTTTTCCATGAAATGATTCTCTGGTTCTATTATATTCATACGCCCTTGGCGGAAACAATTTCAATTTTTCTTCTGGAATAGCCAAAACAGTAGGTGAAATTGTTTTTAAAACTTGTGATAAAGCATTTCTTTGTTTCTCTACACTTATCGTTTCAACAATAGTCTGATGATCTCCTTTTACGGCATAATTATAATTTAACCCACCAATAAGTTTTACAGCTGCTTCTGTCTGATATCGATGAAAAAAGTAAAGCGGTACAAAAACATCTTCGAGAACAGAGTACGGTTCACCACTGCGTATATTTTCTTCAGAAAAATTCTGAATGGCAACCTCGCGTACTTTTAATACATTTTCCAGCTCTTTTATAGCACTATTGCCATTATCCCATAAATGAGCAAGTTCATGAGCTCCTCCTTCTGCTCTGGCATCTGTATCTGTAATAAAACGAAAACCTGATTGATATGATTGGTCCAATAGTTGATTCAACGCTTCCTTTTCATCAACAGATTCTTCAAACTCAGAATAACTGTATGCTACTGTAATTTTATCCCATTCGCCTATTTTTGTATCATACGCATCCGAAATATCGATATTACCTCCTTTTATGAAAACTTTAGGATGTGGGTAATCCATTACCGACGCTCTATCCTTAGCACTTGCAGCAAAATTATGAGCAAAACCAATGGTATGTCCCACCTCATGTGTCGATAACTGTCTAATACGTGCCAATGCCATAGTCATCATTTTATCGTGTTGATCGTCTCCTTCTTTAAAAGGCTGATTTAAAATAGCTTGAGCTATTAAAAAATCTTGTCGTATTCGTAAACTTCCCAGGCTTACATGTCCTTTAAGAATTTCTCCTGTTCTAGGATCTACTACACTTGCTCCATAGCTCCACCCTCTAGTTGATCGATGAACCCACTGTATGACATTATACCTCAAATCCATAGGATCTGCTCCTTCTGGTAACATCTTTACCTGAAATGCATTTTTAAAGCCAATGGCCTCATAAGCTTCATCCCACCATTGCGCTCCTTCAATTAGCGCAGATCGTATAGGTTCTGGCGTACCTGGGTCCAAATAATAAATAATAGGTTCTTTAGCTTCGCTAACCTTTTGACTCGGATATTTTTTTTCTAATCTGTGTCTTGTAATATATCGTTTTAAAATAGGTTCATAAATCGGTGTAGCATAATCCATATATGAAATTGATATTGCTCCACATCTTGGATCGAAGCTTCTCTTTTTATAACCATCATCAGGTAACGCTACAAACGAATGATGCTGAATAACGGTTAAATACTTAGGATTGGGAGCAATCGATTTAATACGTTCGCTTTTAGGTGTACCTTTGTATGTGATCAAAGCTTCAAACTCTACATTTTTAGGAAACCCCTTGGTATTTTCCAAATAAATACTACTTCTGCCAAGATCCACCTGGTAACTACCGGATTTATTAGCTTTTATTTTATCTATAACCCCATGTGCGTCTTGCATTAAAAATGGCGTGAAATCAACAATATATTTTCCTGACTTTTCTTCTTTTATAGAAAACCCGAATAGTACCGATCTGGTAAAAGCTTCTTCTACACTCTTTTGTTCTGGGATATTCTTGGTAATCGCTTTATATTTCTGATTAGGTTGGACAAGTAATAACTTGTTACCTGCTTTTTGAAACTTTACAATAACCCCATCACCTATCTGACCTCTATCCAAGCCTATATCATTAGAACCTAAGCCCGTTTTTAACGAGCGAACATATAAAAACTCTGTATCCAGTTTATCAACTTCTAAATAGATTTTATCCTGTTCATTACTATAGTAAAAATTAAAAAACCCAGTAAATGATTTTAGGTTTTTTTGTTTTTCTAAAAATTGAGCTGTGATAAAGTTGCTGATAAGCAAAAATATACAAGCTAAAAATAGTTTCGTGGGTTTTAAATAATTTATCACTGGTAAAAATTAAAAGTTTTTTATATGCTATAATAGACAGAATCACATTACATTTTATCATTATTAATTGGAAATTGATTTCCCTCATATATCTTCAAAAACAATGATTCTGTTTAAAACTATAAAATAATGTAAAAAATACTTCTTACTGAACTGTTAAACCCTATTTTTGTCAAAAAAATAATAAATTATGATCAATACTGAGACTTTACAAGATCTTAGGGAGCGCCTGGTTGCGTTAAGGAGGTATCTTTGACATTGATGCCAAGCTTATAGAAATTACCAATCAAGAAGAAAAAACATACGCCCCTGATTTTTGGGATGACGCGCAGCAGGCAGAAAAATTAATGCGAACTCTTAATGCAGAAAAGAAATGGGTTTCTGATTATGACAAAGGAGTTACATCTGTTGATGACCTTGAAGTTCTTTACGAGTTTTATAAAGAGGGAGATGCCGAGGAGTCCGAAATTTCTGAACGCTATGAAGCTACCAAATCTTTAATTGAAGGTTTAGAATTCAAAAACATGCTTAGTGATGAAGGAGACAGTATGAGTGCTGTACTTCAGATCACTGCAGGAGCTGGTGGTACAGAAAGTTGTGATTGGGCGAGTATGCTCATGAGAATGTACTTGATGTGGGCAGAAAAACAAGGGTATAAAGTAAAAGAGCTTAATTATCAAGATGGGGATGTTGCCGGAATAAAAACCGTAACTCTCGAAATTGAAGGAGAATATGCATTTGGATGGCTAAAAGGAGAAAATGGAGTACATCGCTTAGTACGTATCTCTCCTTTTGATAGTAACGCAAAAAGACATACTTCTTTTGCTTCTATCTACGTATACCCACTTGCTGACGATAGTATCGAAATAGATATCAACCCATCTGATTACGAAATTATCACATCAAGATCAAGTGGTGCTGGTGGGCAAAACGTGAATAAAGTAGAAACAAAAGTCCAGCTTACCCACTTCCCTACGGGAATACAAATATCTTGCTCTGATTCGAGATCCCAACACGACAATAGAGAAAAAGCATTACAAATGCTTAAATCTCAATTATTTGAATTAGAACTTAAAAAACAACAAGCACAACGTGATGAGATTGAAGCTTCTAAAATGAAAATAGAATGGGGGTCTCAAATTCGAAATTATGTTATGCACCCTTATAAATTGGTAAAAGATGTGCGTACCGCCGAAGAAACAGGTAATGTAGATGCAGTTATGGACGGAAACATAGATCAGTTCTTAAAAGCATATCTAATGATGATGGGGCAAAAAACAGAAGATGTTTAAGTCAAGTATCTCTGAGTAAGCTCACGAGGCATCCATCAGAAAACAGTTTTTACATTTCGAGGCAAGCCTCGTAGAATTAAACTCCACAATGTGGATTAAAATCAAAAAAAAAATGACTACGATATATCACAATCCCAGATGTAGCAAATCCAGACAATGTCTTGCAATTCTTGAAGAGCATAAAGAAGACCTTGAAATAGTTAAGTATTTGGACACACCTCTTACTAAAGAAAAATTATCTGAGATCATTGATCTATTACAAATAGAACCTATTACATTGGTTAGAAAAAATGAAGCCATATGGAAAGAAAACTATAAAGGTAAAGATCTATCTAATGAAGAAGTAATCACCGCTATGATAGAGAATCCTAAATTGATAGAGCGCCCCATTGTTATTAAGAATGGTAAAGCTATTATAGGAAGACCACCTGAAAAAGTAATTGATTTATTAAAGTAATAGATAATCATCATAAAAAAAGTAGCAGCTTAAGTAACCACACTTTTAAGCTGCTACGAATAATCAAAACTTAACTTATTAAGTTCAAACACAAACCCCTGTTTTAAACAGTATATCAATTACTTATTGATGAAAATTGAAACCAGGGTATCCCATTATAATCAAATCTGAATATATATCTTTAAAAACGTGTTTTTGTCTATTATAAACACTACCATTTATTTTAATTTGGTCAACCGATAATAAATCTGCCAATCCAAGTTTTAGTTCTTTTATTTTACTATTTAAAAAAGCCGAAAGAATTAAATATTGATCATTCCATGTTTGCCATGAAATTTTCGAATGTTTCTTTTGTTCTAAGATTTGATCATGAAGACTTTTTAAGCAAAGTATTTCAGCATAGCATTGATCTTCTAAAGCATCCAAAACGATACGGTTGTCGTTAGAAAGCACAAAAGAAATTTCATTAATTTTTTTCGTTTTAATTATATTTTTTGTTTGTTCTAATAAATTATTGTCAAATGATGTAGAATTACCTAACGAACTATAATAATAATTCTCTTGTTTAAATGTATTGTTAATAATAGGTTCTAGGTAATCTGTTGGACAAATAAAATATAAGATTTTCTTCATTTATTTTAGGCAGTAACTTCTTGTGCCTTAAAAGGAAATGAAGAATGATGCAAATCAATTTTTAATGCATCACCAGCTTTTCTATAACCAAAAGTATATTCTACCTTTACCTCAATACCATCTAAACCGGTGAAAAAATAATTCCCCATTGCAATTGCACGATTTTCTTCCAAAACAATCTCTGAGTTTTCGAATCTTACTTTAGTCCATGGTGCAATCGCAAAACCATGATCCTCATTACATTCTCTATGATCTCCTGCTATAAAATAGGATAATGCTTTTGCTTTGGTTGGTCTAAATTGCTCTATCTCGCATTTGGTTGGTTTAAACAACACCTTACCTGCTTCAAAAGCATACAACGTATCAAGAAATTCATTGGTAAAAACTTCACAGTTAGATCTATCTTCCTTCAAAGATCCTATCTTAACCACACCTTCGCCCCATTTATTTTGAGCTTCAATTACCTGTTCCTTTGTTACCATCTTAAATTAAGTTTTAATTGAGTTACTTATTTTTTGTGCTATATAAAAGCATATCTGTTAATGCAATACAGTTGCAAATATAATAAAATAATTCATTAATGCAACATAGTTGCAAAAAACTTTGATAGTTTACTATACCAACAAATATTTGTCATTTGATATTTAAATCCTGAAAATATATTTAACATCACTTTAAACCTTTTAGAAATAAGAGAGTCTTACTTTTGGACACTATATTTCTTTTCACATGAATAAAATAACACTACTATTATTCCTTTTTATTTTAAATACTACGTGGGCTCAAAATCAAGAATTCACCATTTCAGGAAAAATAGTCGATAACGAATCTCAGGAACCTTTAGAATATGCTACGATTAGCATTCTAAGTTCGAAAACAAGTAAAGTTGTAACAGGAGGCATTACCAATGAAAAAGGCGATTTTAAAATTACGCTTTCAAGAGGGGTTTATGATATTAGTTTTGAGTTTATTTCTTTTAAAACCAAAAAGCTAGTAAGACAAAAAATACTACAAAATAAATCTTTTGGAACCATCTATCTTCAAACAGATACAGAATCTCTGGAAGAAACCATTATCATAGCAGAAAAAACAACGGTCGATATCAAGCTCGATAAAAAGATTTATAATGTTGGTAAAGACCTTACCGTACGAGGAGGAACCGTAAGCGATGTACTAGATAATGTTCCTTCTGTCTCTGTAGATGTAGAAGGCAATGTTGCTTTACGAGGAAATGATAATGTTAGAATACTAATTAACGGAAAACCCTCTGGTTTAGTAGGAATAAGTAGCACAGATGCGTTACGACAGTTACCTGCAGAATCCATAGAGCGTGTAGAGGTCATCACCTCTCCTTCTGCAAGATATGATGCCGAAGGAACAGCTGGAATTTTAAATATCATTTTACGAAGAAGTAAATTACAAGGACTTAATGGTGCTATTACCCTCAATAGCGGCTATCCATATACTGCCGGTATCTCTGGTAATCTTAATTACAGGACAGGAGATTTTAATTTTTTTACTACCTCTGGTTACAATTATTCAGAAATACCTGGATATATCATTAATGAAACACAATATATTTTTAGTGGTTTGCCTAATACTTTTTTGCGAGAAGAAAGAAACTTTGACAGAATTCGAAAAGGTTACAACACTAACGTGGGGTTAGAATGGTATATCAATGAATCGTCATCTATCACTACTTCATTTTTATACAGATCAAGTGATAATAAAAGAAATACAACCAACCTAATATCAGAATACAGTAGTCTAGGGGGTACTTTATTGAGCGAAAATAAACGATTTGATCCCGAAATAGAAGATGATATTACCAAACAATATTCGCTTAATTATACCAAAAACTTTGAAAAAAGTGGACATAAACTTACTGTAGATTTTCAAAAAGAGAATAGTGAAGAAGAAGAAGACTCAAGAATCACACAGGAAAATATTAATACTATAGAACTCGTAAATACATTAGAAAGTCAGGATCGTATTTTGCTGCAAACAGATTATGTACTTCCATTAGGGAAAAACAGTCAATTCGAACTGGGATATCGTGGCAATTTTAACACCCTAAAAACAAACTATTTGGTACAATATGAAGAGGAACAAAATATAACCACAGATACAGATTTATCAAATAACCTTATTTACAAAGAACATATCAATGCTGTTTATACACAATTTGGAAGCAAATGTGGTAAATTTTCTTACTTACTAGGCCTACGTTTAGAAGAAACTCGCATTACTATTGATCAACAAACTAGTCTGGATTTTAGTAAAAAATCCTATATAAATGGTTTTCCGACTATCAATCTGGGATACGAATTTACAGAAAATCAAAGTATTCAATTAGGGTACAATAGAAGAATACGAAGACCGCGATCCAGATTTATAAACCCTTTTCCATCTAGATCAAGTCCAACAAACTTGTTTCAGGGAAACCCTGATTTAAATCCCAGTTATGCCAATGCATTGGATCTGGGGTATTTAAATAAAATGGGTAAGCTAACACTAAATACTTCTGTATTTTATACTCGATCTACACAAAATTTCACTTTTATTGCAGAAAACACTGGGATAACAACAACCATTGGTAGTGATGAAAATAATCCAGGTACCCAAGTATCTATTATAAAAAGAACTCCTATCAATCTAACAAGTTCTGATCGCTACGGATTTGAAACAACCGTTACTTATAACCCCAACAAGAAATGGAGAGTAAATGGAAACATCAACATTTTTCAGGAGAGTATCAAAGGAAACCATAATAACGAAGTTCTGGATGCTGATAACTTTAGTTGGTTTGCTCGTTTAAGTAATAAAATAACATTACCAAAAAAGATAGAATGGCAAACCAGTTTTTTTTACAGGGGGCCAAGTAAAAATGCTATAACAGAAAGAAATGGAATCGGTAGTATTAACCTGGCTTTTAGCAAAGAACTATTTAAAGAAAAAGCATCTTTGACATTTGCTGTTAATGACTTGCTAAACTCCAGAAAGCGAAAAATCACATCGTTCGATGATCGTTTTATCTCTGATGTAGAGTTTCAATGGAGAGAGCGTAGTTTTAACCTATCCTTTACATATCGATTTAATCAAAAAAAGAAAAGACGACGTTCTAATGGTAGGCAAAATGGCCAAGATGAAGAATTTGGTAGTTAAATTTCTATATCCCACCCCATTCTATATTAAAATGAAACACATCATTGAAACTGAAAGATTAATATTAAGAAACTTCTCATTGGATGATGCGCAAAACTTATATGATCTTAATCTGGACCCAGACGTTTTAAAGTACACAGGTGATAGAGCCTTTGACTCTGTGAATAGCGCTAGAACATTTTTGAAAAACTATGTTGATTATAAAGAAAATGGATATGGTCGATGGGCTGTTATCAAAAAAGATACTGATCGGTTTATAGGTTGGTGCGGACTTAAGTTTAATGAAGAAAATTTAATAGATGTTGGTTTTAGGATTTTTAGAAAAGAATGGAACAAAGGGTATGCAACTGAATCTGCAAAGGCTTCTATACAATATGGTTTTGAAACGTTACAGTTAAATGAAATCATAGCCCGGGTTTCTGCACAAAATAAGTCATCATTGCGTGTCATAGAAAAACTGAAAATGGTATTTTGGAAATACGATTATTGCAGTGGGATAGAAAATGCTATGTATTTTAGAATGAATAAAAATAATTACGATCCCCTAGTGTAATTCTGCACCATATGCAACTAATATTTTACATTTGATATATCAATCATATATCAAACATCAATACATGTCTTATAAACAAATACCCGATTATCCAGAAAATTTTTCATCAGGCAATATAGTCTCAAGATTTCTTGATGGCTTAGGAAACAGATATTACTGGGCAACAGAAGGTTTATCTGAAAAAGATTTACATTATAAACCTTCTAAAGAAGCTATGAGCGCCTATACCACTATCGAACATATGTATTGGCTCTCTATTCTAATTGTTAATTCTCCACAAGGTAAGACTTGTATCAGGCTTACCCAAAATGATTTGTCTCCTCTTACATTTAATGACTTAAGAGAAAAAACATTACAAAATATCAAAAAAGCAAGTGAACTTTGCTTAGGGAAAACAGAAAAGGAGATTGAAAAATTTAAAATTATTATCCAGAACACTAAAGAATCTGAGAAACGTGAGTTTCCGTTCTGGAACGCAATCAACGGCCCTATTGCAGACGCTATGTACCATACGGGTCAGATTGTTTCTTTTAGAAGAACTACAGAAAATCCTATTCACTCAAAATACAATGTGTTTTTAGGAAAAGTATTAGAATAATATTATGCTCAAAGACCTGTAAAATATAAAGTTTTACAGGTCTTTGAGTATATAATGTAGGTTTTATCTTAATAATTTTGTTACTCTACCAATCGTATTCCGTCTTTTTCAATAACAATCTTTCGCTCTTTATAAAGTGTACCTATGGCTTTTTTAAAGCTTTTTTTACTTAATTGAAAAGCTTCTTTAATATCCTCTGGATCAGATTTATCATTCAAATCCATAAAACCTCCATTTGCTTTTAGTTCTTCTAATATTTGCTGTGCATTGGGTTCTATACCTCTATACCCATGTCGTTGTAGTGTAAGATCAATTTTGCCATCTGGTCGAACTTTCTTTATATATCCTTTTAGCTCATCTCCTACAGTAATTTTTTGAAAAATCTCATCACTATATATCAATCCAAGATACTTTTGATTAACAATCATATTCCAACCCTGTGGTGATGGATGAGACGCAATCAAATCTACTTGATCATAAGAGGATAATAATACTAATGAATTATCTAAAAACGCGTTTGTTTTACTAGAAGCTACCAGTCTATCAGTTTTTTCATCTATATATACATAAACAAGATACCAACTCCCTACACGCATTTTTGAAGCCTGCTCTTTAAATGGTACAAAAAGGTTTTTTTCTAACCCCCAGTCCAAAAAAGCTCCAACATCAGAAACACTGGTGCATTTTAAATACCCAAAAGTGTTTACTGTAGCATAAGGCTCTAGGTTGGTTGCAACAATTCGTTCTTCGCTATCCAGGTATAAAAATACTTTTAGCTTATCACGAATATGAAAATGTTCTGGAACATACTTATTGGGTAATAAAACCTCGTTTCCGTCATCATCACAAAGGTAAACTCCCTGATCTCTTTCTCTTACTATTTCTAAAACGTTGTATTCCCCTAGTTTAAGCATTACTTGATTTTTTTTGCAAAGATAATTTTTTAAGACAATATAAAAGAAGCATACAAATCTTTATTCTATATAAATAAAATTTTAAATCTTTTAAATACTATTCTAAATCAAAAAACCATCCAAATTACTTTGGATGGTCCTTTAGGATTTAAGAGTTTTTATTTTTAAATAGGATTAATACTCTTTAAAACAGGTTCTCCCTTTAGTGGTTGATAAATAACCACAACCGACTCCCAAACAATAGGAATTGATGGGTTTTTAGGTTGAACATTGCACTTATATTTGTAATTAACTCCTGCAACAACCTGGTTAGCAACCTGAAAAGGAGTGTAAACAGCATTTCCGTGCACTCCATCAGGAAATACTTCATAAAAAATCTTTTTAGCTTCTGGAGTTAAAGGTCCATAAGCAGTATATCCTCCTACTGTTATTTTTTCTTGTGTAAGTGTATCAGACATTTTAATTATCTTTTATTGGTTAATATCCTTATTGTTTTTGGCCATAAGGCTTTGCCATTTTAAATAATCCTAGCGCTTTGTATTATTTAACCTTTTCCGAATTTATAAAATTACTTGTAAAAAAAATATTTCATCATATTTCACGAACCGACAATAACAAACTAAAAAACAATAAGTTAATATGAAACTCAACTTCCCATAAGATATAATAGCTAATTTCAGAAACTATACAAAACAAAAAAGGTGTACAAAATTGTACACCTTTTTGATACTATAAAAAAGTCTTATTAGTTATAAATTGCTTCTTTTCCAAAATGCTTTGTTAAAAGATAATATACAACTGCTCTATACTTATTTCTATTTGATTTTCCGTATTGATCGATTACAGAAGCAATCGCATCGTCTAGTTTTGGCCCATCAGAAAGACCTAATTTTTTAATCAAAAAGTTTTTCTTTACTGTGTCCAATTCACTTTGGTCACTACCAGATACAGTTGCAGCATCTGCATTATAAATTGAAGGTCCGCAACCGATAGTAACTTTTGTCAAAAGATCCATATCCGGTGACTGACCAATTTTATCTTTAATATCAGCAGCGTACTTAACTATTAATTCGTCTCTTTTACTCATAGGATGTTAATGTTTAGGTTTTTAGTTAATATTATTATAAATCAAATATAGATGAATCATAAATGAATAATTAATCTTAAAAGTATATTAAATTACATTTTTTAGTTAAAATGCTTAAAATAATCGATTAACGTACTATCATTTTCTTTTCTTGGTGTGAAAATTTCTAGTAACTGGGGTTTATTATCATTTTGACATATCCTTTTGACTCCTTCAGTTACTGCTTCCAAATCAGAAGCGGCACTGTAATCAAAACCAAACATTTCACATAAATGAATTGCGGTAAGATTGTGTGTTGTTTCAAAATATGTATTAAAGTTACTACTTTCTTCTTTACCAGGCAAGATTCTAAATATCCCTCCTCCTTCATTATTAATCAATATAACCTTAAAATTAGCGGGTATATAACTGTTCCACAAGGCATTACTATCATAAAAAAAACTTAGATCACCAGTCAACAAAATTGTAGGTACTTTAGAGATTAAAGCAGCTCCTATAGCAGTAGATGTACTTCCGTCAATACCGCTGGTACCTCGATTACAAAACACTTTGAATGTAGGGTTAAGGCTAAACAATTGTGCATATCGTACTGTAGAACTATTACTAAGCTGAAGCATTTTGTGATCAGGAAGCTCCTTAAAAATTGCTTCGTAAGCTTTGAGATCTGTAAAATCTATTTGTTCTAAATATCTTTTATGTTTTTCTCTTCTAGCGTCTCTAACCGAAATCCAATAGGGTTTATAATTACTATTGACTCCATCAATTTTTGGAGCAAACCTACTAAAGAAAGTATTGGGTAATAATTTAATATGCTCTGTAAGACAGAAATACGTATCTAAAGCCTTTTTAGAATCAATATGCCAGTGAGATTTGGGTTGATATTGTCTCAAAAACGCTTTTATTCGCTTAGAAACTACCATTCCTCCTATGGTTAGTAATATATCGGGACGTAAAACTTCGAATTCTTTATCATCTAACGTAGATATTAATTGGTCTATACAATTTATATGTGATTGGTGATGTAAATTTGAAGTCGTTTCTGTAAGTACCAAAACAGAAGGGTCATTAGCAAAATGTGTTATCCATTTTTGATCGATAGTATCTGGCGAATTAACCCCTATAAGAATCATTTTTCGTTTCGCATGATTCCATTTATGAATCATCTCAGTTTCTAACTCTTCAGAGAATTGATAATACGGTTTTTCTAACGGA
Source organism: Aquimarina discodermiae (assembly GCF_040786235.1). Lineage (NCBI taxonomy): Bacteria > Pseudomonadati > Bacteroidota > Flavobacteriia > Flavobacteriales > Flavobacteriaceae > Aquimarina > Aquimarina discodermiae. Next base: position 152,799 of record NZ_JBFMKP010000010.1, read on the forward strand.
ATATTTATGGGAGCAACGGTAGGGGCTTCTATTTTATCATATAACGGTTCATAAAAAGGAACATTAATATGAACAGGCCCCATTTGCTCTATTGCCCTATTAAGTGCAATATTTATTTCTCGCTCATTATGTTTTTGTGCTTCGTGTTGTTTCTGAAGGACTTTATGATCACTTATTTCTGATTGTGGTACAATTTCAGAATATAAATTTGCAGAATATAAAATATGATTCCTAAATACATTTTTTTGGCGAATCGTTTGCCCATCGCCAATATCAATTCTTTCGATAGGTCGGTCTGCACTCAATACAACCAAAGGTATATCACTATAAAATGCTTCTGAAATTGCTGGATAATAGTTTAACAATGCACTCCCCGAGGTACATACCAGAGCAACAGGTTGTTGGATTTGTTGGGCAATTCCCAACGCAAAAAACCCAGCACATCGCTCATCAACAATACTATAACAATGCATATCTGGGTACTCTGTAAAACCAATTATTAAAGGAGCATTACGAGATCCCGGAGAAATAACAACATGATTAATTCCTTTTGCTTCGCACAACGTTACAATCGATTGTGCTACCGGAATTTTAGAATATAAACGTTTCTTCATTAGGGGTGCTAAAATATAATATCTTGCTTACTTACCATAAGTTTTTGGTTTTATTGTTTTCCTATTAGAGTAGCACTTTTTTCATTGTCTCTGTTTTCTTTACCGTTTCTTCCCATTCTTTTTCTGGGTCAGAATCTTTGGTTATTCCTCCTCCAACATAAAGCTTTACCCTATCCTGAGCAAGCTCCATACAACGAAGATTGACAAAAATATTAGTTTCCTTCTTATCATCTCTAATAATATTGAGCTCACCCAAAAATCCTGTATAGTACTTACGGGCATATCCTTCGTTTGCTAAAATAAAAGATTTAGCTTCACTTTTAGGAAGTCCACAAACAGCAGGTGTAGGGTGCAATACCTCAATAATATCTTTTATGCTAGAATTTTTAATTTTTAAGGCTCCTTTTATATCTGTGCGAAGATGTAACAATGTCCCAGCTTTATGAGTATAAGTATCAGAACATTGTACTTCTTGAACAATAGAAGACAATTGACTTACTACAAAAGAAGTGACCATTTTCTGTTCTTCTAATTCCTTTTTACCCCAATCTACATTCAATGTATCTACATAAGCTTGTGTCCCAGCCAGGGCCATCGTAAAAAAGTTATTATCCTCTATCTTAATTAAAGTTTCTGGTGTTGCTCCCAACCAAGTACCTACTTTTGGATGGTACCATACGTATACAAATGCATTATTATAATTGTGCAACAAACGTTTAAATAACTCTATAGGATCTACAACAGGCCTTTTAATCGCTTCGCAACGAGACAATACCACTTTCTTAAAATGATTTGCAGAAATAGCTTCAATTCCTTTGGTTACCAAATTATGATGAATAGATTGAACTGTATCGCTTTTATAATTCGAATTTGAGAAATGCTCAAAAACTTTTCGATCTTTTATCGTTTGGGTCGTATTGTTTAGTTCAACAATAGCTGTAGCATACGTGCTATGCTCTGAAGGAATTATAATTGCCTTATCCTGGCTATCAAACGGAGCAAATACAAATCCAGTATCAGCATAATCCTGGGTTTTAAATAAAGTATCATTTTTCTGAAGAAAAGTTTGAATACTATTTTCTCCAGCTTTTCTATACGCAACAAAAGGTAATTGTTTTTCTAACTGCTTTTGGATACTAGCATAAAAATGTGTTATGCTCATGCTATTTTGTTTTTGGAAGCGCTATGGTAGTTAATTTAACTACCGAAATTAAATTATCTTCCTCATCTCTTATTTTTATATCCCATAATTGTGTTGTTCTACCTTTGTGAACAATCTCTGCTCTTGCAAAAACATACCCTTCTCTTACACTCTTAACATGATTTGCAGCAATCTCTATACCTCTTATATAAAAATCTTTGGCATCCAGAAATATAAAAGATGCCGCACTTCCTACACTCTCTGCAAGTGCAACCATTGCCCCTCCATGCAAAACACCATCTGGTTGGTATACTTTTGATGTAACCGGCATTTTTGCCGTTAAAAAATCTTTGCCAACATCACAAAATGTGATATCCAGTGTTTCCATTAATGTGTTTTTGCATATTTTGGCACACCCCTCTAATATTTCATCTTTGGTCAGATTCATTTGCAGAAAATTTAAAACAAAAATATACAATGCAAACTAATAATTCTAGTACCATTGATTTGTTATTATCTAAAGTTTGAAAAAATAAGCTTTCTTGATCAATAAAACCTGTGCTTTCTATTTCTTAAAAAAGAAAAACAGGATATCTTGCACCCAATTAATAATGAACTTTTAATACCAATTCTATGTAGAATTGGTATTAGAAGTTCCTGTAAATTTGTAGAACACTTAAGTAATCAAGTGTTTTATATCGATATAATATGAGTACGACAGAAAAGGAAATATCTTATAGCACAACAAATACATACACGACACTTAATAATCTTACTTCTCGTACTAAGAATGTTTGGTTGGTTTTTCATGGAATCGGATATCTAAGTCGTTATTTTATAAGGTCTTTCGAAAATTTAGATAAAACAGAAAATTATATTATTGCTCCTCAGGCACCGTCTAAATATTATAAAGGAGAAGATTATCGTAGAGTTGGGTCTAGTTGGTTAACCCGAGAAAATACATCTATAGAAACCGATAATGTTTTGCGATACATCGATTCGATTGTAGCCTCAGAAAATATTTCAGAGGATACACATTTAGTGGTTCTAGGATACTCTCAAGGAGTTAGTATAGCCGCCAGATGGATTGCTACCCGTAAAGTACAATGCAAAGCGTTGGTTATGATTTCTGGTGGGTTTCCAAAAGAATTGACCAAAGAAAACCTTTCATTTTTGACCGAAACAACAAAAATCACACACATTTTGGGCGAAAAAGATCCTTATTTTAAAATTGAGGAAATCATAGAAGAAAAAAAACGTCTTCAAGAACTACTTCCCAGAATAGATTTTAGAACGCATTCTGGAGGTCACGAGTTAGACTCAAAAACCCTTATTAACTTATATTGAAGGTAATAGTAAATTTCCCCATTATTTTATTTAATATTGGCAAATTAGCTAGATTCAAGCACATTTATTGTTAACCTCAAACCAAAAAATAAACTATTAAAAAGTAAACATAGTATCATAACACACTGGTTTTTATAAAAATAACTTGCATATGTTACGGTTTTTCCGTATTTTTACATTGCCCTTAATTAAAATGATAACTTATGCAAAAAATTACTCTTGAGAAAGAATTCAATTCTCGTCACCTAGACCTAAAATACAAAGACATTTGGAACCGTGGAATGCACTTATTTTCCATAAATGATAGAAACCGTGATTTTTATTATAGTATCTTTTATGTAGACTTATTATTTGTCGAAGTAATCTATGATAAAATTAGCGGAGAAATCCTTACCATTAAAAGTTTTACCGACAAAGGCAAACTTATGTATTATCTTACCGAAGATTTTTCATAATAAACTATACAAAATAAAACTTTTATTGCACATCGCTTGTGTAATATAGTTGCTATGGTAAATGCAATAATTTTTCTTTTCCCCAATATAAATTATTGCATTTCAATTATTTAACTATTCATTTTCCATAAGTAAATTCTATTTTTTTTATTGGTCTTTGGCATGATAATCGTACTATAATTAATATATTTTGTTATTTTAGTCCTAAAATCCCCATTGACCCCATGAAAAAGCTGTTCCCCTTATTACTGCTTTTTTTAGCACAACTTACCTATTCTCAGACCTATTCTATTATTGATTCGGTGCAAAACACCTCTATTTCATATGCAACGATTTCGTTTGGTAATGGAAATGGTACATTTGCAGATGCAGATGGTATGTTTAGATTCTCCAAAAAGTGGTATCCAGATATAGATTCCCTTTACATTTCTTCTGTAGGGTACAAAGAACGAAAATTAGCAACCAATTCATTACCATCAAAAATATTCTTAGAACAGGAGGTCGATGAATTAAAAGAGGTACTGGTTACTGCAGAGAAAAAAAGGAAATTCAAAACAAAAAAAATAAATTCAGAAGTACATAATGATTATTTTAGTTGTTGGTTACCTACTGTAGAATCTGAGATTGCTGTTTTTTTTCCAAAAAACTCTGCAAAACCTACCAAGATTGCTTCTATCTACCTGCCTATTAAAACAGAATCTTCTAATAAGAATACAACGAGGCCCCAGTATTTCTCTACCTTATTTAAAATTCAATTTTATAGTAATAATAATGGATCTCCGGGCAAAAGGTTAGCATATGATGATATTATCTTTAGGATTACCAATGAAGATAAAACTAATTTTGAATTAGATATTCTGAAGGATAAAATTTATATCCCTAAAGAAGGATTTTTTATTTCTATGCAAGTGCTAGGATATGCTGATAAAGAAGGGGTTTTGCAACAAACTAAAAAATATAGTGAAATAGAAACCCGTAGAGGAGTTGTCAAAGTTTCTACTACCTTTAGGCCACTATTACCGTTTACCAATAAAATAAATAACTATAGAACATTTACTAGAAGAGTATTTTTTAAAAACAAGGCTTGGCAACGCTTTGATCATAACTATAGTAAAACCAATAATTTGATACAAAAAAACTTTACTAATTACGGAATGGGATTAAAATTACGTCTATACGAAGAAGACTAATAACCACTTTTTTATTCTATAACAATATATTCTCTTAGTAAAAGCTCAGCTTAGTCCAAAAATGATCTGCGTTTTTGGTTAAATTGTATAGCCGCTTCATGTATGTCTGTGTGTGCCTTTCTATTTTCTGCATAATCTACGGCATCTGTAATTGTCAAATAATGATGAGATATACCTAATGTATCTGTAAAACCTGATCTTTTCAAAAAGTCTCTAACTGGCCCAATAGTTCCAACCATCAACAATCCAATATTTAGAGTATCAAGATATTGTTTAATATCTTCTAAAACGTGCAAACCTGTACTATCGATATCATGCATATTTGTGTTATCAAGAATCAGAAATTTAGGTAGTGGCTTTCTTTTTGAAATATAACCCAAAATAGTATCCTTAAAATAACTTGAATTACCAAAATACAATTGATTATCGAACCTTATTATCAAATACTCTGTAGACTGAATTGCATCGGGAAACCTATTAATATTTCGATAATATTCTGTACCAGGTATATTTACCAATTCTGCAATATGAGGCCTGGCGCTATAATATTGTAAGAAAACAAAGGATAAAATTACTCCTATAAAAATACCATTTTCTACACCAAAAATCAGGGTGCCAAAAAAGGTAATAATCATCACAACAAAATCCCTTCTTCTAAGTTTGAACAAATATTTAGCTTCCTCATAATTAATCAACCCCAATACAGAAACCAAAATAATCGCTGCCAACACTGCTTTTGGAATATAATAGAAAAAAGAAGTCAAAAAAAGTAAGGAACAAATAACCATGACCACCGCCATAATAGAAGAAACAACAGTCTTTGCCCCAGCCTCATCATTAATAGCAGTTCTACTATAACTACCAGAAGAAGGCACTGCTAGAAAAAACGCCCCAATAATTTTGGAAATACCCAACGCAAATAACTCTTGATTAGGCCTAACAATATGATCTCGGTTTTTCATTTCCATAGACTTAGCAATACCAATACTGCCAACATACCCTATAAAAGTAACAGTTAATACCGTTGGGATAAGTGTCATTATCGTTTCATAATTCATTGTCGGAATATCAAAAGAAGGTAAACCACTTGGTACGTCTTCTATAATAGCTACTCCTTTAGATTTTAAATTAAAAAAATAGGTCAACAATGTAGTAAGTGCCAACATCATTAATGCTCCAGGAAAAGAACGCTTCCACTTTTTTAATAGACTAATAATCAATATAGAAGATATACAAATACCTAATGTTAACCAATTTACTTCTGTAATATGGGTAATGGCATACCATATTGTTTGATGTGTATGTTTAAAATCTGGAATTATAATCCCCAAACCTCCCTTCAATTGCGAAGCTATAATTATAATTGCAGCAGCAGAAATGAAACCAGAAATAACTGGTTGAGAAATCAGATTTACCAAAAATCCCATTTGTAATAAACCCATTAAGATTTGTACGACTCCAATTAATAACCCTGCTAAAATTGCAAGTTCTACAAATTCTTCTGTAAATGGTGTTGCAAGTTCACTCACACCACTCATAACAAGTATAGCGGTGACCGCTACAGGTCCAATGCTTAATTGTCGAGAGGTGCCAAAAAATGAATATACCAACAAAGGAACTAAACATGCATACAACCCATAAATTGGAGGTACCCCCATAAGCAGTGCATAGGCAATTGCTTGCGGAATTAAAACGACTCCAACCGTTATACCGGCTATACTATCGGCTTTAAAAGATGAAGTATGATATTCTTTATCTCTAAATATCTGAAGAAACGGAATTATTTTATATAATGCTTTAACGACGTACTTATTTTAGTTAGTTAGGTAAATCTACAATAGTTTAACAAGTTATACCAAAAGAATTGATCATTTTAATGTTTTGTTTATTTTTGATATCCAAAATGGAAATTAACGAAACTATTCTATTACCAAGTTTAGCAATTATCGGGTTTATTGCCGGAGTGATAAACACACTAGCTGGCGGTGGGTCATTGCTTACTTTACCCATGTTAATTTTTATGGGGTTACCTCCTGTTATTGCCAATGGCACCAATCGTATTGGTATACTAATACAGTGTTTTACTTCTATTGCCGGTTTTAAAAGCAAAGGCATTAAACCAAATAAATTTGGTGCTTACTTAGGCATATCTGCTCTTATTGGTTCTCTTATAGGGGCACAAATTGCCATAGAGATAAAAGGAGATCTTTTTAATAAAATTTTAGCAATTGTCATGCTTGTTGTGGTCATTTTTATGGTGTTAAGACCAAAAACTACGATCTCAAATTTGATAGAAAGAACCAAAGGAAAACATTTCTGGTTAGCTATGATTGCATTTTTTTTTATCGGAATTTATGGTGGTTTTATACAAGCAGGAGTTGGTATATTTATTTTATTAGCATTAACAGCTATAAATAAATTAAATCTTGTTACATCTAATGCCGTTAAGGTATTTGTCGTTTTTATCTATACCATCGGAGCCATTACAATATTTGCATACAATAACCAAATAGATTATCTATATGGTATTATCCTTGCTATTGGCAATGCTACAGGAGGATGGATTGCCAGCAGATGGTCTGTAAAAAAAGGAGATGGTTTAGTAAAATTGTTTTTAATTGTTATGGTCATCGCTATGGCTATTAAGCTTTGGCTAGACAATTGATTGCAATTGCCAAATTATTTGCAGGAATATCCTTATCTTTTATCATTCTAAAAAACACCCTCCTTGCCATGAAAGCTCTTTTATATATCGTTTTAATTGGTTTCTTGTTGACAGGTTGTAAATCACAACAAAAAGAAGAAGAAACTACCAATAGCAATAAAAACACTGCCGAATTGGCAAAAGTCGCTCCCACAAAAATACAAGTTGATAATATCCTTATTGATGCTATAGGACATGCTTCGAGTATTATAGAATACGATCAAAAAGTCATCTACATTGATCCATCCGGAGGAGCCAATTTATATACCGATAAGAAACCTGCAGATATTGTATTGATTACGGATATTCATGGGGATCACATGAATATTGAAACATTAAACAATCTGGATATTGCAAAAGCAAAAATTGTGGTTCCCCAAGCGGTAGCAGAAAAGCTACCTGCTTATTATACCGAACAATTAATTATTATAAATAACGGTGAAACAAAAGAAATACAAGGTGTCCCTATTGAAGCTATCCCTATGTATAATCTACGAGAAGAAGCTTTAAAGTTTCACCCTAAAGGAAGAGGAAATGGATATGTTGTAACATTAGGAAGCAAACGACTATATTTTTCTGGAGATACAGAAGATATCTCAGAAATGAGAGCACTTAAAGCCATAGATATTGCCTTTGTAACCATGAACTTACCTTATACAATGACTGTAGAAAATGCTGCCGATGCAGTATTAGCATTTAAACCCAAACAAGTATATCCTTATCATTATCGTAGCACAAAAGGGTTAAGTGATGTAGTAAAATTTAAAGAATTAGTAGCAAAAGACCCTACCATAGAAGTAGTTCTACTGGATTGGTATCCTACTATTGATTAGTACTAAAAGCTGTATATGGCTACTTTTTTAAAAACTCAATACCATATTTACCTGCAATAGAATCTATAACAGGTTTTGATAACGTTCCTGCTTCCGAATATTTAGATATTTCTATAAAAAAGTTCTCAAAACCTCCTGGCGTAATAGTGTTCATAGTAACACCAGTAATCGTATCTTTATTAATAAATCGATGAGGCACCCCTTTTGGCAATCGAATAAAGTCCCCTTGTTTGGCATATATCACCTCATTCCCATAAAGAAAAGTGTAGTTTCCTTTTAAAACATAAAACAGCTCATCTTCATGTGTATGTACATGCATTGGTGGTCCTCCGTTAGGAGGTGTTTCTGTAACAATAACCGAATATTCACCATCGGTTTGATCACTCATAATTTTACCAATAATCTTAGCTCCAAAAATGTTCCATTCTTTTCCTTTTTCTGATGAAACATGTACATAACTCGGTACAGCTCAGGGCAATTTCATTTAAAACCCTAAGATTTTTTCTCTGTATTTAGTATTCAACAATGCTTTGAGTCGTTTTTTGTTTTTACTTTTCTTGAAGGTTTGTTCTTGATTTAGAAGAGTTAA
>NZ_JBFMKP010000011.1:0-155173 GCF_040786235.1 Aquimarina discodermiae
ATAGCCACTAAATCATCATAGCTTGGAGGTAATAAACTTAACTGATCTTGATCATAGGTCTTAAAAACTACTTTTCTACTCATTCTTAAAGTTAAAAAATAACTCAAAAATCTACAAAAAAAGACTGCCTTTTTAGACAGCCTCTCATAGATTATACCATTTCTTAAATGATATTACCTACTAAAATTGTTTCTTTTTGATTCAGTTAACGGTAAAATCATTTAAGAACTGGCATTAAAAGTACAAGTGGTATAACAGGGAGAATTACCTTATTTAAATCACTCTAAAAAGTCTTAAATCCCGTTAAAAAACCTTCTAAATCATAAAATTTTGTGTATTTCGTCGATTTATAATGCTTTTTAACGTTATTTATTTTGTCGTTACGGTTTTTATGTATTATATTTATGGTGTCTTAAAAAAACAACAATTGATGTAATTTATAAAACTATTATTTTAAGTTGTATGACGATATAGATTAAAATAATAGTTTAGAGTTAAATCAGGGATAAATTGAGTGTGAGGACATTAGTTAAAAGACCCCAAATCGAACAAAACTAAAGAGAGTACGAAATTTCCCCCAAACAACAAAAGCGTTCTAAGTTAGAACGCTTTTGTTGTTATAGTCTATATTTTTTTTTCCAAAATATGTAGAAACATCCCTCTAAATCTCCCTTCAAAGGGAGACTTCTTTAGTCCACATACTTTGGGCTAAAAGATTTAAGTCGAATCATTAGTTTCTCTTTGTAAACTGCACCTTTAGGTTATCGGGATACATGGTAAACTCGAATTGTTCTGTTACTTCTTTTGGTGCTACCGCCAAGGTAATATTAAAATTCTTGCAAATTGCCGAAACCAAAATCAACATCTCATTTATAGCTAAATATTTACCCGGGCAAAAACGAGCTCCTCCTCCAAAAGCTTTGACTACTTCTGGAGAATGTTGTTGATGCATAGGGCATTTTGACTTTATCCATCTTTCTGGCATAAATTGATCGGCATCTGTAAAATATTTTTCCTGAGTCTGCGCTACTTTATTTTGAATAATAATTTTTGTCCCTTTTGGGATTAGTAAACCTTCTACTACTACCTCTTCGTTGGCTTCGAGGTATAGTTGTGGTGCAGTAGGTTTTAATCGAATTGCTTCTTGTACTACTGCATTGGTATAAGTAAGTTTTGCTAATTCTTGAGTGGTTTTTGAAACTTCATTTTCTCCATATACCTCTATAGCTTCCTCTCTTATTGTAGTAACCATTTCTGGATTTTGTGACAGATAATATATAATCCATGAAATCGTATTGGATGTAGTATCTTCACCTGCCAATAACATGGTAAAAATATTTCCATAAATTTCCTCATCACTAAATTGAGCCCCACCTTCTTCTGTCAACAAAGCTTCTAAAAAGTTGGACGGTTGTTTTTTTAGCAAAGGGTTTTCATCAAGTTTTTGTCTGGTCTCATTTATAAATCTATGAATGATTGTTTCGATAGACTGTATTGCCTCTTCTAACTTTTTATCTTTTTTTTGTTTTATATAACGCCATAATGGGATTGGAGCAGTTATGCGTTCATTAATCATTGGGAAAATGACCTCTAGATGTTTCTGAAAGTCACTTTCATTAGTATGTATGGTATCGATCTCATATCCAAAAGCAATTGCAGTAGTGATATCTATTGTAAAGCACATAAAGTCTTTCCTTATATCAACCTCCTTTTTTGTACTAGCATATTCTTCGAATTTCTGAAGCAAACTCTGAGTTTTATTTACTAGAACATGATGAAATCCTTTTATTTTTTGCGCATTTAAGGCTTCTGCTACAGGTTTTCTATGACGCCTCCAGGAATCTCCTTCTGCATTAAACACCCCATCGACTCCCATTTCTACCAAAATTTCATTCATTTTTGATAGTCTTTTAAATGTATCAGGTCTTTCTTTTAATATTTTACTATTAACAGCTGCATTTGCCGAAACTAACAATTCTTTACCAACAAAATTAATTCTAAATAACTCTCCACACTCTTCTACCCAACGTTCTAAAACCTGATGTTTATTGGGTGTTTGAAATTGAGGTAAATGCCCTAGAAGTATATGGCCTTTTGGAGTAGGGAGACTTTTTATAGTAGTGATTTGTGTATCTGTTGTCATTGTAGTAAAAGTTGGTTACTGAATATGATTTACATGCTTTGTCAAAGATACATATCATAGACGGATTGATCTAAAGTGTTTTTTGGTGTTTTACCTTGTTGATGCGAATTGAAAGCTTAAACTCTAATTTCAAGATAAGTAACTAATAATAAAACAACTATATTCCCTCTTCCAATAGAAGAAGATTAAGTTGAGGGGAGTAAGTAACTATTATAGAAAACCCTCATCCTAACCTTCTCACAGAGTTAGAAGGGACTAATTACGTTTTTAAATTGAACTCGAATGTTTATTAAACAAAAAAGTGCAGCTATTTTATTACAAACAACTGCACTTTTCTACTTCAATAGATCAAGTATTACTTTTTACTTTCAAGTAACTTCTCTAGTCTGGTTAACCTAATTGCCATCGATTTTAATTCTTCATTCTCTTCTTTTAGATTTTGAATTTCTTTTTGCTGTTGAATAGTATATAATGTCAATTCCTCAATCTTCTGAAGCAGTTTCGAATCCATTTCACCTAAAAAGATCCCGTTTTTTGCTACTTCTTTGGCACTTGGGATATCTTTTAGGTGCCCTTTTTCTGCGATATGAGTTTCTACTTCTTCTAGCGTAGGTAATTTATAATTCTCATAAAACACAAAGTCTGACCAACCGGTTTCTACTTTGATTTCTTTGGCACGAATGTTACCATTTACGGCTAGTTTCCAGGAGCCTGGGTTTGATGTTCCTATGCCTACATTACCATTATTGTCCAAAACAAAATTCTTTCCTTGCACCCAATTGGTGCCTCTACCGATTATAAATTTATCTCCATCTGAATTATCAATTCCTGTTACCCACCTTTGTACTCCTGTCAGAAGATATTGTAATTGAGCATCGCCTGTTCCATTTTGTTCGATGGTTACCCCTGCGTCAGAAGACACACTTGAAGTATTACTATATATATGAAACTTACTAGTTGGATTAACAATCCCGATTCCCAAATTACCAGATCTGGTAATTGTCATCCTTGGGAGCCTCTCTGTAAAAAACTTTATTCCTCCGTAACCTGACAACAAAGCTTCTGCTGCAGTTGGAGTAGCATACCATCCTAATGAATAATTACCTATTGACTTACCATCGAAAGTAAATTTATCTCCAGATGGGTTATGACCAAATGAATAATTTAACCCTATTGTTTGGTGTTGCCCATTCATTGTAAAACCTAAACCTAATATGGTTAGTATTAAAATTATTTTTTTCATTGTTTATATCTTTTGCTTTTCTAATTTCTTTATTCCTTGATTACTTTTTTTGTCATGCTCGTATTATCTGTAAACAACACTTTTATCATATAGGTACCTGATGCAAGTTTTTGCATATTTATAGTTCCCCATGTTCTATTAACTGTAACACTTTCTTTAATTGCCCCAGAAATATCGGTCAAAACAATCCTATTTATTTTTTTCTCTGAGATAATGGTTACGTTATCCTTTGTTGGATTGGGATAGGTAACAAAATTTGCAGAAGGAGCTTTACCTATTTCATATTCTTTTTGTGTAATTTCGAATTGATTTTTTACTTGAAATACCTTTGTAATGATTTTCTCTTCGAATGATTTTTTTGAAACAACTTTAAGCTCTAGCGTATACATCCCAAAAGGTAATGGGCTATTTATAAAAAACTCTTCTCCCGAATTTGTTTCCTGATTTTCTAGTAGAGTCCAATTATAAGTATACTCATTATCCAAATTCGAAACCAAAGCTTTAAAAGCAGGTTCTTCTCCAGCTTTATATGAATCATCACCAATAACTGCAATTTTAAAATCATCTTCGATACCATTTTTACGAGCCGATCTCCTCGTTAATGAAGTATTAATTTTAAAATTAGCAATTGCGCCATTTTTTATATGAGTACCTGGACCTATGGTTATGGTATTACCGCTACTTACATTTATACGTGTTCCACTATTAACCACAACATCTCCTGTTTCGAATATTTTTCTTGAAATTGTATTCATATCATGCCCGATTCTTATCTCGTCATTAGCTTCATAGTCCCTAGTATTACTAATCACTTTGTCTTGTATCGTAAGATCGTTAATCATAAACTCGTCATCAATAACATTTCTAAATTGATTGCTTATCCCACCAAAAAACACATGAACACTATTAATTCCAGAAGAATATACCTCATCAAAAGGTAATCGATTGGTACTAATAAAATTATTAAGTGTAGTAGTACTATTTATTGCTCTTAAGCCATCTGGATTGGTTGATGCATTATATGCATTGCGATTAAGATCTATAGAACTTGCTGTAGGAACAAATGTTGTTTCTGCGTTAAGATCAAAAGGTAGGTCAGAAAGACCTGGCAAAGTAGATCCTGGTGCATTATCATAAGAGGCTGCATTAAATGTATATTCTTTTTCCTTATCTAATAAATTGGTAGTGGCACATTTAGTCCCCACCACAACCCTTACAGGAACCCTGGTTCTTATTCGTACTCCAAAAATACCGATCACAGTTCTTATTTCCCAACGAATTCTTATATCCGGAATCTTTAGTCCGATTTTCCATTTGATACGAGACACACGCATTCTTCTATTAATGGGTGAAGACCAAGCTTCTAAAGAAAATTCATTACAATCAGATCGCCATAAGGGAAAACGAACCAAAGTATTACCTGGAACGAATACTGAACCATCGGTATTTCTTTGTAATACATTTCTATTGCTTCCATTAATCAATGCTATATTTCTGGTATGTTCAGAGTAACCTGTATTTCTTAAGTAACTTTGTGTATTTACAAAGTAGTTCCCCGGATCTATATGTCTTACCAGCATCGATTTGGCCGCTGGAGAATTTAATGCATCCAAGGCTCTATATGCTTTATCCAATTGTAATGCATCGCTTAATGAAACCGTATCGTTATTCCCCGTAAATATTGCTTTAAACACATTATATAATCCTATAATCGTTAGATCAAGAACTTTGGCAATTCCGCCAAGGTTTCTAGTTATCTTTAAATCCAAAGCATCTTTAAACAAGTGCTGTAATCCCGGAGGGATATTAGCACCTCTATGAGGTGCATCAAAAGAAACATATAGCCCTACCTGATGGTCATAATTTTCATTTTCGAGTTCTTTTAATGCTACTCTGGATAGCAATCCACCCATACTTTCACCGATTACTATAGACTCGAAGTTACCTTCTTTCTGAGCATTGATTTTTTTTATTAAATCTTTTACAACTGCTACGTTAGAAGGTAATGAAAGATTTGTGTTATTTAACAGTACATATACCATATCATAACCTTCACTTGACAAGTTATTATCAAAAAAACTTTGATATTTTTCATGTTGTGAATCTGCAAAAATCTCTCCTGTTGGGTCAAAACCCTGCACAACAATTACAGGCTTATCCAACTTATTACCTTTTGAGCCGTTATAAATTACTGCCTTACCTCCTCTACCTATAATAGTTCCATCCTTTTTTGAAAACTTAACAGAATTTTCTGCCTCAATTACTTTAGAAACTTGCTGGGTTAAATTCGTTTTAATATTAATTTTGAAAGAACTTCCTAACCGTAAACTATTAGATCCAATTTGAATATCTCGATATACCTTGACAACTTTTTCTCCTAGCGAATTATAGGTAACCACAATTTCTCCAACCGAAGTGTTATATTCTTGGATTCCTCTACCATCTGAAAAATCTATATAGATACTTGAAGGGATATTGGCGTTTCCTGAAAAATAATTTATTTGACTTAGGCTGAATGATATTTGTTTTTTATAAAAATTACTATTCATTGCCATAGCTCCAAATAATTGTATTGTATTATAAGGAGTTGTTAGCGGTCTTCCATTTATTGAATTTTCGATTTCATCTTCTTCAAGAAGTTCTCCTTTTACATCATAGATAAGAATGGGAACATTCCTCTCTAAAGGAGTTTTATCTTGAAATCGTTGATTAATACTTTCTATTTTAGGCAATTGTTTTACTGCATTAATTTCACTTTTTACCAAAGAATTGTATGTCTGCACCCATGAAACACCATCCATAATACTCATAGGAGGTATTACTTCATTAGTCTCTTCATTATATCCTTCTATATATTGATATAATGAGACAATTTCATCATCAGACATAAAGCCTCGATTTAACAAAAATCCTGTGGTTAAATCGTTTTTATTTACATTATTTAGATATTCGAGATACATCTCTTCTGGAGTTTCTTGATCTGTTTGTGAGTACGTTATCACACCAAAAAAAAGGAACACGATGTATATGTATTTTTTTATCATTTTATGTTTTTATAGATTGGTATTATTAGTTGTTTTTCTTTTACTTATGTTTAAAATTAACTTTAGTCCCAGAGAGAGTTCGACTCCATCCTTTTTTCCTTCTCTCTCCACAAATGACACTGAATCCCAATGCTTTACAACTCTAGCATCACTTTCTACAGGGTTTACCACATTAGAATATTTGTTTTCTTTAATCCTATACCCTATACCCCCAAACAGGTTAACAATTACCCTTCTTCTCCATTCAAAGAAATATCCAAATTTTGCTATGGCACCGTATTTATATCTAAACAGGTCTGCTCTATCATAACTTACGGATATATTACCTTCAGAAGGTTCGTAGCTATTATCATAAAAAGTATCTTTGTGATTGATATAAAACAGTTCGACAGAGAGGTAATTTGTGTTTCGTTTTCCTTGGTCTGGATTAAAGACATAATACCATTCGTTTCGAATCTCCCAAAGTCTATAATTTTCTTTTCTTCTAGTCTTGATTGGTGTTTTTATTGAAATATCATCTAGCCCTAACCCAAAACCAAGTCTTGTTTTAATCTCTTTTTTTATGGTTCGTAAATACCCCAATCGCCATCTGGGCACCTGTGGATCGAGGGGAGCGGTTACATCAAAAGTAATGTATGATAGATCCTCGAAGTTTGAAGTTAGTTCTTCTTGTTGACCACTTATTCTAAAGCTTGATAAGACAATTAAAATAAGTGCAATTCTTTTAATCCAATTCATGCTGGTTATTTTTCCCTTTTATAAATAAACACTACGAGTTTCTATTTATCTATTAATTGGATTACTTGCTCTAATCTTTTTTCTAGCATTTTGATTTTGTTGTTTTGTACCTCGATTTGCTTTTCTTGTGCAATAGTGTACAATGTCAACTCCTCTATTTTTTGAAGCAGTTTCGAATCCATTTCTCCCAAAAATATTCCGTTTTTTGCTACTTCTTTGGCACTTGGGATATCTTTTAAATGGCCTTTTTGCTGGATATGGGTTTCTACTTCTTCTAGCGTAGGTAGTTTGTAATCGTCATAAAATACAAAATCAGACCAACCGGTTTCTACTTTGATTTCTTTGGCGCGGATGTTACCGTTTACGGCTAGTTTCCAGGAGCCCGGGTTGGTGGTTCCTATGCCTACATTGCCATTATTTACAAAAGTCATTAACTTACCTTCTCCCACCGTTCCTCCTTGAGAAACATGTAATCTATTATCATGACCATGACTAAGATGAAATACCGAATTACCATTATTAGGAACAAAAGTTATAGCAGATTCGTTATTAAAGTTTAACCTCACTCCTTTATTGTTACTGGTTCTAACATCTAATCTTGATGTAGGAGTTGTAGTGCCAATTCCAACATTACCGTTTTGAAAAAATGTGGCAATATTTTTTCCGTTTGTATCTTCATCTATACGTAATTGTTTATGACTTCCAACTTGAGTTGTCCAAAAATTAAACTGTGAATTATTCAAATCATTTTTAATTCTAAATGCTCTTTCATTACCATTTATATGAACTTGTAATTTGGCATCTGGAGCAGTTGTACCAATTCCTACATTACCATCTGGTCGAATCGTCATCAAATGATTAGAACCCTTGTTATAGAAGTATATATTGCTTATCGTTTTCTCGACACTTCCGATATATAGTTCATTACTACCGTTAAGACCAAAAGATCTTGAAAACCCAGTTTCTCCACTTTTTTGAGTCCTAATATAATCAGTACCATTTTTTAAATCTACATTTTGTGCATTCCCTATAAAACTTGCTCCTAGCATTGTAAGTATTACTATTATTTTTCTCATTTCTCTTGTATTTATTGTTTCCTTACTAATTTGTTACATTGTTTTTATTTGTCAAATATCGTTGTAACTGATAGCTATTGATATTTTTGTTTCTACTTTACCTTCTTAATAAATTAATTTGATTTAGGCATTTACACCCCTCTAAATCTCCCCTCAAAGGGAGACTTTAAGCTTCTTTCTTTGAAATAATGCTAAAAAGGATATTTAGTTTAACAACCTAAGTTTATATTTCCCTAAAAAAAGCTACAAACTTATAGGTTTATAGCTTTTGATAAGGATTTGTTACCCCTTTATTGTGATTCTTTTTCCTTTTTTCTTTTTTCTTTAATCTACACGGGGCAAAAGCATTTAAAAAAAGAACTGTTTGTTGAATATAAAAGTCCATTTTACATAGGTTTGACTCTCTTTTTTGGGTTGAAAATGGATTCCAGCCTACGCTGGAATGACAAAATTCTACGAAAAAAAGTCAACTGCCTCGGAGCAAGCTAACGAGGCATCCAGCGGATAAAAAGTTTTTACATTTCGAGGCAAGCCTCGGAGAATTAAACTCCACAATGTGGATTAAATAATCTCATTTCTATACTTAATAAATGTTAAATGCTTTTACTCTGTTAATCTACAATGGTTCTTGATTGTTTGTATTGGTTATAAAATGCGGGGTGGGTAAACTGGTATCGTATAAAAAGATTATCGATAATCTCTTTTAATAATCGATTGGCTTCGTTTACATGTTCATCTAGCGTTTTCTTTGCTGCATTAATGGCTGCTTGTTTTGGTTTTGCACTACCTACCAAGGGTTTAAACTCTGCTACTGCAGTGATAACATCTTTGATTTCTGCATGTGTTACTCCATAATCTGTAGTGAGCACCTTTTGTATTTTGGTAGCTTCATTTACCAAAATCTCACTATAGGTAATCAAGTCTGTTTCTTTACTGTTTTCTAGTGTACTAGAACTTGTGGTTATTATCTCTTTAAGGCTTTCGTTACTGGTAATAGCGGCATGTGCTGCCATTGCCCCTCCCAAGGCTAATAATTTATTCTGAATTGCTTTTCTGATCTGATTTTTATCCCGTGTTTCTCCTTTGGTCGTTTTCGAAACAGCTTCAGCCAGATTTTCTATTCCTTCTATTTCTGTATCAAAAAGGTTTTTGGTTTCTGTAAATTTTGGGTTCCCATTCCAAATGCTTGTGTGATCGTCTAAAGTATTTTGCACAGCAAGATACATACGGTAATACTTTAATTGCGTTTTATTCATTTTACAATACGTTTTGGCATACCTCTATGGTTATACATCTACTAGCAATATCTGTTTATCTAACAAACAACTGCCAATCGTATATCCTTAAAGGCATACAGTTACTAAATATTTGAATTATGTATTTCATACCAAATCAATTATAAAACGACGCATTCAATCTTGTTTGTTTGTATACGATATCTTATAATTAAAATTTGGTAGAACTCCTCTTACAGAGTTCTTTGGGTAGGAGACTGCTAAACTATCAAATTAAATAGTGACAAGGGATATTCAATTTGTTAACATATTCTTAAATATGTATTGCCTAAATACTATTTAATGTGAATTTGATAGCTCCTAAACTTTAACCTCTAACTAAATAACTAATCCAAAACCTTTATGGTGTTTCTTTTACCTCTGCGAAAGGATTAACGCTAAGGAATTATTTCAGAAAACCCTCATCCTAACCTTCTCCCTCTGATAGAAGAGACTAATTAATTTTATAAAATTATCTTTGAAGTTCATTTGACTAACTCTGAAGTTCATCCAAGCAACATTGATCACCATTTAATGAACTCTGAAATGTATTTAGGCAACTTTGATTATCGTTCAAGCAACCACAAAGTACATTCAAGCAACTTTGATCATTATTCAAGCAACTATAAAGTATGTTCAAGTAATTTTGATTAGCATTCAGACAACTTTAAACATCATTCAAATAACTCTAAAGTGTATTCAAGCAACTTTGATTATCGTTCAAACGATCTCGAAGTGTATTCAAGCAACTCTGAAGCTCATTCTAATTATAACTTTAGTTATCTTGTAACCTATCTAAATCTGATTATGTTTCCGGAGTTTACAAAAAGAAATTCCAGACCAATCCAAAGCGAAGTACAGCATCTCGAGTTGCATATCCTGGTGCCGAAAACTCATTGTTTTGCCTAAATGCTTCTCCTATGTTTTCAAACTTGAAATAAATACGTGTTTGTTTTACTTTGGCATTAAAGAAAATATCAAACTGCGGGAACCTCCCTATTTCCTGTGTATTTTGCGTATAAAACTCTGATAAAACAGGATCATACCCATCGGCAGTATAACTTGTAAAATATTTAAACGTGACTCCTGCCTGCATATACATAGCTTTTTTAAACCAATGATCGTGATAGTACAGGGTATTTCTTGTTGTAATTTCGGGCACATTATAGATGTTTTCTCCTCCATCAACTTTTTGATACAATACCGTATTATCCAAACCAAGTTTCCAATATTCTATACCTTGTTTTAGCCTTACTTTTAGCACCTCTATATCTTCTGAAGCTTGCATTGGAGTAATGGCCTGATTTGTATTTTTTGTAAAATAAGTATGATTACTTATCGTGGTATATCCAGCTTGTACTTCTGCAATATCTTTTGCTTCTATGGTAAGTTGCGCAGTTTTTGTATTTATATTATCAAAATTATTTTGCCAATTATAATTTATATAGTCACTTTGGTATAAGAGAAAATTATAATTAGGAGCTACAGAATTAGCACCTATCGCTGCCTTTATTTTATATTTTTTATTGTAGTCATAACCTGCCCCAGCATTAAAATAATTTCCTTCCAAATCTCCAGAAACTATCGCACGGCCATCGGCAAATAACTGAAACCCGTTATATTCGCTTGTATAGTTACCTCCTACAGCATACACATCTCCTTGCAATCTATTGGTTATATTAATTTGATTACCCGATTCATCTACCTGACTTAACAATGAATTATACCCATAATTGTAATTAGAGCTACCTCCTGAAACACGAAGTTTCCCTAACCAACTATTGGTAAACTCTACAAAAAGGCGATTACTAAAATCTTCGAGAGCTACATCATCAGAGATAGATGCAGACACATACGATTCTCCCAAAAGTCCATCTGGAGCTACCGCCGCCTGAGTAAACCGAAATCTCTTGTCTGTTAGATCCAAAATATGCCCAATAGACACGCTATTATTTGTACTATCTGTTTTCTTGATCAAGGCATACTGGTGATTGATATAAAATCGTTTGCCTAAAAGAATATTCTCTGCATCTGAGAAATTAACTGATATGGCTCCCCTGTCTGTAAACTCGTCTTCTTCGCCTACAAATTCTGCTTGCGCCAAATATTGGTTTATACCTGTTTCAGACAACCCTCCATTTTCTTCATTAGACAAATCCTGCGATACAAAATGCGTTTTAACACTGTATCGCTCATTTTTTGTACTATAGTTTGCTGTTGCCCTAAAATTACCCGTACTGGTTAATGCATGTTGAAATTTCCCCAAGGAACGTACCCCTTTATATGCTATCGATAGATTGAGACGTGGTGATGTATTTACCGTAAAGAAAGCATCTAATTGCTGACCCTGTTCAAAAGTGGTTCTAAAATACAATTCTGTGAATGGTGTTGGCACATGGTAATACCTGATATCCCTTGCTTCTATATAATTAAAATGTCTCGCCCTGGCTCCAAAAAGAGGCAACAAATGATCTCCTTCGTCTCTTTTCTCTAAACTAGTATAGGTTTGTCCTACGTTATGAATTGGTAATAACCCAAAATCATCTCTTCGCAGGTAATTAAAATTATAATCCTTTTGTATGGTTAATGTGGTATCGACATAAGTAGTATCGTTCTCTACAGTTATGATGCTATACTCATCTATTGGCGGTTTTTCTCTTTTATCTCCTCTATCTCGTAACGATTTATATGAATCTTCTGAATTGCCAGCTTCGTTTCTACCCGGGATATTTTCTTGATTATTGATAGGTTTTCTATCCTGTGCCCACAGGGTAGTTAACGACAGCAGCACAACTATGAATATTATGTTTTTTCTCATTAGCCTATAAAACTTTGGCAAAAGTATACTTTTTTTAATGAAGAACATATCCTGACTTTTTATTTTGCCTGCAAATTTTATGTTTTTCATTAACCTCTGAATTAAATTTACCTAGTTATTTATGATCATCTATATTACCATCTTTGTAACCTAAGTTTATCAAGCCCTTCAAACTCAGGGCAGGCTCAGAGAGATTATTTCGAAAAATCGCGATTATTGGCATATTTTGTGAATTTTTATTTTTCTGTATAGTTAACTCCTCCCCTTGAGGGAAGGTTAGGATGGGTGTTGCTTCCAAAAACATCCACCTCAATCCTCCTTCAAAGGAAGAAGTAGTAAATAATTCAAGTTATTAACGTTAGTATAAACAATGGATAGCTTTTTATTGGATATTTCAAATTGACGTTTTCATATTTATAAGAACATTAATTGAAACTCAAGTTTATTCACTTGCCAATCAAAATCAAAAAATAGTTTTTTGATCATCTACTCATAAAGTATCTTCGCAGTATGCTTACACTACAATTACATCCAGATATTTTAGAATGTGGTACAGATGAAGCAGGACGAGGATGCCTTGCTGGCCCTGTTACTGCTGCAGCTATACTGTTACCCAAAGATTTTGACAATAAAACACTTAACGACTCTAAACAACTTAGTGAGATCAAAAGAAGCCAACTACGTCCTTTATTAGAAGACTGTGCAATTAGCTATGGTGTGACACATGTATTTATGGAAGAAATAGATCAAGTCAATATTCTTAATGCATCTATTCTTGCCATGCAACGTTCTATTGAACAACTTAACCCACAGCCGCAACATATTATTGTTGATGGAAATAAATTTAAACCTTATCATAATATACCCCATACATGCGTTATAAAAGGAGACGGAAAATATCTAAACATCGCTGCCGCATCGATACTAGCCAAAACATATCGCGATGAGTATATGGAAAAAATACATGAAGAGTTTCCTATGTATAATTGGAAAAAAAATAAAGGATACCCCACTACAGAACATCGGGATGCTATTCGCAAGTATGGTATCACAAAATATCACCGAAAGAGTTTTAAGTTATTACCAGAGCAACTTACTTTAGATCTTAAATAATTGATATCTTTGAAACTACATAGAAGATACTTTTCAAAAGTAAAGCTTACCAAATACTATGGAAATTAATTTTAGATCAAAAGAAGAGAGCTATTCGATACAAAGGACAAAGTTCTTGCAATTATCACCAGCAGAAAGAGTAAATTCTTTTATTGAAATGATCGATTTATTTAATAGTTTTCCTATTTCTTCCAAGAAAAGGAAAAAAAGTAATAATTTCATAGTTGTTTTATATCCATAAAAAAATAACCAAAATTATTTATCGTTCATTATATAAAGGAAGTACCAAAATTAGGAATACAAAACACAATCACCTCATGAAAAAAATAGCTGCAATTCTTTTTCTCTTAATCGCTATTTCTTGTGAAAACAAACCAAAATCATCAAATTCTTTAATCGATCATATCCCTAAAGACACGCAGATCATTATAAAAATAAATGATACAGAAGAAGCTGCAAGTAAACTAAGGGATAACCATTTTATAAAAAACAATAATCAGCTTGCTTTTTTTAAATATTTCAAAAAACTACCGGTCATTCATAAAACTAAAACACCATCAGGATTGTTATGTTTTTCTCCTAAAGGTAAAAATGACTTTGATTACACCTATATTTCAAGGTTTGATCCTGCCGTACTTAAAAACGATTCTTTAGACACAAAGAATATTGAAATTATAGATTACAATAAGGAGCAGATTTATAAAATATCCTCGAAAGAGCAATCATTTTTTGCAACAAGAAGAGATAGTGTACTTATTGCATCTTCTTCTCAGTTACTGATTGAAAACGCTATACGAACAAAAGAGGTTCCTGTATCGATTAATGAAGATTTGCAAAAAGTGTATGAAGTATCTGGTACAGAAAGTCCACTATCTATTTTGGCAAATGGAAAAAAGCTACAAAGTATTCATAATATTTTATTACCAAATACTGATCAAACAACCTTACAGAATTTTAGTGGATGGATTTCATTAGATGCCACAATCGAACAAAATGCAATGTATCTTGATGGTATCGCAATAGAAAAGGATTCACTATCAAGTACTATTGGAATTTTTGACAATACCATTGCACAAGAAAACAAAATTTCTCAAATCACTCCAATTACGGCAAATGGATTTATATCCTATACCTATGACGATTTTACTATTTTAAAAAAGAATCTCTCATTAGCTCAGGACAGAGAGTTTGAAGATATCCCAGATGAGTTGGACGAATTGTTATCAAATGCTTCAGAAATTGGAATGGTTTTTCTTGAAAAAGAAAAAGTACTCATTGTTAACTCGTTAGAAGTTGATAGTGCCAAAGAATATTTAGGAGATAACAGAATCGAAACTTATCGAAATATCCCTATTTACTCTTATAATAGTCCCGCATCTTTTTCTCAAATACTTACCCCTCTAATCACCGATTTTGAGGCTAAATATTTTTTTGTTAAAGACAAGTTTATCGTTTTTGGCAATTCAATAGGATCACTAAAAGATATTATTGCCAATGTTTTAAACCAAACACTACTTGATAATCAAGGATATTACAAAAGTTCTATCGGTGGGTTGTCTGATGAGTCTTCTATTTTAATCGCGAGTCGCATTAATTATTTAAAAGATTACATTTCAGAAAACTGTAAGGACACCTACATTTCACAATGGGATAACATTAAGAATAAAGGTTACGAAATGGGAGTTGTACAAATAACAAAGGAAAACGACTTTGCTCATGTACATAGTGTTTTACAAAAAAGCAGTACCAAAGGAGCAGTAGCTTCTGTTAGTCAGGTTGCATCCACTACACTAGAGAACAAAGTATTGAACAACCCTATTTTGGTAAAAAACCATCGAACAAAAGGAATGGACGTTGCCGTACAAGACATTGAAAACACCTTATATCTCATCTCTGATAAGGGGGCTATATTTTGGAAAAAACAAATCGATGGCGAAATACTGGGGGACATTAAACAAATAGACATCTATAAAAATGGTAGATATCAGTTGCTATTCAATACAGCTCATACTCTATATTTGATAGATCGTAACGGTAAAGATGTTGCACCTTACCCCAAAAAGTTTGAAAAAACCATCACACAACCTCTCGCTCTGTTTGATTATGACAAAAACAAACGCTATCGCGTTCTTATTACTCAAGGAAATAAGGTTACTATGTTAGATGCAAAATCAGATATTGTAACTGGTTTTACATTTAAAAATACAGAGACCGACTTGATTTTGCCTCCTAAGCATATACGTATCAAAGGCAAAGATTACATCCTCTTATCAGAACAAAATGGGAAATTAACTATTTTGGATCGATTAGGAAAAACAAGGGTAAGCGTAAAAGAAAAAATTGATTTCTCTAAAAACGAATGGTATCAGTATCTAGATAAGTTTACTTCTACTACCAAAGGAGGAAACCTAATTCAGATTCAAAAAGATGGTAATGCTGTACAACAAAATATGGGGTTAGAGCATGACAATCATGTAGTAGCTACTAATAAGACATTAGTGACATTTTCTGAAAGCAAACTTGCTATTAAAGGAAAAACAATCGAATTAGATTTTGGAGTATATACAACACCCAAGCTCTATGTTGTAAATGATAAAATATATATTACTATTACCGATTTGCAATCTAAAAAAGTATACTTATATGATAGTAATGCCGAGTTATTTCCTAATTTCCCAGTCTATGGTAATTCGGTTTTAAGTATAGGAAATATGGATAAAGATCCCAATATCGAATTTGTTGTAAAAGGTGAAGATAATGGTATTTTACTTTATCAAATCAATTAAAATTCGCCCTATAAATTGTAGCAATATCTGCCCCCCTTACTAACATGAAGATTCTTATAAGCACAATGATTCTATAGTATTTTGCTTATAAGAATCCTTTAACATGCTAACAGTTCTCTTTTTGTTACTATTATCTTACAACGTTATTAAAAAACGTAAATCTCCCCAAATAAAACAAAATAAATCACTGATTATCAATTATTTAAAGACAATTAAAGATACGTTAATTGTTTATTTCAAAGTATTGATTTATAGTAACTTTACTACATAAATCGTTGCCTCTTTATTACACAAAAATTGATTTAAATTAAAACTCATTAAAACCTAAACCAATGAAAAATTTTAATTACCCAATCCTATTGTTATTGGTCTTATTACTTTGCAATGGATGTACAACAAATGATACGGATGAAATCTCCCCTAACGTCGAAAATGTAACTACAGATAATACTATTGATGGTAATGATTATAGTGATGATGTATTTGTGGATGGGATTAACCAAACCTATCTAGAAGAAACTGGTATGACCAAAGAAGAATTACTTCGGTCTATTGCAGAAGATGATCAAAACTATGAACAAGAACTCGAATCTAGATTAAGTCAAGAGGCCTTATCTAACGGTTTAATAAAATCTACAGCCGCAAAGGGGTTTGATTTTAACAGAGCAGAATTAGCGGGTGCGATCGGATATATGTTGTACGAAATCCAAACAGATCCGGCCAAATACTTTCAGACCGATTTTCCAAATGACCTTCCTGATTTTAATCTTGGACTCAATACAGAGTTAATACGCCTTGCAGTGTCCAAATTCCCGGCTTTGAAAGATCATACTAATAAACGTAAAATAGACTTATACGGTTTTTCATTACATAATATATCTATTAGTGGTCAAACCATCAAATTTGATGTGAGAGGAAATGCTCGTTATAGAAAATACGTTAAGATTTTTGGAAAATGGAGAAAGATATTAGACAAAAGAGGCTCTGCCAATGTTGATATACCTTTATACTTTAATACGAGTACACACACTATCGAAGTTTCTACTATTAAAATCTCTAAAATTAGTATTGGAGGCGGAATACTATCAATTATATCTCCTATCAAAACACTAATCATAAAACTATTAATCAATAAGTTTGTTAAGATCAAAGTCGACGTTGATCTTGATTTTTCTTATGATTTTATTTCAAAAGTTTACGTAAATCATAAAGGGATACGACAACAAACAATAAACGGCAGACGCTTTGTGTTTTTTGATTTCGAAATTAAAACCAGCCAACTTATTGATGATGTAGAAGCTCTACTACAAAGCTTCGGAATTATTTGTTGTTGATATTAAAAAGTAGCATTTAGAAACAATTTTATGTAGCGTCTTTGGTACTAAAAATGATATCAAAATAAGAGGTAACAGATTTTATTTTTATCACCAAAGACCATCATTTCAAATAACCACCATGACTTAGGTTTTGGTGGTTTCTTTTATAATTTCTGCTTCAAAAAGAACTGTAAAGTGTTTTAATAATTTCTCTTTTACTTCTTCTATATCTACCTTCTCTTTACCTATTTCGACATGAAGTGACGTCACGGCTTTATCTTGTATACCGCAAGGAACGATATGATCAAAATATCCCAAATCGGCATTTACATTTAATGCAAAACCATGCATAGTAACCCAACGACTGGCACGTACACCCATTGCGCAAATCTTGCGTGCAAACGGAGTTCCTATGTCGATCCATACTCCTGTTTCTCCCTTACTTCTGGTTGCATTAACACCATACTCCTTTAGGGTAAGTATGACCATTTCTTCTAGAAAACGAAGGTATTTATGTATATCTGTAAAAAAATTATCCAAATCTAGTATAGGATACCCTACTATCTGACCCGGGCCATGATATGTAATATCTCCTCCTCTATTAATCTTATAAAACGTTGCTTCTTTATCTGCAAGTTCTTTTTCTGACAATAACAGGTGATCTATTTTACCACTTTTACCCAACGTATATACATGAGGATGTTCTACAAAAAGAAAGTGATTAGGTGTAGTAAGCCCTGCATCTTCTCTTCTATTTTTCACCTTAATATCCAGAATTTGTTTAAAAACACCCTCTTGATATTCCCAGGTTTCCTTATAATCCTTACGTCCTAAATCCTGAAACTGAATTTTTTTATTCATCTGCTTTTCAATTGCTCTTATACGGTTTGATCATACTAAGGCTCTCAGCTTTAATTACCATATAAAGAATACGCAAAGATAACCTATACCAAGAATAAATTAGGAAAAGAGGAATAAAATACTTCTATCGTTCTATAGTAATCTATAACTATTTTGGATTATTTAATATTACTAATGCTGCGATTACCCCAGGAACCCATCCACAGATAGTCAATAACAAAACTATTAAGACAGACCCACAACCTTTATCCAATATCGATAGGGGTGGAAAAAAAATCGCCAGTAAAACTCTCCAAATGCTCATAATGTGTACTATAGAAATAATTAAATTGTATACTTATATGTAGCATAGAATTAAAAAATGTTACATCCCAGTATAAATTTATTTCTATACTTTTAAGGCGATGAAATGATATAAACTATTTCCATTTTACTTTTTAAACAAAAATCAACCTTAGATGAAGATATCTCGGTTCTTTTTATTTTGTATTCTTTTTCTTTGCTCTAAAGAAATTGCTGCACAATACAAATTCTCTGGATTTGCAAATACAGAAAACTGGTCTGGTGATATCTACTTATCCCTTATAGAAGATTACAGGCAGTTATCTGGTATCTATCATGAGCAAATTATAAAAAAAACCGTTAGCGATTCTACAGGATACTTCAGTTTTTCTGGTGACAACCTCCCCATACAAAATCGCATGTACAGAATTCACATAGAGAACTGCACAAAAGAAACACATAAACCCATACATTTTAATGGTGTCTGCCCAGAAAGTAAAGAAATTCTATTTA
This sequence comes from Aquimarina discodermiae, assembly GCF_040786235.1. NCBI lineage: Bacteria > Pseudomonadati > Bacteroidota > Flavobacteriia > Flavobacteriales > Flavobacteriaceae > Aquimarina > Aquimarina discodermiae. The sequence continues at coordinate 19,208 of NZ_JBFMKP010000011.1, forward strand.
TTGCCAACAATAAGGATTCAATTACCTTTCCTTTTTCATTCGATTATGAAATGTTCTGTACTATCGTTTCTACTTCAGAAAAGAGTAATTCTTTTATCAAAGTAGATTCTATCATAGATGAGATGCGTTTTGCCTTTGCCTCTTATAGAAGTGAGGCCAATCGTAAATTGAATGCTAAAAAATGGTTGTCAACTTTACAAAACTATGTAAGCACCCAGAATGAACCTCTGGCAGAGTTATATGTATATAGTTTTCTTTCTAATAAAACTAACGACTTACATTCATATTATTTAAATGATTTAAAAAACCATACTTATTACGACGAATTACTAAGTCGGCTTCAAGAAAAGTATCCAAACAGTCCCTATACCATTCAATACCAAAAAGAATTGGCTGCAGATAAGTTTCTTATCAATCCTTCTACTTTTTCTTCTACCAGTCCATGGTTATTAGTTGTACTATTTGTATTACTTTTTTCGGTATTTCTTAATGTACTACAGTATTTAAGCTATAAAAAGAAAAAGAACAATTTGGGAGGTGTAGAAAAGAAATTAACCAAACAAGAACAAAAGGTTCTGGATCTTATTTTACTTGATAAGACAAACAAAGAAATTGCAACCACAATGTTTGTGAGTATAAGTACTATAAAAACACATATTAATAACTTATACAAGAAGCTTAATGTTCACTCGAGAGAAGAAGTTAAGTCACTATACAGCAACAAGTAACAAAAAATCAACCGGGGTTCTAGTCCTCTTTTCAAACACCATTTTGTTGGTTTACCTCTCGTTTATTTTGATTTTTGAAACACTAATTTAAAAATCAATACTCATGAAAAAAACAATTTTAATTTTAGCTGGTGTTACCTTATTTACTATGGTATCTTGTAAAAACGACGTTTCTCAAAAAACCACAGAACATCAAGAAACTGTCTCTTCTTTACAAGCTAAAGTTGCAAATTACCCTGTAATGTCTTTTGCAAAATCCAATCATGATTTTGGAACAATTAAAGAAGGTGAAATTGTAAAACACATATTTACCTTTACCAATACAGGAAAAGTACCATTGGTTATCATCAATGCCAAAGGTAGTTGCGGTTGTACCGTTTCAGAATGGCCAAAAGAACCTATTGCTCCCGGAGCCAAAGGTGAATTACTGGTATCTTTTAATTCGAATGGTAAACCAAACTTACAAAGCAAACAAGTAACCATTACTGCAAATACAGAAAAAGGTAAAGAAATACTTACAATTAAAGCAATGGTTACTCCAAAAGCAACAACATCAAATCAAAAATCGGCCCATAACTAATTTTACAGATTTATTAATAGGTTTTATTCTCTATGGTTTTTTGTCGTAATCTTCAAGATCGAAAATAGAATAATTTGCTATTCTATTAATTATTTAATGTGATCGTAACATCAATCATTAAACAATACCCGAAAGGTTTACATAAACCTTTTGGGTATATTAATTTGGGTAAAATTATCTAAAAAATGATGTTAATAGGTGAACGATATGTTTAATAATTACTACCTTTTTTTGGTAGATTTTGAACCTATTTGGGTATGCCTTCTAAAAACAAAGTTTAGATACTAAAAGTTTTTATGCAGACTTTTCTTTAAATTCTTCAAATAGGCTATTTTTGTGCCTTTAAAACATAGAATTTATGCAATTATCAGAACAAGAACTTGTAAGAAGAGAGAAGTTAAGCGCATTACGCGATTTAGGCATCAATCCTTATCCGGCATCGTTATACCCGGTGGATTATACTTCTAAACAGATAAAGGATAAATTCGAAGAAGGTAAAAAGGTGGTAATCGCAGGTAGACTAATGTCAAGAAGAATACAGGGTAAAGCATCTTTTGCAGAACTACAGGATGCCAATGGACGTATACAAGTTTATTTTAACAGAGACGAAATATGCCCTGATGAAGATAAAACCAAATACAATGAAATCTATAAAAAACTATTAGACATAGGTGATTTTATAGGAATTGAAGGAGAACTTTTTACTACTCAGGTTGGAGAAAAAACAGTATTGGTTAAGGATTTTTCTTTGTTAAGTAAAACTCTTAAGCCACTACCTCAACCCAGAACCGATGCTGATGGGAAAGTATATGATGCTTTTTCTGATCCAGAATTGAGATATCGTCAACGCTATGTTGATCTAATTGTAAACCCACATGTAAAAGAGGTTTTTGTAAAGAGGACAAAGCTTTTTAATGCTATGCGAAATTTCTTTAATGACCGTGGATATTTTGAAGTTGAAACTCCTATTTTACAACCAATACCTGGGGGTGCTTCTGCACGCCCTTTCATCTCGCACCATAATGCACTTGACATCCCTCTATACCTTAGGATTGCAAATGAATTATACTTAAAACGATTAATTGTTGGTGGTTTTGACGGAGTCTATGAGTTTTCTAAAAACTTTAGAAACGAGGGAATGGATCGTACTCATAATCCTGAATTTACGGCTATGGAAATTTATGTTGCCTATAAGGATTATAACTGGATGATGGATTTTACCGAAAAATTATTGGAGCATTGCGCCATTGCTGTTAACGGAACCACAGAAGCCACCTTTGGAGCGCATAAAATTGATTTTAAAGCTCCGTATGCAAGGATAACCATGGCAGACTCTATCAAACACTTTACAGGTTTTGATATTACTGGTAAATCTGAAGATGAAATTAGAGAGGCTGCAAAAGGAATGGGAATCGAAGTCGATGATACTATGGGTAAAGGGAAGTTAATCGATGAGATTTTTGGAGAAAAATGTGAAGGACAATATATCCAGCCTACTTTCATCACCGATTATCCAAAAGAAATGAGTCCTTTATGTAAAGAACATAGAGATAATCCAGAACTTACAGAGCGTTTTGAATTGATGGTATGTGGTAAAGAAATTGCGAACGCCTACTCAGAACTTAATGATCCTATCGATCAACGTGAACGTTTTGAAGAACAATTAAAACTAAGTGAAAAGGGAGATGATGAAGCAATGTTTATAGATCAAGATTTTATTAGGTCTTTAGAATATGGGATGCCTCCTACTTCTGGATTAGGAATTGGTATGGATCGTTTGATTATGTACCTTACCAACAATCAGTCGATACAAGAAGTGTTGTTTTTCCCACAAATGAGACCCGAGAAGAAGCAAGTAACGCTAAACGATAACGAAAAAGCAATCTTTGATATTCTTAAAAAAGAGAAAAGTATGTCGTTAAGCGAGCTTAAGGATGCCGCAGGACTTAGTAATAAAGGATGGGACAAAGGAATGAAAGGTCTTTCTAAACTTGGACTAACCAAAGTAACAAAAACAGAAGATAGTCTTATCGTAGAAGTTGCAGAGTAATAACACACTTTACTTTAAAGCTCATTATTTCAACATCTTACAAAACAAAAACGCGGCTGTTGAGCCGCGTTTTCTACTTTAATTAACCCTAACTTAAAGAAGTTATTTCACATAAAATAACTCCTTCAAAATTTTCATTAAAAGAGTATTATATCTCTTCTAAGTATTTTGTCATTTTAAATTTTATAAGTCAAAAGTATTCTCTGTATTCAACTTAAATATTAGCCAACAATTAAATAAATCTTAATTCGAATTATGGCATTCACTTACTTTCATTGTTTTAACACATCCTTTCTTATACTGTTCCAGAATGCTAAATACCACAAAGCCTTGGAGTTTACAAAGAATCCTTTATATTTGAGTATCTAAAAAGACTAATCAGATGCCATTTATAACAGACGAAGAATTACAAGGTTACAAAGATCAAATAGAAAAAGCCGAAGAATCAAAACGTGCTATAGATTATGCTCGTAATAAAGCAGTAAAAGATGAGCGAGAGAACTCTCAGAAATTTAAAATAGCCGCTATCATACTTGGGATTATTGCGCTTTTGGGCGTTGCCGGCACTGTCTATCTTATGAATTTTAGCACTCCAAAAAATGCTATTACACAAAAAAAATACAATGCAGAGGTTAAGACTCGGGATGATAAAATAGTTGAGCTTGAAGAAACTATCAAAAACATGGCCATGAATCAGGAAATTGACAATCAAGAAAGTCAATCGGGTTCTGCAGGTTCTTTAGAAGATAAGCTCATTTATGCCGTGCAGATTGGTGCTTTCGAGGACAAAGATTTGTCTATGTATTCTGAAAACTTTGTGAATTTTAAAGAAATAAAAAGTGGAAATTTCAATAAATATGCATTAGGAAATTTTGAAACACTTAACGAGGCTAAACGTTTCCGAAGAGAGTTGGTTAGTTTAGGTTTTAGAAATGCCTTTATAGCTTCTTATCAAAACGGTGCCCGTATAAAGATTGAAGAAGCATGGTAATAATTTTTTAGCAATACTTATTTACCTATTTTTAAAAACAAATAGTGGGTAGTAACCGATCACCTACCCACTAATCATTCCAACTAACTAAAAAAACTAAACAGTAACAATAATATATTTCTTTCCTGATCTTTTATAGTATACTCCGTTATAAGTATAATACTTTACCCCTCTTATTTTTATCACCTTGTACCCTCTTGGTAAAGTCACCATTCTAGCTCCTATAGGTGCTTTCACTCTTCTATATACTTTACCTTTTTTAACATACCATTTACCCTTACTTCTATAATAGCGTACATTTTTATGTACAATCACCTTGGGATGATGCACTTTGGTAATAACCACATCTTGGGTTGGTGCCGCTTGTATTGTAGTTGCACAAGAAGTGGTCAAACATCCAACTAATAAAACTGGTAAAATTATTCTAATTATATTTTTCATGTCCTTAGTATTTTGGGTTCTTATGTCTTAGACTCTCCGATTACAAAAAGGTTTAATTCTACTTTTAATTTTGTTAGACAACCTTTCTTAAAACTTCTGCGTCTTTTAAGGTAAATCATTACTCGAACCTAATTCTATCGAAGCTTCAAATCATCCTTATGAAGACATTTATAATTCATGAACATGAAAAAATCGCCCTTCAAATAAGCGTAAAAATTGCTGGTCTATTACTAGTACATAAATTCTTAAAACTGAATTCACATGAATAGTATCAAAAAAAATGCACGAATAGCAGGCCTATTTTTTTTAATAGTAGTATGCTGTGGCATGTTTGCAGAGATGTTTGTTCGTCAAAAATTGATCATCTATAATACCCCCGAAACAACCTGGGATAATATCTTGTCTTCAAAAATGTTGTTTAGCCTGGGAGCAATAAGTGATTTATTAATGTCTACTGCCTATTTTTTGTTTGTTATGATGCTGTATCCTTTACTTAAACAGATACACAAAAACTATGCTAGAATAATGGTGTTATCGGTAATAATTTCGGTTGCTATTTTATGTGTAAATATGCTTAATCAACTCGCAGTTCTATTAATAACCGAAGACGTAGATTATCTAAATGCTTTTACATTAGAACAACGACAAGCACTGGTACTCCTCTTTATGAATTTGCATACCAAAGGGTATTTCATTGCTCAAATATTCTATGGCTTATACCTATTCCCATTAGGATATCTTGTTTATAAATCAAATATGTTTCCCAAAACAATAGGTATTCTTTTAATGTTAGGATGTATTGGTGACTTTGTTGATTTCTTTAGGTATTTTCTTTTCCCCGATCATCCTTCTATAATCTTACAATACGCTACCCTTCCTGCCAACTTAGGAGAATTTTCATTATGCCTATGGCTTTTGGTTATGGGGGTAAGAAAACAACAATAATTATAGTATTTATAGAAGACATAAATATATTAACTCTAACGATTTATAAGTATCTTAGTGATTCTCTTTTTTAATAAAAGTGATGTTACCAACTTACCTCTTTTCCTATTTAAGAGGAATTCACAAATTATATTAATAGAAATAATAATATATGATACCTATCAAAGAAATCAATATTAAAAACAAAGACAGAATTAAACTTCCTTTTACTTTTGACCCAGTAAAAATGTTAGATGAATGCAGAGCTTTAGAGTTATTACATTTTGAATATTATAGTGTGATACAATTACGAGCACCTTCTCATATTGTAGATACATCACTTCCAATACCTCCTCCTTCTGGAGACTATGCAGATGGTTCATGGACAGAATGGCTAGACACAAAAGCACTCAAATCATCTCCGTATCTTAAAAGTGTAGTAGATAGTTTTCGCAAACACACCAAGGTAACATTGGTTAGATTACTTCGTTTAGCACCAGGCGCTATCGTAAAAGAACATACCGATCCAACTTTGGGATTAGAAATAGATAAATCTCTAATAAGACTTACAATTCCTATTTATACGAATAACCAAGTAACATTCTATTTGAATGGTACCGAGGTGCCTCTACAACCGGGAGAATGTTGGTATTTAAAACTTACTGATTCACATAAAATAGATAATTTGGGAGCCACAGAAAGGATTAACCTAACCATTGATATGATCCCTAATGAATGGGTAACAAAAGCTATTAAAGATAGTCTCATAGCTAATGGGTAAAATTGGTAGTTGTATAATCCTGTAGAGTTGCTATTTTTGCGATTATGATAGACAATTTTGAGAATGAGTTTTTTGGAATCGGTATTCAGAATGGAAAAACACCCGAAAATCTAGGTGTCTTATGGCGTTCTGCTCAAAATATGGGTGCTAGTTTTATCTTCACCATTGGGAACCGATATGCAAAACAAGCTTGTGACACTCACAATGCGGTAAAATCAATGCCCTATTTTCATTATGATTCTTTCGAAGATTTTTATAAACACCTTCCTAAAGGGGCAATGTTGGTTGGTGTTGAACTTGATGAAAATGCCGAATCACTAGAAACGTTCAAACATCCTAAACGGTGTGTTTATTTATTAGGGGCAGAGGATCATGGATTATCAAAAAAAGCAATCGAAAAATCAAAGTTTTTAATAAAATTCAAATCCGAATTAAGTATCAATGTAGCTGTTGCCGGAAGTATTATTATGTATGACAGAGGCATTGATAAACCTAGATTTATAAGAGATTCGTAATTTGTAATAAGAATCGCCTTATCTTTAGTTTATGTTTAAAACCGTAGAACGTTTTTTTGCAGCCTTTAGCCCTTGGATATGGGATTGGCCTTTATTGATTCTTCTTATAGGAGGTGGTTTATTTTTTCTTGTCTATTCAAGATTTACTCCTTTTCTCTATTTTAAACATGCAATCGATGTCCTAAGAGGAAAGTATGATAAAAAAAATGACATAGGAGACCTTAGTCATTTTCAGGCATTATCTTCTGCTTTGGCAGCAACTGTTGGCATGGGTAATATTAGTGGGGTTGCTGTAGCAATTGTAATGGGTGGCCCCGGAGCCATATTCTGGATGTGGATTAGTGCTTTGATTGGGATGGCCACCAAATTCTATACTTGCTCGCTTGCAGTGATGTATCGATCAAAAGACACCAATGGTGCTTTATTAAGTGGTCCCATGTATGTGATCATTAACGGAATGGGAAATAGGTGGAAACCTCTCGCCATCATATTTGCTCTAGCTGGGTTAATTGGCACTTTACCTGCCTTTACAGCAAATCAACTAACACAAACTATAATAGATGTATTTGATTGGGAAGAAACTTATAAATGGCATATTGGAATAGTGCTGGCAGGTATTGCCTCATTAGTCATATTAGGCGGTATTAAAAGAATAGGTTTTGTTGCCAGTAAATTAGTTCCTTTTATGGTTGGCCTGTATTTTATTACCGTAATAACGATATTAATATTGCAAATCGAAAAAATACCCGAAATGTTTCTACTTATTTTATCAGATGCATTTTCGGGAAAAGCGGCTGCTGGTGGGGCTTTAGGATATCTTATTAAAACAGGAGTGAAAAGGGCTGCTTTTTCTAATGAGGCAGGTATTGGTACAGCTCCTATGATGCACGGTATGGCAAAAACGAATGAACCCATACGAGAAGGATTGGTCGCTATGATTGGTCCTGCAATAGACACTCTATTGGTTTGTACATTAACAGCGCTTGCGATTCTTTCTACAGGAGTATGGCAAACAACAAATGATAATGGAATTTCTCTCACACTAGAAGCTTTTAATGCTGTACTACCCTACGGTTTGGGGGATATTGTGGTTATTATCATGGTATTGGTATTCGCACTATCTACCTTATTTTCTTATTCTTATTATGGCACTACTTGTTTAGGTTTTTTAACAAAGCCCAAGTATGGTGTTTATTATAATTATATCTATATTCTATCTATTATTGTAGCTGCAGTAGTAAAAATAGAATTTGCTATTAATCTTATTGATAGTGCTTTTGCGCTTATGGCTATTCCTACTATAGTTTCTGGATTGGTATTGGCTCCAAAAGTAAACGAAATGGCCAAAGGTTACTTTAAAAACATAAAGTCTCAAAATATTAACTAAGAATTGAGAAACCAACACCTTTATTTCCTTACTATAAATTCGCTTCGTCTGTTTTCTTGATGTTTTTCTTCAGAACAAGGCACATTATTCCCACATTCATTAATCAATCTTCTTTCTCCATAAGCTTTACCATGAATTCTTTTCCAAAGAATTCCTCCCTTTCTTATGATATACCTTACCGTAGCTCTCATTCTTTTTACACTTAGCTTTTTATTATACCAATAACTAGATCTACTATCGGTATGCGAGCGAACTTCTATTTTTAAATCGGGATACTTTTTCATGACTGCAATTATCTTTTGCAATTCTATTTCGGTTTCTGGAGTAATCGTTGAATCATCAAGCCCAAAATAAATAGGCTCTAGCAGCAATGTTTTTCCTAAGTCATCTCCAACATTTACTAATGCTTCTGGAGATAGTACATCTGCTTTTATAGCCTGTAGAGGAATAACTATAGAATGTGTATATTCTAGAACATCTGTAGTTTTAATCGTTATATTTTCTGGAGCATATGAATTTAATCCTACCTGAATAGCGAATTGTTTTTCGCAATCCACAGTAATTCTAAATTTTCCGTTCGTATCAGATATCATTCTACTAATCATCTCTCTATTTTCATCCCATAATGATAAATCTGCACTAGAAAGCGGTGTATTTGTTTCACTATCTACAATAACACCTTCAATATACTGTCTGCAAGAAGTGATTAATTCTTCTTTTTGTTTAAAACTATAGATATCGTCATTACCCTTACCTCCTCTTCTATTACTGGCAAAATATCCTATTTTCGTATTTTCATTGAGAACAAAAGTAAAATCATCTTTAGGACTATTTATTGGCTTACCAACATTATATGCATCAGAAAAACCTGACTCTTCTGGTTCTGCCACAAAAACATCTAATCCGCCTAAACCTACATGACCATCACTAGCAAAAAATAGTCTGCCACTATCACTTAAATACGGAAAAGTTTCTCTTCCTTCGGTATTAATAGTTTCACCAAGGTTTTTGGGTTTACCAAACTTTCCTCCTCCCAACACATCTACCACATACAAATCTGATTTACCATAGGTACCAGGCATATCACTTGCAAAATATAATTTTTTCCCATCTGCACTTAATGAGGGGTGAGATACCGAATAATTATCACTGCAAAACGGTAGCTCGGTAATATCTGTCCATTTATCATCTACCAGCGTTGCCTTATATAATTTTAAAAGAACTACTCCTTTTTTACTGGTTCCCAATTTATTGTTGGTATAATTATTTCTAGAAAAATAAACTGTACTACCATCCCGACTAAAACTTGTGGATGATTCGTGAAACTTGGTGTTTATTTTGCCTTTTAATTTTACCGGTTCTTTTAAACCTATACTATCCGGTTTTACTTCTGAAGAAAAAATATCTAAAAAAGGCATTTTATCCCACTTGTGTAACTTGGCAGGATTATTAATTTTTTCTCTAGAGGACGCAAAAACGATTTTACCATTAGCATCAAAACTTGGTGCATATTCAGAGTTTTTGGTATTAATGTTTAAAGAAAACATTTCAAATTTTCCAGATTGCAGTTCTATAAAATCTAGATAGTCCTTTTTTTCAATAAAATATTTTGCTCTTTTATCATTATCGGTAAGCTTATAGAACTCTTCCATTGTGTCATCGGCCTCTTGATAACGTTCTACACTTTTAAGGCTTTGAGAATATCTAAATAAATATTCTGGATTTAAACTATTACCACTAACTTCTATTAACTTTTCATACCATCCTACTGCATCCTCCAAGTTACTGGTAAAGTAATAAGAATCTGCAAGTTTAGCATACAAATCAGGAGAAGAATACCCTTGTTTTATGACCTCTTCATAAATTGCTCTTGCATCTATATAGGCAAATGATTCAAAGTTTTCATCTGCTTTAGCGATACGTTTATCATGATCTTGAGAAAAAACAGAGAAACACACCATTATTGAAATACAAAAAAAAAGAAGATTTTTTTTGTTTAAGAAATGTGTGAAGAAGAAAAAATTATATTCCAAATGATCCCAAGATTTATGGTTTAAAAACTTGTTTTCACGGGGTTTTGAAAACGTAACTTAAGATAAATTTAAGAAAAATTAATTAAAAAGTGGATTTCGTCTTCATTTTAAGGATTATTTACACTTTATGCGCATTGATATAGACTTTGCCAATATTATATTATTATCATAATTTATAAATAAATTCATCTACCTTTGCATCAAATTATAAGTATATGGGGCATAAAGCTGGTTTTGTAAATATTATAGGTAATCCTAATGTAGGTAAGTCCACATTGATGAATGCATTTATAGGAGAGAAATTATCCATAATTACGTCAAAAGCTCAAACGACCAGACATCGTATCCTAGGCATCGTAAACAGTGATGATTTTCAGGTTATTTTATCAGATACCCCTGGTGTTATCAAACCTGCTTATGAGTTGCAAGAATCTATGATGGGGTTTGTTAAATCTGCTTTCGAAGATGCCGATGTACTTATTTATATGATAGAAATTGGAGAAAAAGAGCTTAAGGACGAAGCTTTTTTTACAAAAATCACCAACGCAAAAATCCCTGTACTTTTACTAATTAATAAGATTGATCAGTCTAACCAGGAACAACTGGAAGAACAAGTTCAATTTTGGGCACAAAAAGTACCTAATGCAGAAATGTATCCCATATCTGCACTTGAAAAATTTAACGTCAAAGAAGTTTTTGATCGAATCGTTGAACTTTTACCAGAGTCACCGCCTTTTTACCCGAAAGATCAACTTACCGATAAGCCTGAACGCTTTTTTGTAAATGAAGCCATTCGCGAAAAAATATTACTGCACTATAAAAAAGAAATTCCTTATTCTGTCGAGGTAGAAACAGAGGAGTTTATAGAAGATGAAGATATCATCAGAATTCGTTCTGTTATTATGGTAGAACGCGAATCTCAAAAAGGGATTATTATTGGTCATAAGGGAGCTGCACTAAAAAAAGTAGGTACTGAAGCTCGTAAAGACCTTGAGCACTTTTTTGGCAAAAAAATCCATATCGAATTATATGTGAAAATCAATAAAAACTGGCGTAATAACGAACGTCAATTAAAACGATTTGGATATAACAATTAACCTTCTTTCCTCCTTAAAATTACTTGTTAATTGAACTTATTTTTATAGTTTAAGAATATATGAAGATAGAGAAGTAAAAATTGTTTCGTGCTTTAGACCTTCTCAAAAGAGACAATCCACAACGAATAATATTTTTAATTTACCCTTTACTTAACATTGGGGATACACTTGTTATTAATATTTGAGGTTTTAATCACGTAAAACATCTTCAATAATGAATTTCTTTAACAAAACCATCCTTTTTTCGGCTACAGTATTATCATTATTCACAGCATGTGATCTTGACGATTACACAGGAGGAGGAAACAACAATTCTCTTACATTTACCAAAATAGGAGGATTTACTAACGGAACAGGAGACGAAGGATTTGCAGAAATCTCTGCTTTTGATCCATCTACAGGAAAACTTTTTGTGGTCAACCCAAACGATTCTGAACTTTCTGTATGGAATATATCCAATCCTGGTTCGCCAATACAAGGAACTGATATAGCATTAACAGGTATTCCTAACAGTGTTTCGATTCATAACGGATTAGTTGCTGTTGCTCTAGAAAATGCATCTAATAAACAAGCCAATGGTACTATTGCTGTATATAATTCTGATTCACAAGCATTACTTAACACATATCCCGCTGGAGCATTACCCGATATGGTAACATTTAGTCCAAATGGTCAATATATTGTTGTTGCAAACGAAGGAGAGCCAAATGACGAATACACCAATGACCCAGAAGGTTCGATAACGATCATTGAAGTTGCTACAGGGCAAATTTCAACCTTAGGGTTTTCTGCTTTTAATGGCCAAACAATAGGTAATGGATTTAGAGTTTTTGGACCAAATGCAACTTTGGCCCAAGACGTTGAACCAGAATATATAGCGGTTTCTCATGATTCTAAAACCGCTTATGTTACTTTACAAGAGAATAACGGAATCGCCATCGTAAATTTACAAACAAAAACAATTACAGATATTGTTGGATTAGGTGTAAAAGATTATTCTTTATCAGGTAATCAAATAGATGCCAGTGATAAAGATAACATTGTTGGTAATTTCAAAAACTGGCCTGTTTTAGGTTTTTACCACCCAGATGCTATTACATATGCTAAAATTAGAGGGGGAAGGTATTTAATTACTGCTAACGAAGGAGATGCTAGAGACTATGATGGATATTCTGAAGAGGTAAGAGTAAAAGATCTTACTTTGGACCCAACCATTTTTCCTGACGCTGCCACACTACAATTAAATGAAAACCTTGGTAGGCTAAAAACAACTACCGCAAATGGAGATATCGATAACGATGGTGATTTTGATGAGATTTATGCCTATGGAGCAAGATCTTTTACCATCTGGTCTACCTCTGGAGCTGTTATATACGATAGTGGTGATCAAATTGGTAAAACTATTTTTGATCTTGATCCAAATGCATTTAACAGTAATGAAGGTAGTAAAACAGACGGAAGATCTGATGATAAAGGAGCAGAACCAGAAGCTGTAGCCACTCTAAAAATCAAAAACAAAACTTTACTTTTTGTTGGTCTTGAAAGAACTGGAGGGGTACTTGTATATGACATCTCTCACCCTTCTAATCCTAAATTTATAGAGTGGCTTCGTGATGTAGAAGACATCTCGCCTGAAGGCTTAATTACAGTTAAGAAAAAGCATAGTCCAACGGGTAATAATCTTGTGATAATAACCAACGAAGTATCTAATACTGTTGCTATTTATGAGGTAAAGTAACCCCTCCATAAAAAGTTTGTTGTTTTACAGTAACCAACTTATCTATAATACTTGGTATCTTTGAAGTAAGTAATTATTTCACTGACTGACTATCAATTATGAAAAGCTCATAGACCTACCAAATGGTCTTTGGGCTTTTTATTTTTTACATTTTTTCACCTTCTAAAAAAGCTGCCTTCTTTTCTATTTTACCATTTTTTAAAACGAGTATTTAAGAATTTGTTTCCTATATTTTTAGGATCCAATATTATAAACCAGAAACTCCTTAAGTTCTAAAATAAAAAGGCTAATTTTGCACAAAATTTTAGAATAGATCTCAATGAGTGGTATAGTGGCAATTGTAGGGCGACCTAATGTAGGAAAATCAACTTTCTTTAATCGATTAATTCAAAGAAGAGAGGCTATCGTAGATGCTGTAAGTGGTGTTACTCGTGACCGTCATTATGGAAAAAGTGACTGGAACGGTGTGGAATTTTCTCTAATTGATACCGGTGGATACGTTCTAGGTAGTGACGATATATTTGAAGCTGAAATTGACAAACAAGTAGAACTTGCCATTGATGAGGCCGATGCCATTATCTTTATGGTAGATGTTGAAGCAGGAATCACAGGTATGGATGAAGACGTTGCTAAACTACTACGTAGTGTCAAAAAACCTGTGTTTTTGGTAGTTAACAAAGTTGATAATGCAATGAGAGTTGCAAATGCGGTAGAGTTTTATAATCTAGGATTAGGAGACTACTATACTATAGCTAGTATTAACGGAAGTGGAACAGGTGAGCTTTTGGATGAACTAGTAAAAACGTTACCAGAAAAGGCAGAAGACGATCGTGATGATCTACCAAGATTTGCTGTGGTAGGTAGACCTAATGCAGGAAAATCATCTTTTATCAACGCGCTAATAGGTGAAGAAAGATATATTGTAACCGATATTGCAGGAACTACCAGAGATGCCATAGATACCAAATACAATCGTTTTGGGTTTGATTTTAACCTTGTAGATACTGCGGGTATTCGACGTAAATCGAAGGTAAAAGAAGATTTAGAGTTTTATTCTGTAATGAGATCTGTTCGAGCCATAGAACACAGTGACGTCTGCTTGCTTTTATTAGATGCAACCAGAGGTTTTGATGGACAAGTACAAAACATTTTTTGGTTAGCAGAACGAAATCGTAAAGGGATCGTTATCCTAGTCAACAAATGGGATCTTGTTGAAAATAAAGAAAGTAATACCTTAAAAGATTTTGAGAAATATATTCGTAAACAAATAGAACCGTTTACCGATGTACCTATTGTATTTATTTCGGCATTGACAAAACAACGAATTTTTAAAGCTATTGAGACAGCTGTCGATGTGTATAAAAACAGGTCTAAAAAAATTAAAACAAGTGAGTTAAATGATACGCTTTTACCAATCATAGAACGTAATCCACCTCCTGCCTATAAAGGAAAATATGTGAAAATCAAGTACATTACACAATTGCCAACACCACAACCACAGTTTGCATTCTTTTGTAATTTACCTCAATATATAAGAGATCCTTATAAACGCTTTATAGAAAACCAATTGCGTAAAGAGTTTGATTTTAACGGGGTACCCGTATCTGTTTATTTTAGAAAGAAATAATCTTCTTATCGAGTTAATAGGTTTAGATTTTTATCACACTCCTAACTCTAATTGGTTTTTTACCAGACTAAAGTAATCAGATTGGTTTTCTACCAATTGTTGGTGATTTCCTTGTTCTACTATTCTCCCGTTTCGCAACACTATTATTTGATCTGCGTTTTTCACCGTACTTAATCTATGCGCAATAATCAAAACGGTTTTTCCCTTAAAAAAGGATTGAAGGTTGTCATGTATAATTTTCTCATTTTCGGCATCAAGAGCACTTGTCGCTTCATCAAAGAAAATATAACTAGGGTTCTTGTAAACAGCTCGCGCTATCAAAATTCTTTGTTTTTGCCCTCCAGAAATTCCATTACCGGCTGCGCCAATCTTAGTTTTTAATTTAAGAGGTAAGGATTCTACAAAGTCGCCTATATTGGCAACTCTAATTGCATGCGCCAGTTTTTCACTATCGATTTCTTCATCTCCCATAGCTATATTTCTTTCTAAAGTTTCAGAAAAAATATACCCATCCTGCATTACCACCCCACAATTTCCTCTCCAGCTATTGGCAGAAACATCAGATAAATTGGTATTATGAATTTGTATATCACCCCGAATGGGTTCATAAAACTTTAATAACAACTTCATTAAGGTAGTTTTCCCACTTCCACTTGCTCCTACAATTGCGGTAGTTTTTCCATTTAATATTGAAAAATTAATATTTTGTAATACAAAAGGAGATTTAGGCCCTTCGTATTGAAAATCTACATTCGATAAAACAATGTCTTTTTTTGCATTATTTATAAGAATATTATCTATATCTGATATCTTTAGTAAATCTGTTACCTCTTCTTTAGGATGGTTTTGTACTTCATTTAACCTTTCTATACTTAGCTTTGCATCCTGTAATGATCTAAAAAAATTAACCAATTGATAGATAGGAGAATTCATTTCTCCAATAATATAGGACACACTTAAGAGCTCACCGATAGTCATCTGCCCGTGCACCACATAATTGGCTGCCATAAACGTAACTATAATGTTTTTAACCTGATTTAAAAACTGAAACCCCGAAAGCTGTAATTGATCTAATTTTAAAATACGAATATTAACCTTGAAAAGTTTTTTCTGAATTTCTTCCCATTTTTTTCTTTTGAAACTTTCGAACTGATTTAGTTTCATTTCGGTTACTCCATTTAGTATTTCATATATAGAATCCTGGTTATCGCTACGCTGTTGAAAACGAAAGTAATCCAAGTATTTTCGCTTCTTTAACCAAAACAATGACCACAGAATTGCTACCGCGGTTAAGGTTATATACACCAATAAGATTTTATAATCATAGTATAATAACACTCCAAAGAATACTAAGAATGTGATCATAGAGAAAAAAGTGATCAAACTTTCTGAAGTTAAGAATTTTTCTATGCGTTCATTATCCTGAATTCTCTGTTGAAAATCCCCCATCATTTTGGTATCAAAAAACTTAATAGGAAGCTGTAAAATTTTCTTTAAAAAATCTGATATGATACTGATACTCATTTTGGTTCCCACATACAAAACCAACCAGTTTCTTACAATCTCTATTGTAATCGACCCCAAAAACAATACCAATTGCGCTACCAATACTAATCCTATAATATTTAAATCTTTGGCATTAACCCCCTTATCTATAAGATGTTGTGTAAGAAAAGGAAAGATCAATGTGATACCACTTCCTACCAACAACAATGCAAACATTTGCACCAGTTGTTTTTTATAAGCAGTAAGATAGTTTAAAAGGTATTTTATAGAGGTTTTATTTTGCTTCTGAGGCGCTAACTTATAAAATTCTTCTGTTGGCTCTAAGAACAACACTATTCCTTCTTGTTCATCTGGCAACCATCCTTTTTCGAACTCTTCTTGGGTTAATGATATAACGCCATGGGTTGGATCGGCTATTTTAAACATATACTCCCCTTTGAAAAGATTTTTCTTCACACCACATAGCACCACGAAATGATTCTGATTCCAGTGTATTATGAGCGACTTATATCTTTTTTCTATCAAATCCTGTGAGGTTAGTTTTGCTGCAAACGCGTCAAAACCAATTCTGGTAGCTGCCTCTTTTATTCCTAATAACGAAACCCCTTCTCTGGTGATATATGATAAATCTCTAATGTAATCTAATGGGTATTTTTTTCCGTAAATACTAGCGACCATAACCAAACATGCAGGTCCGCAGTCCATTTGGTCTTTTTGTGGTATAAATTTCATGGTTTAGCTTTTTCTAATAAATAATTTCTGGCTTATTTTTTTGATAAACTTCTACCCTATAGAATTTTTCTAGCAACCCATAAAGTACTAGTTCATGCATTCTGGGATTAGAAATAGCAATTCTATTAATAGTCATATGAATAAAACTATTCAGGAAATATACTAACTGTCTCTTTTCTACATTTAGCAATTTTTCTATATGATCACTTATGCTTCTATTCCTTGCATTTATGATGTATGCATATTCATTTTCTTCTGCCTTCATGCTTTCGATTATATCATCTTTATACAATCGAAACTTTTTATCGATCTGCTTCCTCATGTTTTTTGAAGCACTAAACTCTTTCTGAAAAGAGCTATAAAGTCCTTGAGCAATTGTTAGTTTTTCTTTACTCGATAGCTTAAACATTCTGAGATACCCATCAATAGCTTTTAAAGAAAGTACCCATCGCTCTTTTTCTTGCCGATTTTCTCGAAGCTTACTTACCAGATACATTACCATATCACTGTCATAATGAAAAATAGTTTCGGCTTCATCGATTAAATCACCTCCGTATCTTTCTAGCTCCCTTATATAAGTTGATAATTCTATTTTGTTTATAAAATGATTATCTACATAGCTTTTCATATAATGCTTAAAACATGTGGCTATTTTATCGATACTTCCTGCTATATTTTTGTTGTATTTAAATCGAATCCTTAAATGAAAATCAGGGTCATTAAACCTAATAAAAAACCATTTTTCTATTAATTGTTCTTTTTTTAATTCTTCTATTAATGGAGCAATAATGTCACTTAAAATGATATCTGCAGACTTAATACCACAATAAATTTTATAGTACAGCCATTCATCCCCAGGGATAAATTTTCTTTGAACTTTATCTTTTTCTACTTTTTTATCAAAAACAAGATGTTCTCTTTCTTTTTCATTTACAAAAGGCACTATATATTCATTGGCATATAGATTCTTTGGTTTGCTTAAATCATCAAAAACTTCTATCAGTACAATTCTTTCATTTTTCTTTAAAACTTCAAAAATGTATTGCGTTAAAAATTCGTTTTTAGTATCGATGAGTAACTGATTATCTCCTTCTGCTAGATACACATATCTTGGTATATCATACTTCTTTTTAAACTCTTCAAACTTTACAAAAGAGAACTTGCCTGTTTTTTTGTTTTCTACTCCCTCTAGATCTGTAAGATTAAGTTTCCAGGTTGCAGGTGATAAAATAACTTCTTCTCCATAAGTAACTCGAGGAAAAAACTTAAAACAATTCACATTAACTCCTCCAATATTAAGTCCTAACCCTCTTATTTTCGAATCGAACTGTAAATCGCATAAAAACTCATAAACTGGTAACGAATCATACTTATAGTTATGTGCATTAGAGTTGTACACATTCACTATCTTATTGTGAGTCTTACTTCTTAAAATAAAACGATTGTTATAGAGGCTAATGTATAAATCACTAAGGAGTATACTATTTGTTTCATTAGATTGTTTTGATAAAAACGGAATTTCTATATCTCGATTAATTTTCCTGGCCAAAATATTGGCATCTCTATCATTTGGGAGGTGTATGAATTCTGCCTGAATACTATTTGGATTAAATTTTTTCTCTTTTTCTATTATGTTAGTAACCATTGGAGTCAACCGCTCATCTAAATTGGTAAACCTACCTATCATATTTAATGCATTATCTCCTACAGAATGCATTAAGAGTTTATTATTCACTTTACTTACCATGGCACTAAATGTAGTAGGGAGTTCATCTACCAAAGGTTCGAAAGCACTCAGATCTTCTTTTGACAGATCTATTGCTTTCTTTCCTTCGATATATGATTTATGAAAAAGAGTATTCCAGAATGTATGCTGTTTACGATTAAACTTTATTTCTTCCTGGTTGACATTTCCTCCTTCCCAAATAATATCATCTATCAATGTAGAAAAAGCATTAAAATGTTCATCATTACCTTTATAATCTACTCCTAACTCATTGTCTAAGGCAGTTGTTAAGGATACTTCTGCTTCTTCATATTTTTCGTAAAACGCCTTCTTAAAATTACTTAATTTAGAATCTTCACTGGCAACCGGAGCACTAAACAAGGATAACGTTTCTATTGCTTTATGCAATAACTTGTAATCATGAGGTGTTAATGATTTTTGTGTTTCATTAACATGATTTTTCCTTAGATTAATATTAATCAAAAACTGCTTTTCATAAGAGATCTCTAATGCATCTGCAATTTTAAATATATCCTTATAAAAGTCTATTGACAAAGTTGTTTTACCCTCATTGATAATATCAATCTTTTCATTTAGTGCCTTTAGGGTGTTATATACTTTTTGCAGGTAATTATCTTCATTAATAGTCGACAGATGTCTTTCTAGAAAAGACACAAGTTGTACAATGGGTGAACTTTCATTAAGCCCGATATCTAAATCACTGGTTATTATTTGAGCATCTATCAACGAATGTATATAGGACACCACATCTTCATAGGTAACTCCCTCAATGGCATCAAATAATAGGGTGCCTAGTTCTTTAATTGTTATAGGTTTATTCTGGATTTCTGAAAATATTAATTCTATAATCTCATCAGATTCTAATGAGGTTAATCCATGAAAACGTTTGGTATGTTTATAAGACACCTCAACATATCGATAATTCTCTCCTATTTTATACATCGAATTATTAGGAGTATACTTTAGAACACTTCTAAGTACATGGTTTTTGTTTAAGGCATTTACAACAGCATATAAAAACAGTAAATCAATACTAGCATATTTTTGAACACCTTCTTGGTGATCAATCTCTTGTATTCTTTCTTCTGGAGGTATATTTGTATAGTTTGAGAACAATCCAAAAGGAGTACATCTCGTAGAAATTCTAATATAGTATTTGATAATACTTCTATGAATACTACTTTTTTTATCATCGGACCAGTTATCTTCTACAATAGATTTTTTCCACTGTTGGTATAATTGTGGAGAAGCCAGAAATAATGCTTGTTTAAAAAAATCATCTTCGAACAAAGATTTTACAAAAATAGCTACTTCCTTATCAGAGTCGGGAATCTCTGCATATTTACTATAGTCATATGACGGTTCTCGTAATATAGCCTCATTGATATGTTTTATATTTTTCATGACATTACTACACTTTTAAGGTTAAACATTTCTGAGGTGATTTGCAGGTTTTCTATCTTTTTTTGATTATCTCTACCCAAATCATATAGAATAAACTCTTCTATTCCGAACTTATCTTTATAATCGTATAGTAAATCATAAAAATGTGTTGGTGTGGTAGGAATAACGACATAAGGAGATTGATTAATACCTGCTTCTGTTACACTCATATTATCGACAACATTTCTGGACTGCGAAAGTGACTCTGACATATAAAAGGCAAGTGACAAAGATATCTTAGGATTAAATCCATTTCTTTCTTTAAAATCGTGTTTAAATTTTATGAGTTGATCTTTATCATAATTTACATTATGAAGCTTTTGGCCTCGATTATGAAAAATACTTCGGCAAAGATTAAGCTTGTTTTTGATAACAAACTCTGAGCTTTTATAAGATGTCGCCAGATACCATAAGTTGGGTTTTACTCCTTTAAAAGGAGGAATCACAACGCCTTCATCACGAAAATACTTTTCTTCGTTATGAATAAGTGCGGACATTTCTGTCACATTTTTTTTAAAAATTTCACTAAAATGTACATCCTTTGTCTCTTGATTGCACATCTTATTGACATAAGGTATATCGGTTAAAGAATTTGCAAGCCCCAGATCAATTCTGTCATGGAACAGATTGTTCATTAATTTATAATTGCTAATTACCGAAAGTGGGGGATATAAGTTCACAAGCACTCCTGCAGAACCTACACTTATATTTTCTGTCATTCCGGCAATTATTGAAATCAATATGTCTGGATTAGAATATGAATGCGACACAAAGGAATAATGATGCTCTGTTAACCAAAAGCGAGAAAAGCCCAATTCATCTGCTTTTAATGCATATTCTATAATATCTTCTATAGTTGTTAGGCTATTCTCATTTCTAGAGCGCTTGCCTTGTTCTAATATACCTATTTTCATCTGTTTATACTATTGTTTTGGATGTCAGACAGAACTCGCCAAATAATCATTTTCGATATGTATCAAAATTTTGTTTTGGCTTGTTTCATGATCTGTCTTATATTAAAAATATTTTATCCCACCCCATAATGGCATCACTATGGTTATTAATTGTCAATATTGCTCCTGGATACCCTAAGAGCATATTATAGTAGTTGTCATTACTATCATTCACTTCTTTTTCCAAATAGCTTACGGTCTCTGTAAGCCAGTATTGATATGCCTGTCGATATATATCGTTGTTACTTAATTCATATAATTTTTTATACATACAGGCAGCTCCAGAAGTACCATGGCAAAACATAGACATATGTATCCCTGTTTCTTCTATTGTTTTTCTTTCTATACTCGTTTTTCCTAACATATTTGATAGAGAAATACAGTCTTCTCTATTCAACAAAATTCCAGCTTTGTATAGCACCAAAGCAACCGCAAGATCTCCGCTGCACCAAGCTAATCTATTTGTTGGGTGCGATACCAGCTCATCACCATCATAAAAAAGGTTATAAGGATAGTATGTTGTTATACCATACGCTTTTGCTTCTTTCTTAGATTCAAAAATCACAGTAAGACAATGGGTAATAATATCTTTTACTTTGGGATTAGTTTTATCTTTTTCAAAGATCTCTAACATGACTGTTAGTATCCCTAATATCCCATGAGCTATGCCAAAATTGATCCCTTTATTGTACAATTCTGTAATGTGATTATAGAAAGGGTATTTGGTCTGTCCTAACGCATCATGCATTTTATCTATTAAAGAAGCGCAATGTGTATGATCAATACTTTGTAAGTAATGTAATGCCCCAGGAAAACCTTCCATAAAATCAAAGTTTCCTTTTTCAAAGTCTTTTAGAGCAGCTTCATAGATATAATCATTTATATCATCAAAAAAGGACAAAACATCTTCTTCAAGAATACCATTTTTCACCAATTCGTTGGTGATATATCCAAATCCACTTAACCCATAAGAAAATGCAGTTGAAACAGATATTAGGTAATTCCCTTCTGATACTCTGGAGAAAACATCATTTAAAATTTCTGATATTTTATCTGCGACAATATCAGTTTGCTCTATTTTATAGAGATTAAACAAATAATATAAAATCCCTAATTGTCCTTCGAAAAGTCCATCTCTAACGTCTTCTTTGGTAAAATCTTTATTAAACAGCTTGGTGTTAAACGTTTCTGTAATTTCTTTGATTTTTGGTTCCATTTTAGATAAAATTGTAATTCACAAAATTTAGATAATCGGGTAGTATATTAAGCTCTTTACAAATCAAGGTGATGCCTATCCCACATATCCCCTGATCAAAACACAGTTGTAATTCATTTTGTTCTCCGTTATAAAAGGTTTTATAACCTGCCCATTTTGTGTTCTTAGTTCCAAATGCCATGACTCTGTCTAACCAATATTCGCTTGCTTGCGTAAACGCTTTATTGGGATGATATTCTTCAAATAATCGAAATAAAGAGTAAATACCTGCTGCACCATAAATCAAATTTGCATCGTAAATTTTTTCTTCTTTGTCATCTCTAAA
Organism: Aquimarina discodermiae; assembly: GCF_040786235.1. NCBI lineage: Bacteria > Pseudomonadati > Bacteroidota > Flavobacteriia > Flavobacteriales > Flavobacteriaceae > Aquimarina > Aquimarina discodermiae. The sequence continues at coordinate 42,022 of NZ_JBFMKP010000011.1, forward strand.
TGTTGACAAATTGAGCATTGTTTCTATTCCCTGAGTGCTATATGTTTCATTGTTAAGTATTCTTCCGGCGTGATATAATGTATATCCTATCCCCATATCTCCATAGCTTAAATTGCTATATTCGTAAGTCATGGTACTATCCGAGTTATAAGGAAATAGATTGGTGCCTTTGGTAAGTTTTCGATTCAATAAAAACTGAATGGCAGGGGTTATTATTTTTTTACACCGGTCTTTAAAAAAACCTTTTTCATGTACTTGAAGCAAGAAAAAAACTATCCCAGCAACACCATGCCCTTTACCTACTTCTTTACATTTTTTATCTAGAAAATTATAGTCAAAACTAATTTCCTCTTTTTTTAATCCATCTGTAGTTGCCCACTCTTCTATAAGAGTTAAAATATTGTCTATAATATGGGTTACTTCTATATCTTTACTCCTTTCTAAGAAATAAGTGCCTACTTTGATGATACCTCCGTAAGGATCTAATTCTTTCTCTTTTACTTTTATATCTAGAAATTTATAGATCCACTCATCAAAACCTTGGCAATATTCATTAATATCATCATCAATCAACTCTTTGTCTTTAATAAAATATAGAAACTGTACAATTTCTATCATATCCAAAGCAATAAAATACCCTTGATAATCAGAACTTATGCCCTCAAAAGCTTTATTGAGGTGAAACATAATTTTATCGATATACTTTTCTTCATTTGTATATAGGTAGTAGTAATAATAGAATAAGGAAAGACCTAAGGTCCCACCAGTAACGCCTAGATTTACACCTTTGACATTCAAAAAGTTTTGATTTTGAACTAATGCTTGTTCTATAGCTGAAATTTGTGTCTTACGCATGCTTTTATACGGTTACATTATATTTTAAAATTTATGCTTTATGGTAAAAATGAGGGCATTGTTATATACGTATTAATTGCCTCTATTTTTTATTATTGCGTCATGAAACTTTATTCATAAAAAGAAGGGTAAAAGAACAAGAGAAGATGTCCCTCTCTTGTTCTTATCAAAAAACTTTAATTATCAATTAATTGATTACTTAATGGTTTCTACACAAGAATGATGACGACAAGAGCAGTTATCGGTTTTCGAAGAACTACCTGTACATCCTTTGGCGCCACCTCCTTTTAAATAAGACAATTGATCTTCATTTAATTTGCTAATAATCTCTTTAGTAAAGGATAACCCTTTATTTAATTTGATTTTTTTCATAATTAAATGATTGATAAATCAATTATCATATTTTCTTGTTACAAGATTGATGGCAACAAGAACAAGAATCTCCTCTAGAGCTTCCTCCTCCAAATATTCCACCACCTTTTACTTGTGACAATTGATCATCATTTAATTTACTAATGGCTTCTTTATTAAAAGCCAATCCTTTATTTAACTTGATTTTTTTCATCTTTTAAAAATTTTAGATTTAGTAATTAGGCTTGACCAATCTCTGTAATCCTGGTTCCACCACACGTATGATGAAGACAGGAGCAAGAATCACCTCTAGTACTTGTACCAAGATCACCTCCACCCTTTAAATGTGACAGTTGATCTTTGTTTAATTTACTAATGGCTTCTTTATTAAAGTCTAAACCTTTTTTTAATTGAATTTTTTTCATTTTTAAATGATCTAAATTATTAACTAAGGTTATTCTTAGACCTTACTATTACAAGAGCGGTGGCAACAAGAGCAAGAATCTCCTTTAGAGCTTCCTCCTCCAAATATTCCACCACCTTTTACTTGTGATAGTTGATCATCATTTAGTTTGCTAATGGCTTCTTTATTAAAAGCCAATCCTTTATTTAATTTGATTTTTTTCATGATTTTAAGAGTTTAAGATTATTAATTTATGCGTTCCCTACGTCTGCAATTTTTGAATTGCATGAGTGGTGACAACAAGAACAAGAATCCCCTTTAGAGCTAGCTCCTCCTAATCCAAGGGCTCCTCCTCCTTTTACTAGAGATAACTGATCATCATTTAGCTTGCTAATCGCCTCTTTGTTAAAGGCTAGCCCTTTTTTTAATTTGATTTTTTTCATGATTTTAAGAGTTTAAGATTATTAAATTATGGGTTCCCTGCATCTGCAATTTTTGTGTTGCATGAGTGATGGCAACAAGAACAAGAATCTCCTTTAGAGCTTCCTCCTCCAAAAATTCCACCACCTTTTACCTGTGACAATTGATCATCATTTAGTTTACTAATGGCTTCTTTGTTAAAGGCCAACCCTTTTTTTAATTTGATTTTTTTCATTTTTAAAATGTTAAAATGATTACTAATTGAGTTATAGTTTATGGTCATAAAACTCTTAATAGGACCCACTTGCAAGTCTCTTTAGTATTATTCTGAATATGATTTGGTTATATTCTGAAATGGCGAATAAACCTGTACTATTTTTTAAATTTTGGGTACACGGTGTGTTTGCTACTCCCGTTTCTTATTATCAGAAATGAAAAAGCATGGATGATTAGATATAAAAGATTTTCCTCTATTAGTGTTCTTAATAGAAAAAGAATAGATATAGACTGTTTGAATTAAACAACAACTATCAAAAATGTTGTGAAACAGTTCTTAGTGTTTATTAAATCGTAATTTATTATTGATAGTAAATTATACTATGTGCTAATTGAATATTTATTGTATAAGAAAAAAGTAACCAGTATTAAACCCTATATTTGAGAGGCATTCATTTTAAAAACGTTTATTATACTGGCAGTATCAATTGGACACCCTTCTTTTCTCTGCTTGATTACCAAATTTTCTTCTCTTGGTTCTTATTTTAGAGTTCCCAAATTTATAAGACATAGAAAATCTAAAATTTCTATTATCATAGTAGTTATTGTATTCTATATTTATGCCATTGGTTACCTCTTTGTATTGAGGTCTATAACTACTAAAAACATCATTTCCGGACAGAGCTATTTGTAGTTTTTTATCCATTAGCGAAAACTTCAATGCGATATCCAAACTATTATTCTGTTTTGTAGAAAACAATTGTCCTGACGTGGGGAAAAGCAATGCAAAGTTTGTGCTTAGAAAAACTGTCTTATTTTTATTCAGTGTCCAAGTATTGTTCGTCGAAAAATATGCTCCCAATTCCCATTCATTAATACCTACATTAGCTAAACGAGAAGAACTATTAGAGTAAAACACATCTAGAGATGTATAGCTGTCCCACCACGAAAATGGAGAAAAAGAATAAGAATCCATAAATCCATATGAATGTGAATCATAGTAATTAAGAGGTATAATTTGTTGAATGTTTGTATTCGGATCAGACAGTAAAACCTGGCTAAACCCATTAGTTGTTTTAGAGTAATACACCCCATTTACCCATTTACCAGCATAGGTATGTGACAACTCTACATTATCAGAAAAAGATGGTTCTAAAAAAGGATTACCTTCTACAAACATATATTGGTTTTCTATAATTCTAAACGGGTTTAAAAACTCGAAAGATGGTCTTCTTATCCTACTACTATAACTTAGTGATACATTATTTTTATCGTTGGGGGTATATGAGACATATACGGTAGGAAATATTCTATCATAGTCATTCTCATTTTTCTGATTTAATTGTACCGATATCCCTGTCGTTTGTGTATTCTCATAACGCAACCCAACCTGTGCTTCCCATTGTTCTCCAAAACTCTTACTTGCCGAAAAATAGATCGCTTGGGTATTTTCTTCAAAATCGAATTGGTTGCTCTGATTCGAATCCAAAATAGCCACGCCCGAAGTTAAATTATAAAATCTAATATCATTATCTGTTTTTGTTAGTGAGACTCTACTACCAAAATTAAGATCTACTTTTTTTAAGGGTAAAACCACATCTATTTTTCCTGAATAATTTTGAATTTTTTGATTCCCAAAATTATGACCTGCATTAAAACTATCTGCTAATAAATTATTAGACGCCGTATAATTTCCTGATGTATAATTCCTTTCTTTATCATTTTGATAGGTAAAATAATCAAAATTGAGTTTGATTGTTTTGCTTAATGAATCCAGTCTAAATTCTGCATAGGTATTAAACGAATGTGATGGTGACTCGTCTAAAGAATTTGCTGTTGTCTTCACTAACGAATCTATAGCTTGACTGGCAGTATTAATGATTCTTGTATCATCTCTTTCTGTTATTCTAAGTTTATTGTACTCTCCTAGATATTGCGTTCCTATAGATACTGACTTACTCAATTGGTAATCTAAAGAAATTTTACCGCTTAATACTGGCTTGTAAAATACTCTTCTGGGAGCATTACTAGCCCATGTTTGATTTTCATAAAAAACAGTACTCGCATCTGTTATTACTTTAGAGCCATGCGTAAAAGACAAATTATTTGCTATCGATAATTTATTTTTATTATAGTTAAAATTAAACCCTAACCCTCCCATTGGAAATGTATACTGTCTATATACTCCTCTTACGGTACTGTTCCAGGAATTCTTTCTTCCTTTTTTATAAACGATATTAATCAAACCACTATTTCCCTCTGCGCTATACATCGCAGGAGGCGTCGTAATGATCTCTATTTTCTTGATGTCATCGGTAGCAATAGAATTAAGATATGCACTTAGGTTATCTCCTGTAATCTGAAGGATTTTACCATCTATCATTACTCTCATATTATCTTTTCCTATCATCGATATTTTATCTCCTTCTATTCTAACTCTAGGGGCAATCTGTAAAGCATCCATTGCATTTCCTCCTGTTAAGGAAGGAGATTCTGCCACGTTGAAAACCAAACGATCTACTTTTTTCTCAAAAATCTTTTTCTTGGTGGTAATAGTAACCTGTTCTAATTCATCCTCTTTTCTTGTCAATGAAATTATGCCCAAATCCATATCTTTTCCTACTGTAATATTCTTACTCCAATCGGCATATCCCAAAAAACTTACTTGAATTATATAATTTCCTTTATCTACTGCAATTTCAAAGTTTCCTTTTTCATCAGTGATTCCACCTGTAACATACTCCTCTTCCGAATTCATAAGTAATACATTTGCGAACTCTATTATTGATTTGTCGATATCATTTTTTACGGTTCCGGTAATTTGAATTTGAGAAAAAGATAGCACAGGTAATAATACCAATAAGTAACAATATTTCATTGATCGAGATTCTTGACTTAAAAAAAATGAGTTTTACGTTGTAAAGCATGGCTTCGCCGATTCCAACCACATGTTCTCTGCTTGAAAAAATTAAATAATCACTAACAAAAGCAATAGCCTGTTATGTGTTTTGAATACTCGTATTTAGCCTATTAATTTTGGTAAGACAATTTTGGTCATATACGAGTTTGATAAATGTACTAATTGCAAGTAATAAATAATCTTAAATTATAATATTCAAAACCACAAAAACAACCTAAACACCTAATAAACAGACATTAAAAAAATATGTTTAACACATATTTAACTCGTAATTACGTATAAGCCATAATAAAAATAAACTTTATCTGTAAAATTTACATGGGGTATTTTCCCCTTTTTCTTAACTATTTAACTTTTTAAAATTAAAAAAAATCGAAATTCTCGTTGCTTTGATTTCATTTTATAAAATTTCTCCTTCCAAAAAACTCTTCATATTCCATCTTCATTGTATACTAATATACTTCATCGTTCGTTCTTACTACCTAACTAAATTTATCAACTTACAACATGCAGATTAGATTCACTATCTATGCCATAGGCATATTTTTATCTTTTTATAACCTTAGTGCCCAAGGAGAATTATGTAATATATCAGAAAAGCCTGTAGACGAGCCTGCTATCACGCTACAACAACTATCTGATTTGATCACAACTCCAGATTTTTATAACTCTAATCATCGATACATAGATGATCTTGGATATAGAGGGGGGAGATATTCTGCAGGCTTTATAGATACCTGGTTAGGAGAAACACAAATTATGTTCCCATATAATGGGCTTCCCATTCGTGTAAATTTAACAGATACAGAGTTTATTGCTAATAATACGAACTATATGTATTGGATGACCCTTGCAATGGGGCAAGAGTATATGAATGCAGATATGCAATGGATGATGGGAGTAGGTGCCAAAGAAACATTTAGTGGCACTATCCATGTATCCCCTACATCTACAACTAATCAAGAACGAGCATATGGGCCCTTTGAGATAGAAAACTGGACAGCAATAGATAGAGCTATTACTTACCCCTTATTTTTTACAGAATATCAAACACAACTTAGCAATGCACCTGATGCTGCTTCTTTGGCAATAGCATTTCCTAATATCTTCCCTGATGCCTTTTTGGATGATTACGTTGGGTTTCTGCCTATTGATACTGTAGATGAAATAGATTTGGATAAGGCCAACACAATAAATGGTTACTTTTTATCGGCACTAAATTTCTACAACATTTATAATTGGTTTAGTTATTCTAAAGATTTATGTTGGCATAAAGTAATTGACAACCCAGCGGATAGATACTATACATTGGCTGCAATGACAGTTACTTATAACCTAGGTGTATTTTCTGCAGATCCTATTGCAGAAACTATGAATAAAGATAATTATGAAGCAACACATACAAATCCTACTGCCAGAGATTTACTCCCTCAAGGAAATAGTTTCTACAGAAAACATATAACAGAAGTCATAGAATCTATAGTAGCTCGATCACAAGAAGCAACGACCAACACTTCGATTCCTCTTTGGGATCATCAAATTGATTGGAACACCATAGAGCGTTTTTTTATGGGAGAAGGTGGTACGGTTACCATACAAGGAAAAGGAGGTTTGTTCAAACATTTTCATACCAATAATACTACAAGAAAGCAAGAAATAATGACTACATTAGAAGATGCTTTTGATATTTTAAAAGGAAAAGCTCCTTCTTCTTCATCTACGACTATTAGTTATCGATATGATTGGCTTGCTCTGTTAAGAACTGTAAAACAACACTTTTCTAATGAACCTATTTTTGTTAAACCAAACGCCGGTGACGGTAGCCTTAGAATCAATGCATATTCTATGGTGGGTGGTTGTTGTGTAGAAACACCAGAGATAATTATTGATCAAGCTTGTTTGGATGAAACAACGGGTTTTGGTTTAAGTTTAAGTGTCGATACCGTTGCCTGGGAAATTTTAGATACAAATAGTAGCATACTTTTTTCATCTACAGATATTTTCGGTAATTATGATTTTACAATGGCAGGTAACTACACCATTCAAGCAACTATAACACAAACCAATCCCGATACCAAAGAGATGATAACATCTGTATTGACAGAAACTATAATTTTTGACCAAGACCCTGATTCCTTTGATGATCGTGCAGCGTTTCAAGGAAACGATATTGTCGTTACTCCCGCAGATACCGAAGGAAACATCGAATATGCTCTAGATGATATTGATGGGGTTTATCAAAATAGCACTCGATTTGGTAATGTAACACCCGAAACACATACTATTTTTATAAAACGTAATGGTTGTATCTCAAGTATAGAGGTTTCTCCTGATAAGGAGGATGACCCTAATAATCCAAATAACCCAAACACACCTAATGATCAACTTATTATCCCAGAGTATTTCACTCCTAACGGAGATGGGTTTCACGATACCTGGCATATAACAGACACCACAAATACATTATTAACAGTAGAATCCAGGCTTTATATTTTTGATCGATACGGAAAACTTTTAACACAATTAATCCCTAATCAAAGTGGTTGGGATGGATTTTATAGTGGTAAACAAATGCCTTCCTCAGAGTACTGGTTTACGCTAGAATATCTAGATAATAATAACCCTAAAAGAATTGTTGGGCATTTTTCATTGATACGTTAGTCTTTATTAGATATTAGTAACGATTACATTTATATGATTTTACACATGTTGTTATCTTTTGCACATAAATACAACGAATAAGCAATATTACTCATATGTAGTTTGGCGACTATCTTAATATTGAGATAGTAGTAGTAAGTAAAAAGGAAAAGAAATAACTATCACATTGTATTACCCACCATTACCTTTTTGGTAAAGGAAGCATTGCTGTTTACATTTTTGATATGTACAAAATACATTCCGCTAGAAGCATTACCCATCTCGATTTCTTGTGTTTCCTTTGACAGTTGTCCAGCATTTAATTGCTGCCCCAACATATCGTAAATAATAAATCTTAGGGTTTTATCAGAATCATTAACAATGTTAAGCGTCGAATTAGAGGATTTAAAGAATACAATAACTTCATCTTTGGGAGGTAATGGGGTTCCGTCTGGTTTTTCTATAGATAGCATATCTAATGTTTCTCGCCCTGTATTAAGTGGATCGAGCCAATTCGAGAGTCTCGAATCATCTGTAGTACCAAAATCCCATGATGTATCAAATCTTCCATAAAAATCAGAAGCACCATTATTTACTATTCCTGCGCACTGGGCTCCTCCTCCTGATAGCTGTCCTACTATTCTACCCGATGGGTCGAATAACCCAGAACCAGAAGAACCACCTTCTGTAACACCAAAATCCCATTGTTGTACTACCCAACAATTTATAGGGTCGGGAATATCAGAACCTATTAAGCCTCTATAGGTACCCAGAGCAGAGTTTGATCTACATACCTTCATTATATCTCCTACCGGATGATGAATACCAATTGTGTATGATGGATCTACTTCTCTTCGATCCCAACCTGCCCATTCCAAATCCCAAGATGGGTCTACTCCGCCATCCAATTTTAGCAGTTTAAAATCACTTTCTACATTAGAAGCCAATAATATTGCTCTACTAGTAGTTTGATTCTCTTCGGTATCTTCGCTTTCGTCTAGTGTACCACAAGAAGTAACACGACTTATCCAATTAAATCGAAAAGCCCATAAAGATTCATCTGCTCCTCTACAATGATTTGCAGTGAGAAAATATAAGGATGCATCATTGGCGGTATTATTTACTAATGTCCCCGAACATACACTACCTCCTGTTATCACTCTGGCAACTGCATGTTTAAGTTTATCTTTTATAGGATCGAAATCACTTCCTGTAGCACAATTTACATCATAATTACATGGTCCTGAATCTCCAAACCCTACTAACTTTTGTCGTATTTCGGCATCCGTTATACTACGATATCCATGTACTACTTTTGATATATTTAATTTTCCTTTTCCTCTTTCTTTACTTGGTTCGAAAAGTTCCATCCAAATACTTTCACCTTCTACAGTCCAAGTTCCTAAGGCTTCATCGGGATTATTAAACACATCTGTATAGGCTCCCAGCAAATCAGATCTATCATCATTATATATATAAAGCGTAGCCCCTTTAGGCAAGTAATATGAATCAAAAATAAAATTTAAGGTCCTTGCTCCTTTGGATACAATATTAATTCGCCAAATCCTACCTTTACCATTTGGTAATTCATCCCAAACACCAGAATTTTGCAACCCATAATTTACTTCTAACTCATGTCCAAATCGCCATGGGATTGATTTGTCCAAATCGTTAATTACATCTTCTTCTTTAAGTTTTACTAAATCAAATTCCTTTAAAACAACCGGAGCTATACTTCTTTTACTAAGCGTATTTCCTTTCCAACTATTTGGAGTATCCCCACTTTTTACCTGAGCATTCCCCATAGTCATACTTATAAGGGCAAATGCTAACAAGCCAATTCTCGCAACCATATTTTTTTTAGTAAAAATCAATCTTTTAATATTACTTCAACTATCAAAATAAAACTATTAATTTACCATTTAAAAATTTTTTAACCAAAAAATAATTTTAAAACATATTCATTAACAGAATTTTACTCCTAAATTATTAAAAACTAGAGATGCTTTTTAAAAACTAAAAGACTCTAATTTATCGTTTCTTAGATGATAAATTAATCTAGATTTTAGATCAGATTATTTTGGGTTAATAAAAAGTCTGATCGCATTTCGATGCTGAGATGCAACCTCTTATACTACTATAACGTTTCTATTTAGAGATCATTATTTTTTTTGTAAAAGAACTTCCGTCATTCATTTTTGTTATATGCACAAAATACATGCCATTAGATACTGTAATTAGGGAAATTTTTTTTGAACTACGTGAGGATAACATTCCTAATTCTAACTGTTGTCCCAACATATTGTAAACAGCAAACCGTATTCTTTTATTTGAGTCATTAACAATATTAAGAGTATTATTGGTCAATTGGTAGTATATATCCACATTCTGCTTTGGGATCGGTGGAACTCCTGATGGTTTCTCTATAGAAATCATATCCAATGTTTCTCTCCCACTATCTATAGGGTCTAACCAATTAGATAATCTCGAATTGTCTGTATTCCCAAAGCCCCATGAAGTATCGAATCTACCATAATAATCAGGGCTTCCATTATAGATCAAACCTGTACAATCGGCTCCTCCTCCTGATAATGCTCCTATAATTCTACCATTAGGATCAAAAAGAGCAGAGCCTGAAGAACCTTTTTCTGTCACTCCCAATTCCCATTGCTGTACTACCCATAAATCGATGGGGTCAGGAATATCTCCAACCAAAAATTTTCTAGGTAGTATGGGAAGTTTTTTTGATCGACAGGCTTTCATAATATCTCCTTTCGGATGATGAATTCCGAAAGTAAATTCAGGATTGGCTATCCCGTTGTTCCAACCTGCCCATTCGAGTTCCCAGGAATCACTTACTCCTCCATCTAATTCTATCAATTTAAAATCAGACGCTACATTGGAAGCCAACAAAGTGCTTATACTTGTGGTCTGTTTTTCTTCAGTATCTACACTACTGGTTTCAGATGCACACGAAGGTGTAGGGCTTATCCAATTAAATCTAAAAACCCATGTGGACTCATCTGCATTATTGCAATGATTTGCCGTTAGTACATATAAAGAAGCATCATTGCTTGTATTATTAATCAAAGTTCCTGTACAGTAACGGCCACCTTGGACTATTCTAACAACAGCATGTTTTAATCTATCTTTGATTGGGTCTATATCATCACCAAGTGCACATGCTACATCATAATTACAGTCTTGAGATGATCCCAAATCTTTTTCGAGCTTCGAGTGCTGTACAGAGCGATATCCATGCACTACTTTGGTTATATTCAACTTGCCTTTACCTATTACTTCTCTAGGTTCGAAATATTCGATCCATACATTTTCTCCTGCTACCATCCAGGTACCTAATACCCCGTTAGCATTGTTAAAAACATCTGTATAGGCCCCTAAAAGTTCTGATCGATCTTCATTATAAATATATATCGTTGCTCCCTTTGGCAGCTCATATGAATCAAAAACAAAATTTAATGTTTGTGCTCCTTTAGAAACAATATTGATTCGCCATATCCTTCCTTCTCTATCAGGTAAATTGTCCCAAACTCCAGAATTTTGCAATCCTAAATTTACTTCTAACTCATATCCAAAACGCCATGCTCCCGATTTATTAAGATCATTAATCACATCTTCCTTTTGTAGCTCTTCCAAATCAAAAGTCTTCATTATTTCAGGCATTACCTTCTTTTTGTTAGAACTGTTTATTTCCCAACTTTTAGGATATCCTTCATTGGTAATCTGTGCATTACTTGTTACATAAACCAATAAGAATCCAATTAGCAAAAACTTTGATCGCATATCTAAAATTTATATCAACTGTTAAATTACATATATATAACGTTTATAAATCAAAATAAACCACTTAATTTTACATTAATAATATTTTTTCACTAAAAGTTGTCTAAAATGGATTCTGCTATAGCATCTAACCCCTTGATTGAAAGACTACCAAGTCATTTAAAGCAATTTATAAAGCCTCAAAACTATGAGGAATATACAGCTATGGATCAAGCCGTATGGCGCTATGTAATGCGAAAAAACATTATTTCACTTAACAAAATAGCTCATAACTCTTATATAAAAGGACTTGAACAAACAGGAATATCTATAAATCAAATCCCAAACATGTATGGGATGAATCGAATTTTAAAAGAAATTGGATGGGCAGCGGTTGCTGTAGATGGTTTTATTCCTCCAAATGCTTTTATGGAATTTCAGGCCTATAACATTTTGGTTATTGCTTCAGACATACGACAACTCGAAAACATAGAGTATACTCCTGCACCAGATATTATTCATGAAGCTGCAGGTCATGCTCCTATCATTGCAAATCCAGATTATGCAGAATACTTAAGACGTTTTGGAAAAATTGGATGCAAAGCTATTTCTTCTAAAAAAGATCATGATATGTATGAAGCTGTGCGTTCATTATCTATTTTGAAAGAAGCACACAATACAAGTCCCGAAGCAATTGATGCTGCCGAGAAAAAGGTCGAAGAATTGCAAAATCTAAAGGAAACACCATCTGAAATGGCTTTGATTAGAAATTTACATTGGTGGACGGTTGAGTACGGGTTAATTGGAACTGTAGAGAACCCTAAAATATATGGTGCAGGTTTATTATCTTCTATAGGAGAAAGCGAATGGTGCATGACTGATAATGTAGCAAAACTACCTTATTCTCCAGAAGCTGCTTTTCAGGATTTTGACATTACAAAACCTCAGCCACAGCTTTTTGTAACACCCGATTTTGCGTACTTGTGCCAAGTCCTCGAAGAATTTGCTGATACCATGGCATTGAGGAAAGGTGGGCATCGAGGCTTAGAAAAATTAATAGGATCTCAAAACTTGGGCACAATAGAATTAAACACAGGTATTCAAATCTCTGGTGTATTTACCAGAATGATTAAGAATAAAGACAATGAAGTAATCTATTTTAAAACCGAAGGCCCCTCTGCTCTTTCGTTTAGAGAAAAAGAATTAATAGGACACGGTATTGATACCCATAGTAGTGGATTTGGATCACCGATAGGTAAGTTAAAAGGTAGTAATCTGGCTATAGAAAATATGTCTCCAAGAGATTTGAAAGCCTATAACTTTCATGAAGGAGAACATATAGAATTCGAATTCGAAAGTGGGATTAAGGTAGCAGGAAATATTATTACCGGAACAAGAAATATTAAAGGAGAATTAATTTTGATTCAGTTTAGTAAATGTTCTGTTACTTATGAAGGTGAGTTTCTTTTTAAACCAGAATGGGGAGCGTTTGACTTAGCCATTGGTAAAGAAATTGTCTCTGCATTCTCAGGCCCTGCCGACGATAATTCTTTTGATTTGATTACGCATAAATCTTCTACTACCACCATTAAAAAAGAATATTCTAAAAAAGAACTGGAATTACATACACTTTACGATTCTGTAAAAAACATACGAGAAGGAAAAAATACATCTTTTTCCTTAGAAGCCGCTTTTGAGCTCACCAAAAATCATCACTCAGATGACTGGTTACTACCATTAGAGATATATGAGTTAGTTTATGATCGGGATGAAAAGTTTGCCGCCCAGGTTCTTGAGCATTTAAATAGCATAAAATCTAAAAGACCAAAAATTGAACACTTAATAACAGGTGGACTTGATATTTTGAGAAATTCTAAAACCCATGCGTAGATAACTACTATATGATATAGTTGAATACAAAAAATAGTAAGTGTCAAGAATTTCTTTTTGACGGTTAGAAAAAGTACTTTTTATAAAAAATCGCGTTCAACCATTTCAAAAAAAACACAATTAAATGAAAATCATATACTTTAAACATAATAGTGTTTATATGCATGCATAATAAAATCGTTAAAAGCAAAAAAAAACAGCCACATTATTTATGGTATTACCTCAGACTTTTTGAGAGTTTAAATCACTATTAACCAGTTAAATAACTGACATTTTTTCTAATTTTAAGTACTAAACTAATCTAACCTATAATACTTAATTATGAAAAAATCACTACTACTCATTAGCCTAACTTTTCTATCTGTATTTTTCATTAATTGCGACCCCGAAGAATCTTCTAATATCGAGATCAAAGAAATCAATAACGATACTGGTTTAAACAAAAAGGAAATCGCCTCAAATCTAATTAATTTACTTGCCGACAAAGAGTTTAAAACCAATATTATCAAAGAATTATCTTCAAACCATACTCCTGGCATTAAATTATCTTATTTATTAGAAAAAAATAATCAAGTATCTGGCCATAACTCATACAAGTCTTTAAAAAAGATAGTAAACGAAGTAGATAATCGGCTTAAATCCTGTAAAATCCCAGTGCGAATGGAAATTCCTGAACTATGGATGCAAAAACCTAATAACAGAACTGTCGATTATACAAAGTTATTGGTATCATTTGCCCCAGAAGGAGACGAGAAATCATGGTCAAAAATTGAAGCTTTCAATCTTGATGGAGAAGTTGTTTATCTAGATAGCAAAAAAACACCCGATGTACCTGTAATTATTATCGAAACCAAAGGTTTTGAAGCTTTAAAGGCAGAAGTCGATTATATGAATCACCAACTACAAATTAATGGGCTACAAAATAGCCGTTTCTTATCTTCTCAAATGGACTTAAGTCCTTCTTCAAAATCTAATAGTGGGTTGGAAACAACAAAACTGGATCGAATAAAATTAGACAATGATGAAGAACCTTGGATTAGTGGTGCAGCAGAGATCTACGCTATTACTTCTGGCATAAAAAACAATAACAATGAAGCAGAAGTAAAGATTATCCCAATGTATTACCTTGATCATGAAGGCACCACTTACTATCCAAATCAAATTATGCTTTTTTGGGAGGATTACAAATATCAAGCTGCCAATATACAATTGTTTGAAAAAGATGATAATTACAATTTTAAAGAATTAGTAAAAATTATTATTGACGGAATTTTTCAAATTGTAGGAACCGTTACAGGACAATCATGGGTAAATACACTAGGTCAAATTGCTGGTGCTATTTTACAGGCTATGCCAGATGAGTGGTACATCAACAATGATGATTATGTCGATTCTTTTTATACTATCGAGAAAAACAAAACGTATACCAATCACAGAGGAGCCAGAGGAAACGCTACGGTTACTTTATCGCCATTATTTATACCAAACAATTAGTGTTTATTAATGAACACCATAAAAATAAACTTGTAAAAAATAAGGTAGCTATTTTTAGGCTACCTTATTTTATTAAAATTATTATTGATCCCAGCTCATATGTGGATGCTCTCTGGTGAGTTGTTCTTTTTTTAATTCTAACTTCTTAAGAAACTTCTGGTACGCTACACTTTGCGGATTAAAGGGTTTATGAGAAATTCCTTTAACAATTTCCTCGACTTTATTCATAATCTGTGTTGCTTCTTTAGAAATCCATACTTCTATAAAACACTCCCAAATATACTGTATTGCAAGTTTACTGGGATGAATCATATCCTCATTATAGAAACGATAATCCCTAAGCTCATCCATCATTATTTCATAAGCCGGAAAATAGGATGCTCCTTTTATTTTATCTATCACATGATGTATTGCAGTAAATAAGTGAGATTTACTTCGTGTATTCTCTACAAAGCCATCTTTACTATGTCTCACCGGAGATACCGTAAATATAAACTGTACAGAAGGGTTAATTGCTCGCACCAAATGAATACAATTCTGAAGACATTGCACCACTTCATTAACAGACAAAAGCTCTTTCTGAAACTCTTTTTGTGGTATTTTATGACAATTGGCTACAATCATATCCAATGCTTTTAATCGATAAACCCATGCTGTTCCCAACGTGATAATCACGTGAGAAGAAGTCTGAATTTTAGCTTTGGTAACAGCCAATTTTTTGTTTAAATGGTTTCGTAACGTATTCTTATCTGTACTACTTAATGAAGAATGTGCATCAAAACAATGCCATCGTTCATTCATAAAAAACAGATCTGTTTCTGTATATTTTTCGTCTTGTGTCGCCATCCACAAAAACGTCTCTATCGCTTTTGGGTGAAATAAAATCCCAAAAGGATTGATATCATTTCTAAATTTATATTGTGACAGTTTTTCTCCAATATTTTCTGCAAAACAAGAACCCAATGACAAAATCCCCGATGTATAATCTATCTGAGGCTCTTTTGGCTGTAATGGTATTTTGGTTTGCAGATTCATTGTTTATTCTTCATTATTCTTTAGAAAAAATACAGAAACTTTACAGGTCATTTTAATTTAAATATGCTTTTGCATTATCTAATGCTTCTTCGATTCCTTCTGGTTTCTTTCCTCCTGCCGTAGCAAAAAATGGTTGTCCACCGCCACCTCCTTGGATATATTTACCTAGCTCGCGCACAATTTGCCCTGCATTTATCTTTTTCTCTTCTACCAGATTCTTAGAAATATAACATGACAACAACGCTTTTTCATTTTGATCAGACCCAAATAATATCATTACATTTTGCAACTCCCCTCCTAATTCGAAAGATAAATCTTTTATACCTTGAGCATCCAGATCTACTTTTTTTGCCAAGAAGTTAACTCCGTTTATTTCTGTAAACTCTGATTTAAGATCTCCTTTCAGGTTTTTTGCTTTATCCTTAAGCAATACCTCTATTTGTTTCTTAAGATTCGTATTCTCTTCTTGTAACGAAACTATAGCTTTTACCGGCTCTTTTACATTTTTTAACACAGCTTTTACTTCATTATACGACTCTGATTGTGAGGTAAAATATTCTTTTGCCGCATCACAAGTTATTGCTTCTATTCGTCGAACACCGGCTGCAATTGCGCTTTCCGAGGTAATTTTAAAATGCCATATGTCACTAGTGTTTTGTACATGTGTACCTCCACAAAGTTCCATAGACTCTCCAAATCGAATAGCTCGTACTTTATCTCCATATTTTTCACCAAACAAAGCAATAGCTCCTTCGGCAATAGCTTGATCATATGTAATATTACGTTGTTCTTCTAAAGGTAACTGTTCTCTTATTCTTGCGTTTACAAAATTCTCGACTTGTCTAAGTTCTTCTTTAGAAACCTTAGCAAAATGAGAAAAATCAAAACGTAAGTAACCGCTATGAACCATTGATCCTTTTTGTTCTACATGTGTCCCTAAAATCGTGCGTAATGCCTGATGTAACAAATGTGTTGCAGAATGATTCGATGCCGATCTGGATCGCTGCTTACTATCTACCACAGCTTTTAATGTTTCATCAATATGCTTAGGTAGGTTTTTGGTCAAGTGAATAATTAAGTTATTCTCTTTTTTAGTATCGATAATATACACAACATCTCCATTAGAAACTTCGAGATACCCTTTATCTCCTACTTGTCCTCCTCCTTCGGGGTAAAAAGGTGTTCTATTAAAGACTAACTGATACAGTTCTCCTTCTTTTTTACTATTTACCTTTCTATAACGTACCACTTTTACTTCGGCAGTAAGTTGATCATATCCTATAAAGCCTTCGGTGATTTCGTTAGGAAGTATTTCCCAATCTCCTGCAGATACCTGAGAGGCTGCTCTAGATCTATCTTTTTGTTTTTGCAATTCCTTATCAAAACCAGCTTCATCCAGTTTATACCCTTGTTCATTTAAAATTAAAGCCGTTAAATCTATAGGGAATCCATAGGTATCATATAACTCAAAAGCTTTCTCGCCAGAAATCACATCACCTTTGGTGTTTTTTATCACATTTTCTAATAATACTAATCCCTGATCCAATGTTTTTAAGAAAGAATGTTCTTCTTCTTTGATAACATTCACAATTAGGTTCTTTTGTGTTTTAAGTTCGAGAAAAGCAGTTCCCATTTGCTTACTTAAGGTTTCTACCAGTTTGTAAATAAAGGGTTCTTTGGTATTTAAAAATGTAAAACCATATCGAATTGCTCTACGTAAGATTCTTCTAATTACATATCCTGCACCTGTATTACTTGGCAACTGACCATCTGCTATCGAAAAAGCAACAGCCCTTACATGATCTGCTATTACTCTAATCGCTACACTCACTTTTCCATTTTCCTCAGTGGGTGAGCTATTTTTATCATATTTTGAGTTGGTAATGGTCTCAATTTCTCTAATTAAAGGCGTAAACACATCGGTATCATAGTTCGATTTTACTCCTTGTAACACCATACACAAGCGTTCAAATCCCATACCCGTGTCTACATGTTGTGCCGGTAATTTTTCTAAGGAACTATCTGCTTTTCTATTAAACTGCATAAAAACAAGGTTCCAGATCTCTACAACCTGTGGATGATCTGCATTTACCAAATCACGACCAGGGATTTTGGCTTTCTCCTCCTCAGAACGAATATCCACATGTATTTCTGAACAAGGCCCACAGGGCCCCTGATCTCCCATCTCCCAGAAATTATCATTTTTATTACCCATAATAATTCGATCCTCGGGAACAATCTCTGTCCATAAATCATATGCCTCTTGATCCATTTCTAAACCATCATCTTTCGCTCCTTCAAAAACAGAAACATACAAGATATCTTTATCAATACCGTAAACTTCTGTAAGCAGCTCCCATGCCCACTGTATAGCTTCTTTTTTAAAATAATCACCAAAACTCCAGTTCCCCAACATTTCAAACATAGTATGGTGATACGTATCCATTCCTACTTCTTCCAGGTCATTATGCTTACCACTTACTCTTAAACATTTCTGGGTATCGGTTAATCTATTATTTTTAGGAACACCATTTCCTAAAAAAAACTCTTTAAATTGGTTCATCCCGGCATTGGTAAACATCAAAGTAGGATCATCCTTTATTACCATAGGGGCAGAAGGTACGATACCATGTTCTTTTGATTTAAAAAACTCTAAAAACTGATTTCTTATTTCCTGGGATTTCACGTGTTTATATTTTAATAGATTATAGTATTCATTATTTTCTAAGGCTTCTAAATAAAAAAGGCCTCTTAATTATTTTTAACTCTGTAAACTGCTAGTTTTTTTATCATTTATAAAAAACCGACAAGATAATAGAATTCAACTATATAACTCCAGAATTCATGAGAACGAGCAACTGATTCCTGTCAGTTTTTTCTCGACTTATAACATTTTGTTATATTTGTTGCGATGTCTTACTTATTAATTAAGACATTACTTATATAATATCCTGCAAAAATAGCATATTTTAGATTATGTCAAAGGTTAAATATTACTATGATAGCGAGACTCTTTCTTACCGAAGAATAGAGCAAAAGAAAGGGCGTAAATTTGGTATTGCCGCTTTGGCAGTTGTTAGCTCTTTATTGGCAGGATTTTTATTATTACTTATCTATCTTAATATACCACAATTAGAGACTCCAAAAGAAAAGGCTTATAAAAGAGAACTCGAGAATATGCAGCTTCAGTTTGACTTAATGAATCAACGACTGAAACGCGACGAAAACATCTTAAAAGAAATTGCAGAAAGAGACGATAATATCTACAGGCTGTATTTTGGCGCAAATCCAATTCCTGAAGAACTAAGAAAAGCAGGTTTTGGAGGAGTAAACCGATATAAAAATTTAGAAGGTTTTAACAACTCTGATATTATTATAGAAAGTAGTAAGCGTATTGATAAATTGACGAAACAAATTGTCGTTCAATCCAAATCTCTGGATGAGATTGCCAAATTAGCAGAACAAAAGGAAGAGTTATTGGCAACGATACCTGCGATACAACCGATCAAAAATACTGATTTAAAACGTATGGCCTCTGGTTATGGCTGGAGAAGTGATCCATTTACCAAGGCTAGAAAATTTCATTATGGAATGGATTTTTCTGCTGCTACCGGTACACCTATTTATGCATCCGGTAATGGAGTAGTTACCAGAGCCGATGCTAATTCTTCTGGTTACGGAAAACATATTCGAATAGACCACGGTTTTAATTATGTAAGCCTTTATGCACATTTAAGTAATTATAAGGTAAAGAAAGGTGATAAAGTAAAGCGTGGAGATGTTATAGGATATGTAGGGAGTACAGGGCGATCGGTTGCTCCTCATTTGCATTACGAAATTTTTAAAGACAATGAACGTATCAACCCCCGTAATTTTTATTATGGAAGTTTAACCTCTGAAGAGTTTAACGAAATGCTTAAAGCTTCTAACCTTGTAAACGAAACCTTAGATTAAATATCAATGCGAAAATTACTTCTTTTTATTCTTTTTGTTAGTTTTTGTTCTTCTATCCAGGCTCAAAAATATTCAAAAGAAGTACTCGATTCTATGTATACCCTTGCGGTAACTACCAAAGAAAAACTTGCTGCACCTAAATTTATAAAAATAATGGCCGTTGGTGATATCATGATGGGCACCAATTTCCCAAAAGACAGTTATCTACCTCCTGAAGGAAAAGGACCTTTTGACGATATCCAAGAAGTCTTACTAAAAGCTGATATCCTTTTTGGAAATCTAGAAGGCACACTAACAGATACAGGAGAGAATGCAAAAAGATGCTCTGACCCATCAAAATGCTATTCGTTTAGATCTCCAGAACGTTACGGAGACTACCTTGCTGCGGCTGGTTTTGATGTAATGAGTATTGCCAATAACCATATTGGGGATTTTGGAAAAATAGGAATTGAAAACACCTCTAAAACATTAGAAAAACACAATATCGCTTATGCCGGGGTATTTGCCAAACCCTTTGATACTTTTGAAAGAAACGGAATTAAATATGGTTTTTGTGCTTTTGCTCCTAATAAAGATTGCTTAAAAATTCATAACTTATCGAATGCAAAAAAGATTGTAACCGAGCTGAAACAAAAAGTAGATATTGTAATAGTATCTTTTCACGGAGGAGCAGAAGGTCATGAACACACACATGTACCTAGAAAAACCGAACGTTTTTATGGCGAAGACCGAGGAGATGTATATCGTTTTGCACATACCATGATCGATGCTGGTGCCGATATTATTTTAGGTCATGGCCCTCATGTTTCAAGAGCTTTTGAAGTATACAAAAATAAGTTCATTGCCTATAGTTTAGGTAATTTTTGTACATATTCCAGATTTAATCTAAATGGGATTAAGGGATATGCACCCATTGCAGAAATAGAGATTGACCTTACTGGTAATTTCATAAAGGGCAAACTTCATTCTGCCAAACAAATTGACGAAGTATACCCCTTTATAGATGACAACAAAGGAGCTTTAAAGGAAATCAAGCAATTAACAGCGCAAGATTTTCCTGAGAGTAAACTTATTTTTGATGATGACGGAAGTTTTATTCAACAAAAAAAATAAGTATGTATGTAAACTTACCAAAAAAAATGTATTACAGCATTGGCGAGGTAGCCGAAGCATTTAATGTAAACGCTTCGTTGATTCGTTTTTGGGAAAAAGAATTCGACATCATTAAACCCAAAAAAAATGCAAAAGGAAATCGAAAATTTACTCCAGAGGATATTAAAAACCTCGAATTAATATATTATTTGGTAAAAGAACGAGGGTTTACACTAGAAGGCGCAAAAACACACCTCAAAGAACAAAAACAAGCCACTTTAGACAGCTTTGATATTATCAGAAAACTGGAAGCGATCAAGGGGCAATTATTAAAAATTAAAGAACAGCTTTAAATTAACCATACCATATCACCAAATCATGAAAAAACTTTTAATCCCAATCATAGTTATTATAGTAATTGCAGGTATCTTATATTCGGTATTTGCAGGAAGTTATAACACAGCAATCACGCTCCAGGAAGATGCCAAAACTGCATGGTCTAATGTAGAAAGTGCCTACCAAAGACGTAGTGATCTTATCGGAAATCTGGTAAAAACGGTACAAGGAGCTGCAGATTTTGAACGCACCACACTTAAGGAAGTAATTGAAGCTCGTTCTAAAGCAACCTCGGTAAATATAGACCCTAGCAACATTACACCCGCTCAAATGGCTCAATTTCAGCAAGCACAGAGTGGATTAAGCTCTGCCCTATCCCGATTATTAGTTACTGTAGAACGATATCCAGACC
Organism: Aquimarina discodermiae; assembly: GCF_040786235.1. Classification (NCBI taxonomy): domain Bacteria; kingdom Pseudomonadati; phylum Bacteroidota; class Flavobacteriia; order Flavobacteriales; family Flavobacteriaceae; genus Aquimarina; species Aquimarina discodermiae. Next base: position 63,823 of record NZ_JBFMKP010000011.1, read on the forward strand.
TAAAAGCCAATCAAAACTTTTTAAATCTACAAACGCAACTTGAAGGAACCGAAAATAGAATTAATGTAGAGCGAAACAGGTACAATACGGCTGTAGGAGAATTTAATAAGTTTATCAAGAAATTTCCTAACAACATTGTTCTGGGTCTTTTTGGCAGTTTTGATGAAATGACAAGATTCGAAGCAGAAGAAGGAACAGAAAAAGCACCTGACGTAGATTTTAATTTTTAATGATGGGGCAATCACAAGTTGAAGATTTCCTAACAGCAGATGAAGAACAGCAAATAGTTGCAGCCATACGCCGTGCAGAAAAAACAACCTCTGGAGAAATTAGGGTTCATCTAGAAAAACATACCGAAAAGGATATTTTAGAAAGAGCAGCAGAGGTGTTTCATATGCTAAAAATGGACAACACTATGCAACGTAATGGCGTACTAATCTATGTGGCCGTAAACGATCGTCGATTTGCAATTTATGGTGATAAAGGAATTGACCAAGCTGTTGATGCTCATTTTTGGGAAGCAACCAAAGATGTAATCTTAACGCATTTTAAGGAAGGTAATTTTACACAAGGATTAATTGATGGTGTTCTACTTACTGGAAAACAATTACAGCACTTTTTTCCTTGGAATCATAACGACACCAATGAACTTAGCGACGAAATCTCTAAAGGATAAATGAAGCATCTAAAACCTCTTATCGTACCCCTATTTATAATTTTTGGGTTGTTTTTTGCTTCCACAAACACCTTATATGCGCAGCGTACAATCCCTAAAAAACCAACTAAACAAACTGCAGTATACGACGAAGCATCAATGCTTTCTGATTCGCAAGCAAAACGTCTCGAACAAAAATTGATTCGATATGCAGATACGACCTCTACACAAATTGTAGTAGCCACTATTAACTCTTTAGAAGGCGAAAACATTACGTTGTATGCAGCAGAATGGGCACATGAATGGGGTATTGGACAAAAAAAGGAAGATAATGGAGTCTTTATTTTGGTTGCAAAAAACGATCGTAAAATATCGATTGCCACAGGGTATGGTGTAGAAGAAAAACTGACCGATTTTACTTCAAAAACCATTATTGACCAGATTATTACTCCACAATTTAAAAGGGGAGATTTTTATACAGGCCTAGACAAAGGCACTACAGCGATTATACAAGTGCTTAATGGCACCTTTAAAGGATCACGCAAACAAAACTCTAAAGGCATGCCCATAGGCCAAATTATATTTTTGGTGATCCTGTTTATCATTATTGTTAAATCCTTATCTCGAAATAATGGCAGAAACAACGGACGTGGAAACGGAGGTCATCGATCTGGAGCTGGAAGTTTACTAGATGTTATCATCCTTAGTAATATGGGGCGTGGCGGATTTGGTGGTGGTTCTAGTAGCGGTGGATTTGGCGGCGGTGGTTTCGGTGGTGGATTTGGCGGCGGCGGTTTCGGTGGCGGTGGTGCTAGCGGAGGCTGGTAAACAATATCAACCATTTCTTTATTTTCTGGAAATATATTTAACATTTTGTAATACAACAAATCTTTTGTAATTTACGTTATAACACTGTATTATAACACATTACACACAAATGAACATACTTCCTAAATATGGGTTACTGCAGTATAGAAATGCTGCAAGAATCTATAGCAAACCCGTTACAGAAAGCCTTGTACTCTTTCAAGAAGAGACCAAATTTCTAAAAACTTCGGTTTTTATTGCTCACAAACAAGGTGAATTAGAAGAACTAGATAGTGCCGTTAATTTTTTAAAAAGTTTTGGGGTACTGATTTATGCCGACTACTGGCTGGATCAAAGCAATCCAGAAGACATTACCACGATTAACACAAGTCAGTCTCGGCAACAAATTGAGAATAAAATAAAAGAGCATAAAAAATTTATTTTTCTAGCTACCGAAAATGGGATTACCTCAAAAGAGTGTAAATGGGCAGTGAGATATGCCAAAACACAAAAGGATTTAAATGACATCGCTATTTTGCCAATACGAGAAGACTACACCGATTATGGAGGTGCAGAATACTTGCAAAAATATCCTTATATACAGAAACGAGAAGCAGAAATGGATCAGTACGATGTGGTATTTCCAAACGGTGACATCATCGAATTAGGAGAATGGCTTGGTGCTTAAACTTAACCGAACCGTTCACTTGTTCACTGTTAAAGGTTATTACAAAGGAAGTTTTTAATTTTTATTTCGTTCAACAACGATCGTTTCTGCAATAATATCTCCTAAACGTTGGCTATCCTTAGTGAATTTAATGGTCAGAATACCCACTAGTCCCAATGGCCACATATCTATTAGGTCAAAACAATGTCTTAGTAATGGTTGCCAAAAATTCATTTTTTCACCAGTTTTATGAACTGCTTTTAGTCCAACAACAAAGTTACCTATGGTGCTTTGAAAAAGTGTTTCGGTTACCACCATAATCGATATCCAAAGTCCGAAAATGGAGAACAAGAGATAGTTGCCAGTATATCCTCCTTCTGGTAATTTTTCTCCAAATAAAACACATGAAACATAGAGCAATGAAAAGTAAAGTACATAATCAATAAGACCTGCTAAGATGCGTTTTAAAATATAATAATCAGGTAGTTCGTTTAATTTTTCCAATTTTTTATTTTAGTTATCTAGCACAACAATATTTCGTAATATTTTATCACTACTTTGTTGTAGAATTAATTTTTAATAATAACTCCATTTATAATATATCACGACATTCCAAAGTGTCCAAAAACAACTAAACAATACCCCGCCAATAAAAAGTAAGTACCTAAGACCCTTGGTAATTTTCATTTTATTCTTAAAATAATACCAGTCAAAAAGTTCCATTAACGACCCTAATGAATAGAAAACATTGGCACCGAATCCCCAAACTACAACTCCAATTGTATCTTCGGTGGTCCATTCATAATCAATCGTACTAAGAAAATCATAAATACCAAACAGTCCAAACAATCCAACCGCGACATTGAAAATCCAACGTTTAGATTCCCACCACTTTACATTTGTTTTTAACTCTTCTAGCATCATTCTGAAATTAATAAAATGCCACTTGTAGTGTGAATTTGTTTTTCAAAAGGGGTAAATGAACAAATTGTTGGTAATAGTCTTTCATAAAATTGCATCTAAATCCTGTCGTCCTACAATCGACATTATTTCTAATATGTTTTCATTTACTCTAAAATAAATAGTATCAACTCCACAGACACAACGTCTATATCCTTTTTTTATATAATCTACAGATTCGAAAGAAAAAGGTCTTAGGGCAATACTATCGAAATATTCAAAAAATGAATTAAAATATTTGTCTGCTTGAGTCATTCCAAATTTTTTAACTCCATAATGATGAATTCTAATTAAGTCATTTTTGGCTCCGTTACTTAATCGGTACTTAATCATTCAATAAAGACTTTGATTGAGCTAAAATCTCCTCTTTACTGTCATTCGTAAATCCATTATTTTCAGCTTTCTCCAATTTAGCACGAATCCAATCAACTTGGACTTGTTGTTTTCGAGCTTGTCGAATCAAATCATTTATCAATTCACTTTTGCTTGAATATTCGTTATTGTCCACTTGAGCCTTTAACCATTCATCATTTGGCTTTGTGAACGAAATACTTTGTCTAGCCATAATTTCATTTTTGGTGTAAAATTACACCAAAAATGAATCAAATCCAATTTATCAACACCAATAATTCTTTTTATGCTTACCTTTAAGTTTCAAAAATTTAAGATACTCGTCCATTTTAAAAGAAAAACTATTAGTGCTGTAACTAAACCACTAACGAAAATAGCACCTTGCCAATAAAATAATTTCGTTCCCCAATTTTTCCAAGTTCCTTCACTAAAAACCTCATTTTTGAAATAATCTTTAGAAATTTTCCAATAAAGAAAAATAATTATTAAAAAAAGTGACGCAACAATGATCCAGGTATTTTCCATTTATCAAATTTTATTAATTATTACCAACAATAAAACATAAGCAATATCAAATATCACAATGTTTTAGCTACCTTTTGCACAGCTTCAATAGTTTCATCTAAATCTGCATAGGTAAGTGCTTCTGTGATAAACCAGGTTTCGAACGCACTTGGGGCAATATAGATTCCGTTTTCTAACATCCCGTGAAAGAATTTCTTAAACGTGTCATTGTTTCCTGTTGCTGCCGATGCAAAATCGATTACAGGATCTGCACTAAAATGTACCGAAATCATAGACCCTACTCTATTAATCGTATGGGTAATATTTTCTTCTGTTAATACTCGGGCTATTCCTTTATGTAGATATTCGGTTTTATCGGCCAGACTTTTAAAAATCTCTTGCTTTTCATTCAATTCGGTAAGCATAGCTAATCCCGCTGCCATTGCCAAAGGATTACCACTTAATGTTCCTGCCTGATATACAGGCCCTAAAGGCGCTAAATGATTCATAATTTCTGAACGCGCCGCAAACGCACCTACTGGCAAACCACCTCCTATTACCTTACCGAAGGTAACAATATCGGCATTCACCCCTAAAAGTTCTTGTGCGCCTCCTTTTGCTAGTCTAAAACCGGTCATTACCTCATCAAAAATCAGTAAGATATCATGAGCATCACATAAAGATCTAAGTCCTTCTAAAAACCCTTTTGCAGGGGATATACATCCCATATTTCCTGCTACAGGCTCTATAATAATACATGCAATCTCTCCTTTATTAGAATCGATAATACTAGCTACATTGTCAAGATCATTATAGGTAGCTAATAAGGTATCCTGGGCTGTTCCTTTTGTTACTCCCGGACTATTGGGACTCCCAAAGGTAACCGCACCACTACCTGCCTGAATCAAAAATGAATCACTGTGGCCATGGTAGCAACCGGCAAACTTTATAATTTTATCTTTTCCTGTATATCCTCTTGCCAAACGAACTGCACTCATGCATGCCTCTGTTCCCGAGTTTACAAATCTTATTTTATCGATATTGGGCACCATACTAACCGCCAGAGAAGCAATCTCTGTTTCTATCTCTGTTGGCATTCCAAAACTTGTACCTTTTTTGGTTTTATCGATCACAGCATCTACCACAGGAGCATGCGCATGTCCCAAAATCATTGGCCCCCATGAATTAATATAATCTATCAAACGGTTACCATCTTCATCATATAAATAAGCTCCTTTGGCTTCTTTGACAAATATGGGGTCACCTCCTACCGCTTTAAACGCTCTAACTGGTGAATTTACTCCTCCCGGAATCACTTTTTGTGCTTCTACAAATAATGCACTGCTTCTTTTATAGATCAAATCTTATTTTTTATATCCAAATTACCAGTAACACCAGTAATTATAATTACATATTATTTTATGAATGATGTAGAATGCCAGAAAAGTGTTACCTACAATGCATACAACACCTTTTACTGTTTAATTAAAATCTTCTTCTTCCTCTACCACTTTGGACAACGCTACTTTTAGAACTTGTCCGATTTTAATAGTATTATCTCCTAATTTATTAATTGATTTAAGCGCTGGCACAGAAATTTTGTACCGTCTTGCGATAGAATACAACGTATCTCCTTTTTCTACAATATGATTTCCATCTGCTACAACAACGTTTGTACGTACTGGTGCAGTGTGATCCTGACGGGTATCGATCTTGCTATTTTTTATCCCCAAAACATCATTATCAAATTCATAAAGCCTATAGCGTTCTATAATAGAAATTAGCTTTTGCGGATATTTCTTATCTGTAGCATATCCAGCTGCCTTTAGACCTCGAGCCCAGGATTTATAATCTTTCTGTTTATAGGTAAATAATTTTGAATAGCGTTTTCTATTCTTTAAGAACAACGAATGATCTCTAAAGGATTCACTAGCACGATTATATTTTCTAAAACACTCCTGAGATCGATCATCATCATGATAAACACGATCACCTTTCCAGTCATGACACTTAATACCAAAATGGTTTTTTGCCTTTTGTGTTAGCTCACCATGTCCCGCTCCAGACTCGAGAATCCCCTGTGCCAGAGTAATACTAGCGGGGATACCATAGGTTTTCATTTCTTTTTTTGCAATCCCAGAAAACTCATGAATATATCTTCGTACTCTATCTTTATAGGGTAATACAGGCACTGGTTTCTTTTCTTCTGTTGTAGTTTTGGTTTCTCCAATGATAACTTTGGTTTCCTTTTCTACTTTTTTGGTGGTTTTGGCTGTTGTACGTTTTGGCGCAGGCCTTCTCGTTGTAGTCGTTGAAATTCCCTTTTTACTGCTTCCGCAGGAAATCATAAAGGCTGTAACACTTAACAGTAAGATAATTTTCCTCATTTTAGTTTTAAATTCTAATAAGGGGCAGTTTCTTTTTTCTTAATTTTTGATTCATTCCAGCTATTCCTTGTAAACCACCGGTATGAACGGCTAAAATACGAGTATTTTTCTTAAAAACACCTTTTTGAACCCTATCAAAAATACCAAAAATCATCTTGGCCGTATATAATGGATCTAGCAACACCGATTGCTGTTCATAAAATCTATTCATAAACTCAATCCCTTCTTGGTTTATTTTTCCGTAACCCCCAAAATGATAATCATTTACCAGTTCCCAATTTTTTTTGACTGTAAATTTTTCAATCTCCTTCTTAAGGAAATCTCCTTTTAGCGCAGGAAACCCTAATACTTTTTGATGTGAATGAGTACTATTAACAATACCGGCTATGGTTCCTCCTGTTCCCACTGCACAGCAAATTATATCATACTCGTGATCTTCTGGTGCCAGTATTTCTTCACACCCCTTAATAGCTAAATTATTTGTTCCTCCTTCTGGAATATGATAACATGCTCCAAACATCTCTTGCAACTGTTTTGTATACTCTAAGGATGTTTTGTTTCTATATGCTTCTCTTGTTACAAAAGTAAAATTCATCCCTTGAGTTGCTGCAAATTGCAACGTAGTATTCTCTGATAAGGTTTTTTCAAGGTCATGACCTAATTCTTCACCTCGTATAACTCCAATAGATTGCAATCCAAGCATTTTTGCAGCTGCAGCGGTCGCAGCAATATGATTACTATAGGCACCCCCATAGGTTAGTACCGTTTTATATCCTTGTTCTTGGGCATACAACAGATTATATTTTAACTTTCTAAACTTGTTACCTGAAACGTGCTCGTGAATTTGATCTTCGCGTTTAATATCCAGATAGACCTGTGCTTTTTCTAAAATATCATGGCCTATCGAATGATTTTCTGAATGTTTGGTTTCCGAAGAAAAAATATGCATTTACCAATATTTAATAAAACTCCATGGTTTTCTAGAACTTAGATAATCTAAGTCTTCTTCATTAAAATATGCTTCACGCTCAAAAGAGATATTTTGATATGCAAGTTGGGAATTTCTGTACTGAAGTAATCTTATAATATATTCTATCAAATAAAGAATATAAAAAGGGAGCACTAATAGTTCTGCCTGTTGTCTTAGATGTATTTTCTCATGATTAATAAAAGCTTCATCGTCTTTAAGAAACGAATTCTTAATAACAATAAATGGCCATAAAGCAATTCCCACAAAATGGCGACCTATCAAATATTTATTCACGACAATGGGCATAATGTTATTGCAAGATACTATTTTTGTTCTAATGAACAACTCTAAAAAAATATTAACTCCAAAAGAAGGAGATTATTATCTAACTCCAGAAGGATATCGATGCTTTACAGAACAATACCACCTTAGACGTGGATATTGTTGCGAAAGTGGTTGCAAACACTGCCCTTATGGATATGATAAAAAAACCAATAGTTATCCTAAGAAATAAAGCATTACATCCTTTCATGGTATGATTATTGTGCTTATTTTTATAAAAAAGCTATTGTTAAACAATTAAAACACAGGGATTATGAAACTTTTTTCACTTCTATCACTAATCCTTATCATAACGTTTAGTTCATGTTCTACCGTACGTGTTGCATCTGATTATGATAAGCAAGCAGATTTTAACACGTATAAAAGCTTCGCCTTTTATAAACCGGGTATTGACAAAGCTGAAATTAGTGATTTAGACAAGAAACGTATTCTAAGAGCTATTGAAGCTGATTTGATTGCTAAAGGATTTACCAAATCATCTGAACCAGATGTCTTGATAAGTATTTTCACCAAAACAAAAGAAAACGTAAACGTATACCAAAACAACTTTGGCTTAGGCTGGGGATGGGGTTATGGATGGGGATGGAATCCCTGGTTTTGGGGCCCAGGTTATAACAATGTAACCACAACCACCCAAGGCACACTATACATCGACCTTATCGATGCCAGCAAAAAAGAGCTAATCTGGCAGGGAATGGGCACCTCTGCACTAACAGAAAATGTAGAAAGAAAACAAGAAAAAATGAATGAGATTGTAGGAGCCATATTAGCAAAATATCCTCCTCAAGTGAATTAACACTTTTTCTTTAAACCATACCACCAAATAGCCTTTCTGTACAGAAAGGCTATTTTTTTATGTACATTTATAAAAAACTTGACAACAAAAAATTATGCGTAATTTTCTACTTGGAGCATTAATAATGGCACTCTTTGCCTTTACTATTTATCATTTTATTAATCGGTCCAATGATGATAAAACCGAGATTGTATCTTCGGGACTTATTTTAGAGCAAATCAAAAATGTCGGTAAATTAGTAGTTACTGAAGGGCATTTTTCTGATATTATCACCTACAAAAACAATAAAAAGTACTTTAAAGTACTCTCATCAAAGAAAAAAATAATTGTTTTAGTAAATGCAAAAGTTCAAGTTTCTTATGATCTAAGAAAAATAAAACATGAAATTGACACAGAAAATAAAACGATTACGATTACATCAATCCCCAAACCCGAAACAACCATCACTCCCGAAATAACATATCATGACATAAAAGAAGGCCTAATTAACAAATTTAGCCCTAATGATCACAACACCATTCGCAAAACTGTATTAAAAGAAATAAATAAAAAAGTAAAAAAATCTGTATTGATCTCTAATGCTCAAAATCGATTGATCAGCGAATTACAAAACTTATATATCTTAACCAATTCTTTGGGTTGGACACTGAAACACAAAGAAAGTCCTATAAAAAACACACTAGATTTAAATAAGTTGATACAAAATTAATTTTTGGCAAAGTTGTTATCAAAACTAAAAACGTATAATTTTTAAGTAGACAAAGGCCTTTTATAATAAAAAAAGGAAAGAGCGTCCTCTTTCCTTTTTTGATTTACACAAAAAATTATAGAATTATAAAATTCGCATGTTTAATAAACGTTTTTTTGGCCTGCAAATTTATCTACACTAGTAAGACGATAAAATATGGGTTTACCCTACTTTTTTTATGTCTTTTTTTGATGTTTTTTTCGGCTATAAAATTCTACCACCACACAAAAATCCACACGGGTCTAATAATCAGAATATTACCCTCAATCTGACTTAAAAATTCGTTTTAGACAGAATTACTTTTCTACGATAAATATTAGTATCACATATCTCGTTTTACTCGATTCATGCATTTTTTTGTAACCTTATGTAAAATTTATCATCTAAAAATAAGATATACCGTGCTAAATTTATATTTTTAACATAATTGATTTATTTACAATAAGACCTATGTTAATTTTTAAACAAAAGCATATCAACAAGTAGGGTAAGAAATAGATAAGACGTTTTATAATAGCAATCATGTTTACTTTTTTTTGGAAGATTGTTACTTATTTCTAACCCAAAATTAAAAACTCAAATTAAAAAATTATGAAGTCATTTTTTTGTAAAATTTTGATCTTAACTGCTCTTGCAACTGTATACAGCTGTTCTAGTGACAGTAATGAAGATGTAGCACCTGTTACAGATCCGGATCCGGATCCCACTGGAAAATTAACATACACCTCTAATGTTAAAACTATTATTGATAATAATTGTATTGGATGTCATGGAAGCCCCCTTATGAATAATGCTCCTTTTCCCCTGCTCACTTTTGCACAAGTAGATGATAAAGCAAGCGCCATATTAACCAGGATATCGATACCCGCTGGAGAAACGGGCGTAATGCCTCCTGGAGGAAAATTAAACCAGAATTTAATCGAAACAATAGACCAATGGATAAAAGACGGAAAACTAGAATAATAAAATCATTCCTTTTTATAAGTTTACTATGTATTAGTATTTCTTTTGCTCAAGAAAAATATATAGGCAAAAAAGGCATACTTACTTTTGAGGCTTCAGAAAAAGCTTTTGAACCCGTTAAGGCAAAGAATGAATCTGTAACAGTCATCATAAATACTACTACAGGAGAAATCGCCTCATTAGCGCTGATGAAAGAGTTTAGATTTAGAAACGCTCTTATGGAAGAGCATTTTAATGAAAACTATATCGAGTCTGACACCTATCCAAAAGCAATTTTTAAAGGTAAAATTGCAGCTTTTGATTTACAACAACTGTCAGAAAAAGAAAAAGAGTTCAAGGTTTCTGGAAGTCTTACATTACATGGCAAAGAAAAAAAAATCGACACCCCAGTACTTATTTCTAAAGTGGGGGATCAGTTATTTTTAAAAGGAAAATTTATAGTTACTCCTCAAGATTTTGACATTTCTATCCCTAAAATTGTTAGAAATAAAATTGCTAAAAACATTCAAGTATTTATTGATTTTAAACTAAAAGCAAAATGAAAAAGAAAAACATACTCGTCTTTTCGCTAATAATCGCCATTGCTTTAACAGCATTTGTTTTTAATTACATAAATAAAGATCATCGAGACATTAGTGCAGAAAAAAGCGATGTACACACGACTTCTACAGCATTTTTTTCTTCGTTTACCGCAAACCAGAAAGAGTTTGATGGTCAATATCTGGACAAAGTCGTAGAGCTAAGTGGTATCGTTACAGCTATAGAAGACAATAGTGTTATTCTGGATGAAAATATCGTAGTCACACTCAAAGATCAAGATGCTACCACCCTAAGCAATAACAATAAAATTACAATTAAAGGACGATATGTTGGTTATGACGACCTTTTAGAACAACTCAAAATCGACCAAGCTACATTTACAACTAAATAAACATCTATTTTAATGAGAATATTCTTCCTACTACTTATAATACCATTTTTATCATTTTCACAAGACGATTTATTAAGTGAAATTGATACAAAAGATGATAATCAATATGCAAGTGCTGCTTTCAAAGGATTAAAAATAGTAAATTTTGAATCCACAAAAATTGCAGACAAGAAACTATTTTACATGGTAGTTTCTCATAGGTTTGGAACTGTAAAAAATGGAATTGATGACTTCTTTGGGTTAGACGGAGCGGTTACCAGATTAAATTTTATTTATGGCATTATGGACGGTGTTAATATTGGGGTTTCTCGTAGTTCGTTTCAAAAAACATACGAAACCTCACTAAAATATCGCTTGTTACGTCAAAAAAAAGGAGGGCTACCTTTCACATTGGTTGGCTACAATAGTGTTACTATAAATACACAAATCGACAAAGAAAATAATAACTTACCTGGTTTAGAATTTAAGCATCGATTAGCCTATGTATGGCAAATGCTGCTTTCAAGAAAATTTAACAAGAATTTTTCTTTACAAGTTATGCCAACACTATTGCACGAAAATTTAACGGTAGTTGACGATCAAGAAAACACGCAATATGCCTTAGGGGTTGGTGGTAGACATAAACTAACCAAAAGGTGGTCTATAAACGTTGATTATGCCTATCATATGAATAGATCTAGTGACTCTCCTTTTAAGAACCCTCTCTCTATAGGCTTTGATCTAGAAACCGGAGGGCACGTATTTCAGATGCATTTTACCAATGCACAACCTATGAATACCTATGGTGTATTAAGTCAAGGTAGTGGTGATTGGGGAGATGGTGATTTTTTCTTTGGATTTAATTTATCCAGAGTATTTTAATTATATCGCGCTTATTATGTTTAGAAACACCATTCCTATAAAGAACCTAAAATGTATTAACTGTGCGATGGTACTGAAAAACAAAATACTGCAGCTCAAGAATATCTCTAACGTATTTATCCATAAAGACTATTCGTACATCTCGTTCAATTATAAATATGCAAATGATTTGTCAAATGTCGAAAACCTACTTACCTACATGGGTTTTCCTCCCGAGGATGAGAAAAACATGCGAGTAAATATAGAGGGATTGCATTGCACCAATCAATCCACTCGCTATTGCGTATACATACAATAAAATTCATAACTAAACCTATGCCGTACAAAAAATGGTAAAAAATCAAGAAGCTGGTAAGCTTATCAGCTTCTTGATTTTAAAATTGATTACATATCGGTATTACAATAGTTGTTATATAATTTCACCTCATCTATCTTATCATTTTGGTAAGATCTTTTGAAGGTGCAATATCCCAATCTCCTTCTAACATTTTATGCACATAACATTTATCAGTTTGCTTTAAGAGTTCTTTTCTTTGTATACTGGTAATATCTCCTTCTATTTCTATATTAATTTTTATATGGTTATATATTACTCTATTCTTCCCTCTCTCTATCTCCTGTTTCAATTCTACATTAATGTCACGAATATCCCAACCTTTAATTCTTGCTACACATCTTATAGTGGCTGCTTTGCACATCGCGAGTCCACCAAGGATCAACTCTGCCGGAGCTAACCCAAGATCTGTTCCTTTGTTTTTTATGGGTTCATCACCAATAATAGTATGTTTACCATTTGTAATTATAGATTGGTAGCCAGAGGGGAGGTTTTTTACTTTTATTTCTGCTGCCATTATTTTATATTTTAAAGCCTACACACAATAGCGTATGTAGGCATAAAAATCAATTAATTCACATGAACTATTGCTAGTTTTTAACTAATCAATGTGCTGCTTAATAACTAAAAGAATTACAGTTCTTGAGCTATAGGGAAATCAATTTCGAAACCTGTTAAATTATGAATGTAATTACTGATGATTTTTTCTCCAATAACCATAACAACATCGATCATATTTGCTTCTGTATAACCCGCCGCAAAAAAAGCATTTTTACTCTCTTCTGTTGCTTTGCCATTATTAGCTACTGTAGCCAAAGCAAATTTTACTATAGTATCTAATTTATTATCAAACGAAGCAGATCCTTTTCGTAACTCTAGTATTTGTTCTTCTGTAAATCCATTCATTTTACCAATGGCAGTATGCGCAGATTGGCAGTACCTACAACCATTGTATTGACTTACTACTATATTAACAGCTTCTTTTTCTTTTGCTTTTAATGTAGATTTTCTATTTTGAAAAGTTAAATAATCCCCTAACGCCGTTTCATGTTTTGCATAGTATGCATACAAATTAGGCACAAAACCTATATTTTTTTTGAGATCATCAAAAATTGCTTGATTGTTTGAAGATACCTCTTCTCTTACTGGGATTTGGAATTTTGTTGTTGTTTCCATAGTGTACTATTTAAATGGTTAATAATTTAAGAATAGCACAAATGTATTAGCTATACTATCTTGATGTTAGACACTCTTTCCCAGTGAATTAGCAATACTTCCCTTAACTTGTTTTTCTTTGTATTCTGAAGGAGAAACCCCTTCCAAATTTTTAAAAAAACGACTAAAAACCTGTACATCACTGAACCCTAGCTCATACCCTATCTCGGATATAGTCTTATCTGTATACTGCAACAACCGACGGGCCTCTAACATTATTCTATTTTGAATAAATTGCAAAGGAGTACTACTACCTATTTTTTTAAAAAGATTAGATAATGTCTTAGGAGATTTATTTAAAAGTGTAGCATATGCTGTAACACTGTGCTTTTCTCTAAAATGCTTTTCTACCAAAAAGTTATACTCTCTAATAATGTCTACAGAATTTGATTTATGTGTGTTATAGTTATTTTGTATTTTATAAATTCGAGTACATAATATCAACAACCTTTTTAACATCATTTGCAACATTTCTAATTGCAAATTATCTTTGGACTGCATTTCAATCAATAACATTTTCCATACCGTTTTTAATACCTCAACATCATCTGGCTGTGGTTTTATGACAGGAAGATTGGAAGCCCCATAATACAATATTCCTTTACAGCTTACTTCACTATCATGATCAAGAATACAATAAAATGATCGGTTCCAACGCAATAGTTTTACCTCGTGCAACTCTTTTACCTGAACTTTATGAAACTCTGTTAGACTCACCATATCGTTTCTATTAAAAGTGTAGTCGATTGCATCTATTTTTAAACGATTGTTATCAGATGTAAACCAAAGTAAAATAAGTTTACTTTTTTGTGACACTTTTAAAACATCACAATTCTCACTGTTTATTTCGATGACCTCGAGAGACTCTTCGTTTTTTCCGGCGTATTTCATTCGAATTAGTATATCTTTTTAATAACCAATGGAGGTAAAGTAAATATTATAAAACCGTTCTACTTAATTAGTTTCATATAGTACTAACACCAAATTATTCATTTTCTTTAAGCGTTTTTCGCAACAACAGCATTCATTTCAACAGGTTTCCTTCCTACTTCACAAAGTATATAAATCAAATTTATAGCTCAAATTGAGAAGTAAGGGTATTGATTTGTTGTATGTCAAAAATCTCAAAATTAGCTAGTGAACTACTTTTTTTCAAGTTGAACTATTATTGAAATATCAACTTAAAAAGATCTATATCTGGTCTTTTTATTAAGATATATTTTGCTTTATTATTGGGTTCACAACCAATTTCTAATTCCTTAGACGTATTAACTGGCAATTGCTCACAAAAAATCCTAAGTATTATTATATAACCTCAATTTCATGAACTTATTCTTATATATCAAAGCTATTTTATCGAATGTACAACAGGATTCCTGATACTTATTTGTCAAATATTTTTTTTAAACAAAAAATATAATCTTGTCTAAAAGTAAAAAAGCAAAACCTTGTTAACGCACAGTCAACAAGGTTTCACACTATCAAACTATAATCATCTATTTATTCTACCACTAGTGTATACTGGGGGGTTGGGTTTAATGGACAGAAATATACATATTCTCCTTTTTCAAGCTTTGTTACTTTTGTTTTTTCTGTTTTTCCAGTTGCAACCGCTTTAGTAACATAGGCTGTTTTGATATGCGCTTTGGGGTTTGATTTTGGAGCCAGGACAAATCCCACTTCATGATCTACACCAGAGTTTTTTATTTCGAACACATATGATCCTTCAGAAATTTTTATTTCTTTTTGAGTAAACTCACCCTTGGTCTGTTCTAGTGTTACTGTTTTAGTATCTTGTGCAAAAGCACTAAATGTAAAGACCAAAATAAATGTTGATAAAGCAATTAATTTTTTCATTTTTCTTTTTTTAAATTTATTAGCAATGTTTTTATATTAAATAGTAGTTGATTCTAAAGGTGCTGCGACAGGAAAATCTATTGGCACTTGAGTCGCTCCATGTACATAGTTAGAAACTGTTTTATCTCCTACCAGTACTATGGTATCGATTAAGCTTCCTTTGTTATAACCATTAGAAAGAAAGTTTTCTATTACATTAGAATCTGCTTTCCCTCTATTTTCTGTAATGTTTCTTGCCAATTTTGCTAAAGCATCTAATTTAGGATCGAAAGAAGCCTTTCCTGCTCTAAGCTCAAGGATTTGCTCATCTGTAAAGCCATTCATTTTTCCGATCGCAGTGTGAGCAGACAAACAATATAGACATTCATTTACCTGACTTACCGCAAGATTTACAACTTCTTTTTCTTTTGCAGATAGTGATGTTTTTGAATTTGCAAAATTTAAGTAATTCTCTAACGCCGTATCACTATGGGCATACGTTGCATATAAATTTGGCACAAAACCTAATGCATTGTTTAGATTATCAAAAATTGCTTGATTATTAGCACTTACTTCTTCTTTTGTTGGTACATTAAATACACTCATGATTTTAATTTTATATCTCAAAAGTTTGAGATTTGTTATTATATTTTGGTTTAAAAATTTTATTCAAAGTTGTTACAAAATTGCCAGAAACTCGATGATTGTTTTTCCCGAGTGTTTATCAATTTTTCCCGAGTTTTTTTCACAACATTATTGTTTCTGACTTCAATAGCTATTCGGCATCACAATAGTAATCGTGTATGCTTTTTTGTTCGCAATGTGATTTAGGATTAATTTTATTAACTATTTTTTTTGTTCCTCTTCTGAAAATTTCAATTAAATTGAATATTGATGTATGTTGAACTCTCATAGTATCCTTGTTTTAAATTAACAATGCAAAGATGCGTAGTTATCCAAAGAAACAGAATGATGATATTTCCCGAGTGCTTATCAATTCTTCCCAAAATAAAAAAAGTCCTTTTTCAAGGACTTTTCGTGAGACATTATTCAAAAGAAAAAAAATAGTTACCAAAAGAACATATTACTTAGATTTTTCTTGATAGATAATTATTTGTAATCCGTCCGGATCTCTTATATACAAGTAATAAGACCCCCATGGACGTAATACCGGACCTCTCATTTTACATTTTCCTTCTAACCGATTCTCCCAATAGGTTACATCATTTGTTTTTAATTGAATATCAATTTTATCATTTTGCAATTCTTCACCAAAAGGTTCCTGATAGTATGAATGTGTTTTATCAATCTCAGAAATTTCTATAAAAGCATTACTATCTTCTGGTCCTAATCTAAGTATGGCACCTTGTGAACCATCTCCATCGTTATAGTTTTCTATAAGAGTCAATTTTAGAAGTTGGGTATAAAAATCTACAGAAGCAGTAAAGTTTTTGGTTCTAATAACCGTTTTCGAACTTTGCAATACAGCGTTCTTAGATCGATTTTTTGAAGTATCCATATTTTTTAAATTAGAATTAACCCTATGAGATAAGACATATCAAAGAAGTTTGTTTTAAGTTACAAATTTTAATTTTGTGCCAGTCTATAAAATAACTGCAGTACCACAAACTAGGTTACCTGTATTTTGTTTGCCTGCAGAATATGTCTTTCATTATGATAAATCAATACTCTAAATGTATCCCCCAATCGTAGTTTAATCCATCTAGATATACTTATAGTAGTTTTTATTTTATTTAAATCCTTGTCAACAGCCATATCCAGTAAACCTAGTATTATCTTTTGTTGATCTATAAATCGGTCGATACATTTTTTATCAAGCATAGTACCTATCGGATTTTTATCCTTAAATGTTTTCATTTTATTCAACTTTTCTCTAGGTAACATACTCTTTGCAAAATAGTTCCCTAACCATCCAGAATTAAAGGTTTTTGAGGCATTTGATGTTGAGTTTTTTATTTTGCTTTCTATCTCGGGAAGATAGAAATCTCCATACAAATTTAAATGCTCCAGACATTCTAATATGCTCCAACTATCTATAGCATCTCTATAATTAAGCTGTTCTAAGGATAATTGATAAAACTGCTCTGCTTCGTTTATGCTTTTTTGGGTTCTTAATACCAAATCATTAATCAAATCTTTTGATGATACTCTCATATGTTTTTTTAACAAAACTCTTTAATTTAATACGGTAAAACATTGATTGAGATTAAGATTTTTTAATTCTCGAAAATGTTTCTGGTGTCATTCTTAGGTAAGAAGCAATATATTTATCTGGTATTTCCTGAAAAAGCCGAGGACTACGTTTTAAAACTCGATGATACCTTTCTATAGGGGAAGTAATTAAAATATCAGTTTCTCTTTCTATTTGTTGCAAAACAAAGCTTTCAAGAATTTTATACCAAAGTTCTGTATTTTCTGAAGAAGATTTTATAAAACTCATGAAAGTAGGTTTATCCAAGGTTTTTAAGGTAGTTTTTTTTAGCGCCTGAATATAAAAATCTGACGGCCTTTCATGTATAAAAGAATCCAAAGCTGCTATTAGGTTATCTCTATATCCAAAACGAATAGTATGTTCTTCAAACTCATCCACCAAGTATATTCTCAAACTTCCCGAAACCACCAAATAAAGGTTTGTATCGATAGTACCTTTTACCTTTAAGTATTCGTTTCTGGGTAACACTATGCTCTTATCCCATAAATTTTTGCTATTCAATTTGTCTACTAAAATTGAGATTGGATTCATTTTTATGTTACTATTTTGAAAATAAGTACAAGAATATCTTTTTCTTTAGATCTTACTTGGTTTTTTTAATCTTATTTTTCTTACTCCAAAAGATGTATCCCATTGTTTCACTTCTTGAAACCCTAATTTCTCATACAATAAAACAGCAGGTCTATTTTGCAATCCTGTTTCTACAACAAACATTTCAGTTTTTTTTAGACTAAATATGTACCTCATTAACTGTGCACCTATACCGTTACGAAAATAAGCTGGATCCACGACCAAACTTTCTATATCAATACATCTATCATCACCACTAACTTCAATTAATGCAACGATCTCTTTATCCTTATAAAATGCATAAAACTCTGTTATACTCTTTACAAATTGTTGTATTGTTCTTTGTAAAGGGGGAAAGTTATCTACTTCTAATATTTCTGCTTCTATCTTATACGAGGATTGAAATAGATCAAATATTTTCCTTGCAATGAATTCTTTCTTATGGTTTATTTTTCGAATCATACTGCATCTAAATTATACTTTTTTACAAACTATATTCAATTGCAAACGTTTACAAACATTTACACACGATTACAAACGAAACTAAACGCTTCCTAACCGAATCTTTCTTACCTCCAACTCTATGTTTGCAGTGTTGTTTTAATCAAATCTTTATCTTTTTTGAACAACAACATCTTTCTAAACGTATAGAAAGAAATGTATTAACTGTTTAACACGAAAAAATAAAAACTATGAACACGCTAAAAAACAAAGTACAGTTGATTGGAAACTTAGGACAAGAACCAGAAATTCTAAACTTAGAATCTGGAAAAAAGCTTGCAAAATTCTCTATTGCTACCAATGATTATTATTACAATAAACAAGGAGATAAAATTACCGATACGCAATGGCATAATATTATTGCCTGGGGAAAAGTAGCCGATATTATCGAAAAATATGTAAATAAAGGACAAGAAATTGCTATCGAAGGAAAACTAACTTCTCGCAATTATGAAGATAATGAAGGAAACAAACGTTATATCACAGAAATTGTTTGCAATGAAATATTAATGTTAGGAAAATAAACTCATTTTCAACCCAGTGGTGGTTCTTTAAACCTTATCTAATTCTAATGCACCACTGGGTTAAATTAATTAATAATTCAATCTTCTTTATAGCTTTATGAATAGCACCTTAAAACACATAGAACTTATTGATAGAATCGATCAATTAATTCGATTACAAGCAACAGGAACTCCATTACAATTAGCCCATAAATTAGGGATTTCTAAAGCCAAATTATACAGAACTCTTCATACTATGAGAGCATTAAAAGCTCCTTTAGAATATGACAATGGGATACAAAGCTTTGTATACTATGAAACAGTTGGGTTTACCGTAGGCTTTTTTTCTAAAGAGAGAATCAACAGAAAAAGTAGACTTGTTTAAAAATCAACTTTAGAATAATACATTACTTTCAGAAATTTAGGATTGAAATCTAAGCTTACAAACTAATTCAGAAACAAAAACAACTTCAATCCTAACATTTTCTATCTTTTATATTTATTTACATAACAATCCGTAACTTATTCTTTAAAAATTCGTAATTATTAAATATTAAATACTTTTCTGTTTCTATCTTTTTTGATAATCTTTGTAATACACATTTCACATAAAAGATGCAAGACTATTTAATTGGTATTGGTAAACGTTTAAAAGAAATTCGAAAAGGAGATAAGAAAACGATCAGTCAGATTGCTTCTATTGCAGGAGTAAGTAACGGACTTATTTCTCGAATTGAAAATGGTAGAACTATCCCATCTCTACCCGTATTATTAAACATCATTGGTGCTCTGGAAGTCGAAGTCCCAAAGTTTTTTAATGGAATTTCTTTAGAAACAGACTTTAAATTTCTGGTTACTCGAGCTTCAGAGTACACCACCATAGAAAAAGAAGACGAAGCAATTGGCTTTAGTTACAAATATATTTTTGGGAAACAACTTAATTCAATTGGTTTCGAGACTGTTCTTTTAGAGGTTCAACCGGGATCAGTGCGTGGTAAAGTTGAAACAGATGCTTATGAGTTAAAATATATTTTATCTGGTGAATGCTGCTATGTTATAGGAGATGAAGAAATACTTCTTAAAGAAGGAGACACGCTATTTTTTGACGGTAGAGTACCACATGCTCCTGTAAACAAGTCTACAAAATCTACAAAAATGTTGGTCCTTTATTTTTTCCTTCCGCCAGAACAATAAAATAATCGATTTGAGTTGGTACCAGTAAATTAGTATTTACTCATATTTTCGGTGTATTTACCTATTCGAAAAATAGATTCTCCCAACTATGCTTATTCATTTTAATAGGGACAGGTACTATTATTAATAGGCGACGAATACCGAGCATTTTGTTTATTGTATCCAGCTTAAAACTAGAAACCCATCAAGAAAAAGCCTTGATGGGTTTCACGAGATTTATAAAAACAATTAAAAATTAAAAAACAATCTGCGTGAGCATGGACAAATCATCCAGAATATAATCTGGATTTTGTTTCTCGATTTGTTCTCTGGTTTGCGCACCTGTTAGCACACCAATAGTGAGGCCGCAACTTGCATTCTTCCCTTCTTCTATATCGATGGCAGAATCCCCTATTTTCATAACTTTTGAGGCATCTTCTATATCAAACATTTGCATTGCTTTGCAAATCATCTCTTTATGAGGCCGACCCTCTATTACATCATCAGCAGTTAGTAGAGCATCATAATCCACACCTTTCTCCCATTTTAATTTCGAGATTAATTGATTTGCAATATTCGAATCATACCCTGTATTAAGCACTACATACACTTTATTCTTTCTTAATTGCTTAAACACATCATGCACATGATCAAAAGGAGCTATATTTTGTTCTTTATACACCCTTTCTAACATCGGCTTGAAATTTACAAACGCTTTTTTTGCAATCTCTTCTGGGTTTTTACAATCTGTGACATGGGTTAATATATCAATTATAGCCTGGTATTTTTCCTTACCTGCTCCATGCTCAAGAACCTCATCAAGGGTTACGTTAAATCCCTCTTCATTTATCACTTGTCTCACGGTTTTATAGACTACATTATCTTCGTTTACCGTGGTACCTGCCATATCAAAAACGGCAAGCTCTATTTTTTTATTTATACTCATAATTAAAAATTCTTGTCATATTTTCTTTTGCAAATCCTGCACTTCCTGTCATTCCTTTACCTCCAATACCCGTTACAACATGGATATTAGGACTTATATTTTCTTGAAATATATCACTCGTCTTACACTGTGAATACATTCCAAACCATCTATTTTGGATATCATAAGTAGGCAGATTAATAATTTTTTGTGCTTCATGAATCATAAAATTATCAATGTCCATATTTAATCGATATCCTAAGTCTTCTATATTTTGCACATCGGCATATTCATGAGAATCTCCTATGATAACAGATCCGTCTGGTGATTGCTTAAATAATATATGTACTCCCCATTTTTTCTGAAGAGAATCTCTTTCTTCTTTGGCTTTGATTTCTAAGAAAGAAGGGCATTCTGAAAAAGCTTCATATCGTCTAATAGACCACCCTGTCAATATATTTCCTGGAAGCTCATAATTATGTTGTGATTTTGTCTGTAACATTTGAAGTTTGGCAACCTCTAAGTCACTTGTTTTAAAAAATTCTGGAAATAAACTTTTAAACTCACTACCATTACATACAATTACTTTATTTGCTTCAAAAATTTTTCCGCTTGCAGATTGTGCCTTTACACCATTGGTTGTCTCTTCACAGGATAACATATGTTGGTTTGTGAAATAACTTAACCCCATTTGCGATACCATATAACTTTGTAACCTATGGATCATTTGTATTGCCTCTACAGTGATTTCTTCTGGAAAAAACAACCCTGCTGATGTATATTCTGGCCTTAATCCAGGATATTTATTTAGGCACTCATTTTTGGTCAATAATCTAGAAGCGTACTCATTTTTAGTATTAATTTCATGTAATTCTTCTATCAATTGTAATTCTTCTTGATTAGAAGCAAGATATACAGATCCATTCTGACGCGCAGTTATATCAAATTGTTCCTGTATCTCTTTATATATTTTTAAACTCTCCCGGCCATATGCTTGCCATTTTGTATTCATGCCAGATGGTACCACTTGCCCAAAGTTTTGTGTGGTTGCTCCCTGAGGCATTTTATTTTTTTCGAGCAAAGCTACCTTTAATCCGTTTTTCAAGCCATGATATGCATGAAATGTACCTAATACTCCCCCACCAATAACAATAAGATCATATTTTTTCATAATGCAATTCTGTTTCTATTATTTTTTGTTGAGTTCTGTTATTTGCTTTTTTAAAATAAAACAAAGACCCAAAAATTATTAATACTCCTATGAGTGTTATAAAGTATGCTCCGTATACAAAAAAGTCTAACCATGTTAAATTTGCCTGACCAAAGTTTTTATATAATAGAGCAGTAATGCTACCCAGATACCCAAAAGCATCTGCAACATAAATTAGGAAACCGGCGTTTCCTCTAATTTTAAACATTGCTATAAACCGATCAAAAAACAAGCAATTGAAGGGCACATAACACATATACAATCCAAATCCACAAACGACCATCCATAAAAAAGGTCCCAGGATTTGTAATTGAAACAAAAGTGTTGATATCCCAATACTTAAAATCCCTATAATGATTAAAATATGATAGGTTAACAATGCTTTGGCATTATCTTTAATGTAAAAGGTACCTCCTAAAACCAAAAGAACTACAATAGCAATAATGGTTTCGGAAGTGGTATACACAGATATATCCCCTTGATATCCTATAGCATCCCATAGTTCTCTAGCAAAATTATCTCTAAAATCTCTAAAAGCAGATAGTATCATATAAAACACTACAATAGCCGAAATAGGGAACAAAAAGGTTTGTAACAATTGCTTCCTATCTGCTTTTGACATTGGTACTCTTTCGGTTCTAAGTAACTTATCTTCATCTGTTGGCAATGGTATTTTCTCTAATAGCCAAGTACAAAAACACAATGGCAAAATAAACAACGCCCCTGTTACTGCAGGCATCCAAAACTGAGAAACATTCCAAAAATCCATTACAAAGAGACCTACAGATTTTACCATTCCGCTAGAAACAATAAAACTGGCACATAGTATTACTCCTAATATTTCTGTTAGTTTTCTTCCTTCCAGATAAGAAAATACTATTCCCCAAATCATACCCAAGGGTAACCCATTTAGGAACATAAAAATCACATTATAAGGCTGTGGTATGATCGCAAACATAATTAATGCTGCTTCAGACAATAGTATAAGTAATAATAAGTACAATGTACGTTTATCAGTTTTTAATTCTGAAATTACTTTGATCCCTATAAACTTGGATAATACATACCCCAATACCTGCGAAATAATCAAAAGGATTTTATAGTCAACACCTAAAACCTGAAGTTCCTCGAAAGTAGCTACAGTAAAAGGTTTTCTAAAAGCATACATACAAAAATAGGCTCCGAAAGAAGCTATAGAAGCATGTAATAAAAAGAGTAATTTAGAGGTTTTAACTGGCATAATTGGTAAACAACATCAGGTTGGTATCGTATAACACCAACCCGATTTTTTTGGTTTTATTTAGCTACAATCGTAGTGTTCATTCTCATAAGGTTCTTGAGCACATTATAGGCTCCATCTAATCCCTGCTTGTCCTCTCACTCCGTAATACTCTACTTGCTTAGGACGGGTTTTATCTCCATAATAATACTCAAGCGATTCGTTAAGCAAATTGTTCACTTCTGCAAAAATGGTAAAGTGTTTATTAATCTTAAATGAGGCATTTGCATCTAATGTCGAATAATCTCCGTAGTAAATATCATCTCTATCAAGACCTGTAGACCCATAATCTGTTATATACTCGCCCTTGAAGTTGTAGGCAGCTCTGATATTGAAACCAGCTTTTTCATAATACAACTGTGCATTAATCAAATGATCTGCTTGTCTTGGTAAGCGCGTTTTCTCATCTCTACCTGGGATAGTAAACTCTGACTTTGTATAGGTATAGTTTGCCTGAACTCCAAATCCGCTTAAGAAACCTGGTAGGAAATCAAATTTTTTGTTTCCACCTATTTCTGCTCCTAACAACCATGCGTTATCTCCATTTCTTGGTATTGATATTTCTACTCCAGAAATCCCATTAATCTCACCTTGATTGGTACTTTTAAAGATAGGATCGGTTATACTTTTATAAAATACACCTCCAGAAATAATCCCCACGTTATCAAAGTAATATTCTCCTAAAACATCTAAGTTGATAGCATAGGTTGGGTCAACTTGAGAGTTACCTCCTTTATACTCGTTATCAAATTCTAAAAAGGTTCCTCCTGGTGCCAGATGTCCAAAATCGGGTCTGGTAAATGTTCTGGTAGCTGCAAATCGAACGTTTGTTCTATCATTTGGGGTATATTTAAGGTGAAACATAGGTAGAATAGACCAATAATTCTTTTTTTCTTCTACCTCGCTTAACACCCCATCAGGATTTTGTTCTGTAATATCAAAACGATATCCATTTACCACAGTATTCGTGTTGGTTGCTCTTACCCCTCCTAATACAGTAACCTGATCAGAGATTTTATACGTTCCCATTGCATATCCAGAAGCATGTGTTTCATCAACATCAAAATTTCTTCCTAATCCCCCTCCATTTGCAACAATTTCAGAGTCTCCTTCTAATAAGGTAAGGTTATTATCAAAATGAGTGTTATAAAATGAAACCATTCCCTCTGGAGAAAGCACCTGACTGCTAAAACTATTTCCTATATTAGTATCTAATTCGCTTAAAAACTCTGTTCTTCCTGGTTGCTCAATGGTTTGACTAGTCAAATCTCCTAGTACAGGAGCAGCACCACTTCCATTCCAACCATAAAATTCATCAGAAAAAATTGCTCTTCTATCTTTGTCTCTAAACTTACCTCCTACTTTTAGAGAGAAATCAGTATTAACATCATACTCGTAGTTAAGTGATGCTACTATATTATCTCTTTCGACAATACTAATTTTATACAATTCAAGGTCACTAAATGACAGCTGAGAAGGATCTACCTGAAAATTAGGGTCTGTAAAGAATCCAAATAAGTTGTTTGGATCAGATGCATTTAGAGTTCCTCCATCAGAGTTCCAATATACACGAGGACCATTTCCTCTATCTTCCAGATATGATGGATTAAAACCGATTCCATCTTGTTTAAACTTGATTAAAAAATAACTCTTATCCTTTTGGTTAGGGATGTTACCATATTTAAATTCATTACGGTATGAAGTAACGCTCCAATCCAAATTTCCTTTAGAACTTGTATGCTTACCTCCTAGTTCTACTCCGATAAACTCGGTAATCAACTCATTATATATATTTTGTAACTCAACGCGACCTGTTCTGTTAGTAGCATCATCAAAACCTTTATACTTATCAAATCTAACACGATGCTTGTAGTGCAACTCAGTATCTGATAATGTCCCGTAATTTCCCTTAATGTATAACCTATCTTTTTCTGAAGGATTAAATTCAAAAGCTCCGTTAAGACCTGTTGTTTGTCGTTCTCCTGTATAATCTCTTAATTCTAATCGAAATACTCCTTCATCTCCTTTTCTTCGGGCTTCAAAATTGTCTGTTGCCCAGTTTCTGTTCCATTGTGAAAAATTAATAAGAAATCCTGTTTTCCCACTTTTAGATTTATCTCCAAAGGTTACAGAACCACTATAGACTCCTTTATCAGATTTTTCATTATATCCCATTGCCAATGTACCATCAAGTGTAAATTTGGTAGGGGCAGTTTTGGTAATAAAATTAACGCTACCTCCTATCGCATCTCCTTCCTGATCTGGTGTCAACGCCTTAGCAACTTGTACATAACCGATCATTTCTGTAGGGAAAAAGTCAAAAGCCACAGCTCTACTCGAGGTTTCCTCTTCTGCTGTTGGGATTCTATTCCCGTTGATGGTTGTAGAATTCCATTCACTCGGCAATCCTCTAACCGCCACAAAACGACCTTCTGACTGATCCCTTTCTATAGAAACACCAGGAATACGTTGTACAGCTTCGGCTGCATTTCGATCTGGTAATTTACCAATACCGTCTGCAGCAATTACATTCATAATTTTTAATGAGTTTTTTTGGATATTTAAAGCTTTTGCCTCACTTAGTCTTCTTGGTGATGATTGAAGAACTACTTCTTCTAAGCTGGTCGAGCTAGGCTTTAAACTTAAATTTCCTAAGGCAATTGTTTCTCCTTCTTTAATAGATACTTGTGTGGTATAAGATTCGTATCCTATATAACTTATTACAAGGTTGTAATTTCCTGATGAAATATTACTAAGAATAAAATTACCATCAAAATCAGTAATCGTACCTATTTTATTTTCTGACAACGCCACTGTTGCTCCCGGAAGTGGAAAATCCCCATCAACCACTTTTCCGTTTATGATATTATTCTGTGCTGTAATGACCGATGTAACAAGCATCAGTAAAAAAAACAACCAAAGTATTTGATTTTTCATTTTTGTATTAGATAATTACAATTAGTAAACTTTTTGAACCAAAAGTCTTTTATTTTTTACTATTTGTAAATAACTAAAGTTTAAGAAATACTTACGATAGTCTTGATTAATTGTAAAATTAAGGTTAAGAACTCGATTTTCTTAAAGGAAAAGAAAAGGGTTTTAATTACCTTTTGTGTAGTAACCTTATAAAGATCTCAATTCATGCATTTACAAACTTATTCAAAGTTTCTTATATCAGAACATCATATTTTACATCACTGTAATATGCTGTAATATTTATTCGATACAAAATTTCATAAATTCGATTACCCAAAGCATTAAAACAACTTTTTAAATCATTATCATGAAAAAAATAATACTCTACTTTGTTTTACTTTCGACCTTTC
Source organism: Aquimarina discodermiae (assembly GCF_040786235.1). Taxonomy (NCBI): domain Bacteria; kingdom Pseudomonadati; phylum Bacteroidota; class Flavobacteriia; order Flavobacteriales; family Flavobacteriaceae; genus Aquimarina; species Aquimarina discodermiae. The sequence continues at coordinate 90,870 of NZ_JBFMKP010000011.1, forward strand.
TTTTTTCGTGTAAAGCAGACAGAAAAACTTCAGAAAACACCATCCATCCTAAAACAGATTCTATAACTGCGATTACTACAAAATCTGATACTATTTCTAGTTCAAAATCAATTAATAGGCCACCCTTAAAATCTCCGATTCAAGGTATTGATATTTCACATTTTCAAGGAGCTATTAATTGGGATGAGATTAAGGAAAATGGAATAAGCTATGTATACATCAAAGCTTCTGAAGGAAATACTTTTAAAGACCCAAGATTTACTACAAATAGATCATTAGCAAAAAAACATGGTATTTATCGGGGAGCTTATCATTTTTACGAAACAGGAATTAACCCAATAACACAAGCACAAAATTTTGTATCTGCTGTTAAACAAATTGAAATCGGTGATCTACCTCCTGTATTGGATCTTGAGCAAGGAGGTATAAAAACAACTATTACCAAAGAACGATATCAAAAAAACACATTACATTGGTTACATTATGTAGAAAAAAAACTAGGGGTTGCTCCTATTATATATTGTAGCGCTAATTTTGGCAATGAATACTTAAACAATCCAAAATTTGCGAAGTATAAACTATGGATAGCAGAATATACTCAAAAAACACTTTACCTTCCTTACACATGGAAAAAAACAGGTTGGACATTTTGGCAACGAACAGATCTTAAAAAACTAAAAGGAGTAAATGGTGATGTAGATTATGATCTTTTTAACGGAGACTCGAAAGCGTTTTATTCATTGGTAAAACAATAAAATAACTCACATACATAAATAAGGTAAACACATAAAAAACACTATATAAAGTTTTTTATGTGTTTACAATATCTGTTTGATTTCTTAATTAATCGTCTATACGATACCTATCATATGCTTTTTTTAACTTAGTATCGTACTTATTCTTTTTATATCCAGGGCCGTTATAACCTTCTGCAAATTTTGCCCATTTTTTTTCTTTGATCCAATCGAGTAGTTTTTTCCCTTTGAAAGAAGTAACTGAAACAAACTTCCCAAAAGCTTTTAGATGCTCTCGTTCATGACTATTCATTTTTGAAACAAAATGATCAATAGAGTCATAGCCTAATGAAGCATAATGATATCCCATTATTTGAAAAGACCCCCATGAAGCAGAGCTATAGGCTGCATCGTGAAAAGCTGGATCTGTAGAAATACCATCGGCTTTTTCAAGACGATCATATTCTCTTGGACCACCCTTATAATGAATTTTAGTCCATTTTTTATATAAAACATCCTTATTATGTTCTGAAACAAACTGCTCTGGTGATACTCCTCTTTTTTTCAGTTGTTTCCAAAACACATGTCCTTCGAACAATATTCTTGGTCGACCGCAAACCAAAAAACCTCGGCCACTACTTTCTATCTCATTTACTGCTTTGACCATAGCTAACTCTAGCCCCAACTCATTAGCAAAATCTTTAACATCCTGTTCTGATAATAATTTATCATTATATATGGTCAGGTCCTTTTTTGCCTCGATAAGTTTTGACCACGTTTTAAGCCCTACAATACCATCAACAACCAAATCATTTTTCTTCTGAAAATCTATTACAGCTCTATGAGTATCTTTTCCAAAAAAATTAGAAACATACACCTGGTATCCTAACTTGGTTAATATTTCTTCAAGATAATGCACATCCCGCCCTCTTGATCGATAACGAATAACTTTCATGATTTAATATTTTCTTTATTACTTTCTAAATTCATATAAGTAATGACCATTATTTTTTACGCTGGTTGCTAGTAAAAAAAATATGTTAATAGCGGCAAAAAATCCTTAAACATCCCCAAAAACAGGTAACACACCTAATAATCAACAAAGTGTAGATCATTATGGTGAAGATACAAAATTAACCTTTCACTAGGGGCAGAAAGTATACCTCGTATACCCAATCAATCAATAAAAACGAATTCTATTTTGATCAACACGAATACTAAAAGCTCCCGTCACAGAAAACTATAAGAACCTACTTTTACATCAAATAGCTAACCTCAAAACAGGCTGTTATGAAAAATATAGTTATCATTATCATTTTATTTCAAAGCTTTCAGAGTATTAATGCTCAACAGATTTTTTCTGAGTCCCAAGAGTATACGTATACCAAAGAAATTATGAATCAGGGAAAAGAACGCCCCTCATATGTTGTTAACCTGATTCGTGCTGAAGAAAAAACCAATGATAAAATCGCAACCTTAACTATTACAGACATCGAACTTTTTGAGGACATCTTCATAACCACCTTAGAGAACCCTGGATTAGAAGGGATCTCTAAGGTGATCAAGATGGAGGTAGAGTACCTTGGCTGCTGTGCTCATGTAGACGCTTATTATTATATGGTAAAAGATGACAATTCTATTACTACGCTTCCAGAAATTAGTAATGTTTATTGCGAAAATTCTGATACAGATTATCAATATATATTTCCAAATCAAGAATACGGTATTGATGACAATATTCTCGAAACACAAACATTTTATCAAACAACTACTACTGCTGTAAAATATGTAAACCTAAAACAAAGTTTTGCATGGAACAATGGCTCTATAGAAGAGTCTAAAAAAACAACTGCCATTACAGCGGGGTATTAATCATAACACTAATTCAACTATACAAATTACACTCAATAACAGACTAACTCTAACTCAATTAATAAACAAAAGGGGGAAGTTTTTGTTTATTATACCGACCTGCTTTAACCGGCAGAGTCGGTTTTTTTACTTTAAAGAGAATATTAACCGACAAAAAAATCAGTTTTGATTATATTTGTCTTTAACCAGATTTTTCTTTTGTGAATCCAAACTATAGAATTTATGTTGCTATATTTTTGTTATTGACATTTGTCGAAACCTTGCTAGCACAAAACAAACAACTAAGAGCATACACTCTGGAGGATGGACTTCCTCAATCTCAAGTATATGACATAATACAGGATAAAATTGGGTATTTATGGTTAGGTACTCAAGGAGGTGGATTGTGCCGGTTTAATGGTGACATGTTTAAAATATGGAATGAAAATGATGGCTTACAATCAAATTACATCCATTCGCTTGCTTTTGTAAATGACAGTCTTTTTATAGGAACCAAAAGTGGACTTAGTATTAAGGTAAAAGAAAAATTCACAAATCTGGATGGACCACGTATCAATAAAATATGTCGTATCGCTGATAAAATATATCTGGCTACCAATATCGGCATCTATAAATATCAAAAGAATAAAGGACTCGTTAAAATTAACCTAAATACAAAAATCAACACAAGTATCATTAATGATATCGTTTTTGATGGCAGATTGTATTGGATTGCAACCAACAGAGGATTGTGGAAATTAAATGATATTTCCCAAGATGCAAGTATTATCACAAGACATAGTCCTTATAACTATTCGGCAGCAGTTTTTTATAATGACAAAGTGTTTGCAGCCGCTTTTAACAGAGGTATATTGGTTTTGACCACAAAGGCCAAAACCTATGGAAATAACTGGGTTCAAAAATCGATTAGAACTACAAACATGTCCATTCATAATGACAATGAGTTATGGGTGGCCACAGATAATGATGGTGTTATCATAATAGATACCGAGAAGGAAACTTTAAAAAAGAGAATCAATAGAAAGAATGGTTTGGCTATTTCTCATATTAGAAAAAGTATCTTAGATCGTCAATCAAACATTTGGATTGCTACTTCTGGAGGCGGTTTTTATAAGTACTTTCAGAACAATTTTATCCATTATGATCAAAATTCGGGTTTAAAAAACAATCGTGTTTATGCGGTACATTCTTCAAACAATGATATCTGGGCCTCCAATTCTGATGCAGGACTTGTTAAAATAGATTCTCTAGGGGTTCATCACATCCCTCAGGAGGAACGTTTATCTGAAGTAAAAATAAAAACCATTACCAGTGATTATTATGGTAATATTTGGGCAGGTACAGATGGTAAAGGAATACTTTTTAAAGAAAGAAGACAAGTAGATAGTATCATAATGGATACCAATTATACCAAGAAAAAGGATATCGAATTAATTCCTATAGATACGATTACAAAAACAGTTTATCAAAATCATATAATCAATAATAATAAAGGACTCCCCTCTGATTGGATACGATCTATAAAAGTGATTGACAATACCATTTGGGTAGCATCTTACTCTGCAGGTATATGTCGATTTACTTACAATTCGAAAAGAAAACGTATTAAATCATTAAAAAAATTCACAATAAAAGATGGCCTTACCGACTTGCAGATCAAAGACATGAAACAAGGCCCTAAAGGTAAGATTTGGTATGTTACCCAGAATGGACATATGGGATATATTCATAAAAACAAGGTAACTCATTTAGGAAATGTATTAAAACAAAAAACAGCGATAAGTACTTTACTCTTTCACAAAAACATTCTATACATAGGTACTGCTGGTCGAGGAGTATGGTGGTCATCTTTGGATAATGATATTTCTTTTAAAAAACTAAAAGGTCGTAAACGCCCGTATTCTGATAATATCTACCAAATGATATTTGATGATAAAGATAATTTATGGATAGGTAGTGAACGAGGAGTAGATAGAATCGAACTAAATCAAACACAAGAAATCGTGGACGTTTTTCATTTTGGTCGAAATGATGGCTTTTTAGGAATTGAAACCTACCTCAACGCAATCACAAAAGATGCCATAGGTAATTTATGGTTTGGAGCTATCTATGGTCTTACTAAATATGAACCTACAGAAACCACAAAAACAACCATAAAACCGAGTTTATATTTTGAAGATATAGAAGTCGCCTACCAAAGTGTCGATTCTATAAATCTAAATGTTGGTAAAAACTACAATGAAGTTTTAAAACTCGAACCTGATCAAACCGAATTATCATTTAGTTACAAAACAATAGATTTAGACCACCCTAATGATGTTGCATATCGTTGGAAGCTGAATAATTCTGAATGGAGTCCATGGTCGTCTGATGACAAACAAAATCTGGCAGGATTAGCCTACGGGAATCATTCTTTTTCTGCCCAATCAAGAAATTATCGGTGGGAAGAAAGTGACCCCATCACTTTTCATTTTTTTATAGATAGTCCTATCTATAAAAAGGCTTGGTTTCAAATTGCTATATTGGTATTAACAGTCCTTATCATTGCAGGATATGGATTATCTTACATTAGAAGAGTAAAGCAAAAAAACAAAGAAGAACGAGAACGTTTACAAATGCAAAACCATTTGCTTTCTTTAGAACAAAAGGCATTACGTCTACAAATGAACCCTCATTTTATTTTTAACGTACTTAATGGCATTAAGGCAATGGGAACTCATAACCCTAATCGTATGAATTCTACCATCAATACATTTGCAACATTATTACGAGAAACCTTATATAACTCTAGAAAAGATACCATTACCCTGGATCAGGAAATACAAACCCTAAAACATTATGTAGAAATAGAACAGTTAATGGCTAGTAAATCTTTTACCTATGCCATTTCTATAGATTCTGATCTGGATCCCGAGGAGATTTTGATTCCACCAATGCTTATTCAGCCATTTGTAGAAAATGCTGTAAGGCATGGTATTTTGAAAGGAAGTCGCCAAGGAGAATTAAAAATACAGTTTCATACTACCGAAGAGTTTTTACATTGTACTATTTTAGACAACGGATTGGGTATTTTTCAATCTCAAAAGAATAAAGCAAAAACTGATCACCAATCTATGGCCCTAACCGTTACCAGAGAACGTCTTGAATCCATTTCTGGAAAAGACTCATTAGATATTAAGGAAATTGTAGATGGAAATTCTATTGCAGGAACAGAAATCGCATTCAAAATACCATTAGAAACCGACTATTAGAAAAAATTATGTTAACAGCAATTATTGTAGAAGACATGCCAGATGCATTGCATCTTCTAAAAAGTACTCTAACGACCAATCATCCAGAAATAAAAGTAGTCGATACTGCCCAAAGTGTTGTCGAAGCAGCAAAAGCATTGCGAACTACGCAGCCCGATATTCTTTTTCTTGATATTATGTTGGGAGACGGTACGGGATTCGACATTCTCGAAATATTTCCTGATTTAAAGTCAAAAATAATTTTTGTAACAGCCAGCGATGAATATGCTATTAGAGCTTTCAAGTTTGCCGCAATAGATTATGTTCTTAAACCTTATTCTAATGAAGAGCTAGCTCAGGCAGTGGCAAAAGCAAAAGAACAAATACAACCCAACAAAGAACGTTTAACAATCTTAAAGGAAACCTTGTCTGCCCCAGAACAAAAGCCCGATAAAATATCATTACATACTTTAGACAAAATCATCATTGTGAATTTGGATGACATTATTCGTTGCGAATCTGATAATAACAATACCGCATTTCATCTTAAAGATGGACAAAAAATTTTTGTAACCAAAACATTAAAGTATTTTGCCGATATGCTTAAAAACTATCAGTTTTTAAGAGTGCATCAAAGTCATTTGGTTAACTTACAATGTATTAGCGCATTTATTAAAACAGATGGAGGCTATTTAATGCTAAAAAATGGGGAAAATATTCCTGTATCGGTGAGAAAAAAGAACGAAGTAATGGAAATTTTAGATAGACTCCACCGATAAAACCGATATAGACTATTTGCTTAAGGTGATTTGAAATAAATCCATTCTCTTGTAATATTGGTTCTTTATATTCTTAAGAAATTACATAAAATAATATTCTAAATAAAAAGAGGCTTCTTAGCACATAAGAAAGCCTCTTTTTTTAGTGTCTCACTAACTAAACACCATCAATACCTTACTATATCATCAAATAAACAAAAGTAGAGATGCAGCCAAATTTTTGATCAATAACAACTAAACCACTTGATGCCCGATTAAATAGTCTAACTACATCTCATTAATTTCATGTAAAGATACAGATGATGCATGCATTTAATTTCTTACAATGTATAAATGGTAGGTCTGATTGTATAAAATGTAAGTTTTACTGTATGAGTAGCTTTTATCCTTACTCAACAAAACAAAATAAATGAGGATAACATCTGTCGTCGCCGCCTATAAATACATTAATATACATATCAATTTTAATTACACAAACGATAAACTCTTGTCGCTTTTTGGCAACTTATTTACTACCTTAAAAACACTCTTTTTTTTAAGGTTCCACTCATCGATATAAAACTACCATTCAACTACACTAAAAGTCATTTTAGACGAAAAACACCTTAATTCGACAATTAAAAGAGGCATCTTTAGCATGATTCAAAAAAATATTTTAACTTAAACTTGAAAAGTAGCTATGACACTAACTTTTTTATTAATCGAAGATGACGAAATTGAAAGATTAAAATTTGAGCGGGTTTTTAAAAAAAATAAATACCCCCATAAATTAATCAAAGCCAAAAATGGCGAAGAAGCGTTACACATTTTAGAATGTAAGGAAGAATGTCCTGATGTAATTTTTTTAGATCTCAATATGCCCAAAATGAATGGACTTGAGTTTTTAAAAATTTTAAAATCAGATCCTAGATTAAAATATACCCCTGCAATTATACTTAGTACTTCAAATAATCATAACGATCTTAAAGAATGTTATGAAACGGGGATTGCTGGGTATATCGTAAAACCGTTAAAGTATGAAGATTATGCACATAAAATTAAATGCTTGATCGATTACTGGAGTGTTAACGAACTAATAAGCAAGTAACCAACTCATTTATTATATATGAAAGGAATTGTATTTACAGAATTTTTGGAACTAGTCGAAGACAAGTTTGGACTCGAAATGGTTGATACCATTATCGAACAATCCAACCTACCCTCTAAAGGTATTTATACTGCTATCGGAACGTATGATTTTTCGGAAATGTTAAGTTTATTAAAACATCTTAGCCAACATAGCGGATTAAGTATTGATGATTTGCTTTTGACTTATGCAGAGCATTTTTTTAGTGTGCTGGCCAACAGTTATCCTGATCTAATCGAAAAATACAAAGATCCTATTGAGCTACTATCTTCTATAGAAAATCATATCCATGTAGAAGTACAAAAAATATATCCGGAAGCCGAGTTACCTACCTTCGAAATCATCGAAAAATCTGACCAAAAACTAGTAATGATTTATAAATCTAGTAGAGCTATGTATAGCTTTGGACTAGGGTTAATGCGTAAAACGTTTGAACATTTTGATACTACAGCCAGTATTTCTTACGAAAAATTAGCCTCAGACGGAACCGAAGTAAAATTTAGCATTGTCAAAACCAATGAATAATGAAAATATTGAAATATTAAAAAGAGCATTACAGAGACAAAAAAATGCCCGAAAACAAGCAGAAAAAATTCTTGAAGAAAAATCAAAAGAATTATATGATATCACTCAAGAACTAAAAACTGCCAATGAAAAGCTTAAGGACTTAGTCGATGTAAAAAAAACAGAGCTTCAAGGAGTTTTTGATAATCTTGTAGATGCCTATGTTTTGATGGATATTGCCGGTAATGTAATAGAAATGAATCATGCAGCTGTAGAATTGTTTGGTTATAACATTTCTGAAGAAAAACTAAATGTCGTAAAACTAATCTATAAAGAGGATTACCAATATGCTATGGTTTCTTTTCAGCAACTAATCACCAAAGGCTCTTTTACAGATTATAAGGCTCGTGTTTATACCAAACATAATGGAATACGTTCGGTTCATATCAATGCGAGTATAATTAAAGATAAAAATGAAAAAATTATTGGGGCTCAAGGTATTGTTAGAGATATCACAGAACAATTAAAACAACAACAAATTTTTGAAGAGCAAAAAGCACAACTTTCTGTAATTGTAGAAAACTCGTCGCTTGGAATCGTGTTAACACAATTCGGAAAAATAATCCAAACCAATAAAGCTTTTCAAAATCTATTAGGGTATAACAAAGAAGAATTACTTAATCTGGAAGTAAAGGACATCTCTTTAAAAGAAGAGTATGCAAAATCAGCAGATTTTTTGGAAAAATTAAATGTAGGACAGGTCAATAAGTTTAGTGTTAATAAAAGATATTTAAAGAAAGATGGCGGCTTTTTTTGGGCCAAAACCAATGTCGCTGCAGTAAGAAACACAGATGGAAACATCAATTATCAAGTGGCATTGATCGAAGATATAACAGAACAATTAGAATCTGAAAAGCAACGAGATATTTTGGTGAAAAATCTCGAAAAAAGTAATAAAGAACTTAATGATTATGCGCATATCGTTTCTCACGATTTAAAATCTCCTTTGCGCAGTATGAATGCTTTGATTACGTGGTTAAAAGAAGATTATGCAGATGTACTTGATGAAAACGCTAATGATTCTTTAAATATGCTACTTAAAAAAGTTGATAAAATGGATCACCTTATCGTAGGGATTCTAAAATATTCTAGCATTGGGCAAACCGAAGAATCAAAAAACACAATAACGCTTCAAGAAGTTGTTACCGACATAATAGATGTAATACACATACCTAATCACATTAAAGTAAACATAACCTCTTCATTACCTACAATCAAAGGTGATAAGTTTAGATTGCAACAATTATTTCAAAATTTAATTAGTAACGCAGTAAAATATAATGATAAGGAAAAAGGGATTGTGAAAATTTCTTGTGAAGATGATCAGCAATTTTGGTTGTTTTCTATAGAGGATAATGGACCCGGAATCCCCAAAAAATACCATGAGAAAATTTTTCAGATTTTTCAGACTTTAGATCAAACCATCGAGTCTACAGGAATAGGATTATCGATTGTAAAAAAGATAGTTGACTTGTATAATGGTAAAATATGGGTTGAGTCTGAAGAGCATATTGGAACAACATTTTATTTTACATTAAAAAAACAATAACCATGTCAGAAACCCCCAATTTAACGTACATAAAAGAGCTAGCCGATGGTTCTCAATCTTTTGAGCAAAAAATTATAGACATTGCAAAACGTGAGTTCTTAGAAGAAAAAAAAGAGTTTTTGCAAAATTATGATAACAAAATTTTTGGCCAAGCAGCAGAGAACGTTCACAAACTAAAACATAAAATAGGAATGTTTGGTATGGAGACAGGCTATCAAACAACCGCAGATTTTGAGCAGGGATTGAAAGAGAATAATCCCTCGTTATATCCAAAATTTATAGTAATTTTAGATACCATCGAATATTTTCTTAAAACCATTTAAAACCAAAATTGATGAATTGTATTATCGTTGATGATGAAGAAACTGCCAGATCTATTATACAACATCTTTGCACTCAAGTAGAGGAACTCAATCTTATTGAAGATTTTTCTAATGCAATACAAGCAATGAAATTCTTAAATAAGGAAGAGGTAGATCTGATTTTTTTAGATATTCATATGCCGGATTTTACAGGCTTTGATTTTATTCAAACATTAAAAAATCCTCCAAAAATTGTACTTACTACGTCTGACAAAAACTTTGCATTAGAAGCTTTTGAGTATGACTGTATTGTAGATTATTTGGTAAAACCTATAACTCTACCACGTTTTCTTAAAGCCATTCAAAAAGCAGAAAGTTTCACCTCTGATTCGGTCGAAAAAGTTGACGCTGAAACTAGTTCTTCTTCAGAAAATACTTCAGAAGAAAATGATCTGTATATTAATATTGATCGAAGATTGATTAAAATAGATGTACCAACTATAAGTGTAATAGAAGCCAAAGGTGATTATATTTTGATTAAAACAGACAAACAAAATTACACAGTACATTCTACACTTAAAAAAATAGAAGAAAAACTTCCTGCCGATATTTTCTTAAAAGTGCACAGGTCTTATATCATTAATTTTAAGAAAATTATCGATATTGAAGATAATAGTGTTCTAATCGAAAAAGATGTAATACCTGTAAGTCGTTCTAATAGACCCGAATTAATGAAACGACTCAATTTACTATAATAAAGATGTATATAATTATTTCTTATAAGCTACTTCGACATAGTTAAGGATCATCTTATATACCCTTATTAACAACTATATAATTCCCTTTTAAAATTACCCCACGAGATACATATTAAAAATCTATAGGTAGGCTCTCTAAAAACAGAAATGTTCTTTAGTCTACTTCTTCATAGTTATTTTGAAATGTCATATAGAAAACGAAGTTACTTTTTTGTTCTATACCCCCTGTCATTGATTTACATAGCCTTTGACACCGAAAATAAAAACAAGAAAATAGAACGAAAAAATAAACGAGTTTGAAGGTACCATTTTATAGTTAACTGGTGTAAACTATCCGACAATTTGTTTTAAGAAACGGTATAAGACCGCTTCTTCTTTCCGTTCGACCACAGTAAACTTCTACTCACCGAATAATCACTTTAGAAACTATTTGTATCGCTTAATTTTAAACCAATAAAACCAAGATACTATAGCCATTATGAAAAAAACTACTACTCTTATAGCTTTACTCCTAACAATATTAGGTTATGCTCAACAATCTTTTGATTGCAATGATGGAAACTTTTACCAGGTGATATCTGGATCACTAAAAATATATAACCCAATAACCGGTTCTTATTCTGAAGCTTTGCATTCTTATTCCTCATACAATGCGGGAGGATACAATGAAATTGACAATTATCTATATGCAATCAAAAATAGTGACAAACACCTTTTGAGAATTGCCAAAGATATGGTCATTGATCTAGGAGCCTTAACCCCTGCGGGGACTACTGCATTTGGAGGAGGATATGCAGCAGATGTAGATGATGAAGGAAACTTATGGGTGTATCAAAACAATACCAAAAACTCTTTTCATAAAATTACTAACCTAAAAGATTACGATGGAACCTCGTCCCCAGTTTTTGAAGTTGTTATGGCAGATAAGGCTTCTCCTAGTAACTGTGCAGACATTGTATACATGAATGGTGCATTTTATGGAGGTAGTAGAGGTCAGTTATACAAGTGGGACTTATCTAGTGGTACTCCTGTATTCTCTAGCAAAACAGTATCAGGATTACCCAAAAGCACGTTTGGAGCTGCTTATGGTGATTCTAGCAATAGGCTATATTTATCAGATAACAACGGAGGTTTATATTTAATCAACGATTATGAGAGTGCCACACCAACCGCAACCTTATTAAATCTAACGGAAACCACAAATTCTAACGATGGGTTTAAATGTGCCAAAGGAATTTCGCCTCTAGATAAAGATAATGATGGAATATTAGATTCTATGGATGCAGATACCGATGGAGATGGTATCTCGAATGTTCTGGAGTGCAACGGGGCTGACCCATACGGAGATGATGACGGAGATGAACTATACAATTACCTTGATGATGACGTAAGTGGTAATGGTGACAATGTGGTACAAGATGCCTTTGACAGAGATGGAGACGGTAACCCTGACTTTTTGGATATCGATGCTGATAATGATGGAATTTACGATATCGTAGAAACCGGACAAAGTAATAAAGACACCAACAATGATGGAATTTGTAATGGATTAGACCTTGTTTATCAAGACAGTGATAATGATGGATTGGCAGATGCTTTTGATCCCGACCAAACAGGTACCAATCTGGTATTATTAGATACCGATGATGATGGCATTTATAACTGCTATGATATTGATTCTGATAATGATGGAATCGTAGATATCATAGAGGGACAAATCAGTACTTCGTTTGTAAGTCTATCAAATGTTGATGAAGATAAAGATGGATTAGATGATGCTTTTGATGCTGATTTTGGAAATACCACTAATGGATACGTTGATACCGACGGTGACGGTTCTTATGATCATCTGGATCTTGATTCTGATAACAACGGTATCTCTGATAGCACAGAAGCTTATGATAGTGATGGAGATGGCACTCCAGAAACAACTGCTTCTGGAATAGATAATGACAACGATGGTCTAGACGATAGTTTTGACCTTAGAAAAAGTAGTTTTGCTCCAGAGAACGGAGGACAAACACCTGATAGTTTTCCGATGCCAGAAATATGTGATCGGTATAATTATCTAGGTAGTTTTTCTTCCGAGGGTAAACCACTCTATCTTGATGGACAAGATGTGGTAACACAAGAAACCCTGGATATGGTAAACAATGCATTACCAGAAGGGTACCCAGTACCTGATTTCAATCCACATTATATATCTTCTGGATATGATACCGATGTGATTACTCAAGAAAATGTAGATATCTGGGTTACGTTTGTGGCAGAGGGAGCAGGATATAAAAATACATTAGGGTTCTATACCTATGACATTAACAATCCGGCACCATCCATGCCTGTACCAGAAGATATTACTATTATCTTTCCTAATGTGTCTGCGGTAAGCAGTGGTGGAGAGTTAGAAGTAGGTGATAAAGTAAAAATAGGTACTTTTCCTCCCAATACAGGAATTGGGTGGGTATTATTAGCAGATGCCTGGTCAAATGGGTGTATCGGGACCGGAAACTGGCAATTACATTCTAACCCCGATTATAACCCAGAAAGTGATGCTTCACTAAGATACCATAACGTATTATTATCTGATCCCGATAATGAACGAATCATACTTGGTTTTGAAGACATTAGAAGAGATTATGCATCTTGCGATCAAGATTTTAACGATGCCTTATTTTATATTACTGCCAGTCCGTACACGGCTATCAAAACCACTAACTTTGTAGATGTTGATACTGCGACAGATGTTACTTCTGCCAATGACGGAGGCCTGGAAAGTAATGGGGATCTTGCCAGTCTTATTGCAAAACGTAATTTTATAAGAACCAAAAGAAACACTGCTTTTAATACTAAAAAATCTCAAAAAAGTTTTAGACCTGGATCAAAGTCCTATCGGTCTGCAAACAACGAAGATCTTAGCATTCATTTTCCCGAAACTGGAATATTCGGAACCGAATCTACCTATGTTTCAAGTCCAGATGATTTATTGGGGATAACTAATGCAAAAGCAGTTTTTTCTGTAGATTATTATGATGGTGATAAAAGAATTGCTGCAGCGTTAGCAACTTCGACAGAAGGATCGATTTATGATCATTCCAAAACCATTTGTGATCGATTAAACGGTTCTAAATTGCTAGATGTACGAACAGTAGACATTAAAAATCATACTATTGTAAGCACAAAAATAGAGAGAGCAACTGGCGAAATCGAATATGCGTTAACTTTTTCTATCAAAAAAGAAGCCTCAGAAAATGAAATATATAGTTTATGGAATATTGAAGATTATCCAGAAGGTGACTATACCAATTTCCAGGTATGGGGAGGGTCTGTTTCTCAAGTCGCTAATATAGCCAATCATATTCTTAGCTCGTTTACCATAAATAAACCTTTAAGAAGTCACAGAATGTCTAAACGAGTGCCTTCTGTATTTGTACAGCATGGTACTTACGCAAATGGTGAGATAACATTAAACATTATTAATAAAACGGGAGCAAAACAAATGACATTTACAGGAAATACCAGAACTACAGAACAATCCAAAGAACAAAAAACAACCAAAACAATTACACTTACTGGTGCATATAAAGAAAAAGTAGTGATCGATACGGGTTATCTATTTGACATAGGGTTTTCTGTGGCAGGAGAAGGGTCTCTACAATTAGACGCTTTGTACTTAGCAGATGGTCCCTGGGGCATTGATTATCTAGAGCAAGGAGTTGTGATAGAAACATTCGAGATCAAAGAACATAGTACTACATTAGAAAGTAAAGAAGCATACCTAATCGAGCGTAATGCAACAGTAAAAGGTGAAGTAAAAGAAACTATCAATCTTTTTAGAAACATATTAGCAGGAGAACTTTCTTTAGATGTATTGGACTATACATCCTTACAACTAGAACTACATACTGATAGAGATATCGAGATCATTTTGGTAACAGAAGGATTGACCGATTGGAATAATCGACTTAGATATACTCTTAAAAATACTGAAAAGAAAAGTCATACAATTTCATTATCAGATTTTAAAAACGGAAGTAACATGCCAGAAACAATAGAAAATTTAAAAAGTATTGTATTTTCTGTACAAGGTGATTATCAAAATTTCGCTCCATTTTTCTTAGAAGTAGCGAATGTAGCTTTTGTAAAAGAGACAAATACTGATGTAGAGACAACAGATTCGACCTTGGTAAATGAAAATGAAGAAATAGCACAAAACGATGAAGAAAATATCGACGAAACGTTAGCGACAGAAGCGATAGAACAAACCAAAACTGTCACTCTTAAAAACTATCCTAATCCATTTACAACACAAACGATACTACAAATACCGGGTGCTCATAAAAATGTAGAAATTACAGTGATCGATATAATAGGTAGAATTGTACGACAAGAACGTATGAATTTATATAATAATACCGTAACGTTTTCTACCAAAAATCTTATTCCGGGAGTATATCAATACATCATTAGAGGAAATATTAATCAAAAATATAAAGGTAAATTTTTAATACAACAATAAAGGCATTAGTTAAGTTCAGGATTTGGGTCGTAACGAGGATAGTGACATAACTATCCTCGTTATTTTTTTAGCTTCATTATTTTTTTATCGAAAACAGGCTTACGTAAGAAATACCATTTCAATCTAAACCCTAATTCGATATACTCAAAACCTGCGGCTGTTGCAGAAGCTATATTACTATACAACCCATAAGCGTTTGCTGCAAATCGATCAGAAAATCGATATCCCAGCTTTCCTGTAGCTCTAAAAGTCGAAGATCTGGGATCTTCTTCTACAAACTGTTGGCCAAAAGCAATATTAGCGCTATAGATCCATTGCTTTTGAGAATCACTGGTTACCTCTGCAAATATTTCTCCCAAATTAAATTTTGAAGGACTAAAATAAAGAGAGGGAACCTGGTTTTTGAAGGTAAGATACTGATAGTTAACTCCTACTTTTAATGATGGTCTTTGCAAAATGTTATAATACAATGACGTAAACAAGAGATTTCTGGTATTTGCATCGGTTTGAGAGGTGTACATATATTGTGTATACCAACCCAGGTTAATATTAGTTGCTATATTATAATTGAGAAAATAGTGATTCATTAAAATTTCTCTATTTATTAAATCAGCATTAAAGTTTTGTAATTCTCTCTTATAACCAACATCCAGATTTTGAAGCCTAAAGGGTATTGTTTTCAGAACTGTTTCTGCAATCAACGTTGTAAAGCTATTGGTAAACCCATTACCATTGGTAACGCCTAATCTGGATTGTAACGAAACCCCAGAAGTAACCTTATACAAAAAACCAAGTGAAAAATCATGAGAAAAAGCTTCGCTACTGGTTATGGTATTTTTGGTTGTCCTATAATCATACTGAACCAAAGGTGTAAATTTTACAGATAAAGGAATCTCTGATCGCAAAGTAGTAGTAATTGCCTCATTATCTCCATTATCAAATGTAAAAGCAGTCTTTATTTCTGCAAAAGGAGTGTGAGACTTTTTTAATGTTTTGATCAACGTTTCGGCATCTTTTTGTTTAGGATAAATGGCCAGCGTCTTAAAAGCATACGTGTAAGCTTGCTTAGCTTGCTCTGTAGCTCTATAGGCATTTGCGATACCCAGATTGCCATCAAAAGAGGTCGTATCCTTTCTTAAAATATCCTGATATGTTGCAATACTTGTTGTAAAACGGCTGGTGTACATTCCGTAGGTAGCCTGTAAAGCCAATACTCTAGTTTTGTTTGAATATTCGGATTGCAATTGCTGTAGTTCTCTTTTAGCGGTGTTAAATTTCCTATTCCATAACAAAGCTTGTAGGTACCGTTCTCGTGTCGATACATAAAGAGAAGTATCGTTTTTATACGTTATTACTTTTTGGTTTGCCGACGCAGCCAGATATAGCGCTTTTTTATTTTTATACTGCTTATGCCTGACCAATGACAATCCCAATAATGCACGAATACTATCTTTTGGTGTTGTTGCAATCTCATTATAAATTGTTGCTGCTTTTTTTAATTCATTAGAAGCAAAAAAAATAGCCGCTTTATTGTTTTGAGTATCTCTATCATTTTTAAAATCTATTAGATTTAAATCTAATAAGTCCAGTGCTCGATCATATTCCCTATTTTTTGCTAATTGATCTGCATATCCAAGACGCATGTATTTTCTAGATAACAATGCGTTTGGATTTTTGTTTTGAATATCTAATGCTTTATTTACCCATTCTAAAGCACTTTTATACTTCTTTAAGTTAGATAAGGTATTGGCATATCCTAACACCGCAGAAAAGCTTGTTGGGTTTTCTTCGATCAGTATTTGATACAAGGCTTGAGCTTCATCATATTGTTGATCCCAAAGTAATGATTCTGCATAATTCAGTTTTACCTCAAAGTCTTTAGGGTATATTCTCTTTAGAGCTGTAAAAACCAAAATTGCTTGTTTAGTATCTCCTAACAATCCCAAAGATCTTCCATAACATAAACGCGCTGTTTTGTTATCTGGGTATTGTTTTAGAATGTTAGTAAAAAAAGATTTTGCTCTGGCATAATCTCCTGTTTCTAAATAGTCAAACCCTTCTTGCATATTTTGAGCAACGTTGACATGAGATACAAACAGACATAACCAGAAAGAAAAAAGTAACTTTGATCGCATGTTTTTGTGTACTAGGTTGGTTAACTATTGTTAAGGTAAGCATATCTTAAAAAAGAGGGATCAAAAATCGAATAAGATTTCTAAAAATCATTAGTGTAGTTATTTTTTTTGGTTATAAACACGATTAAGATTAGAAATTATTTGAGTTACAACCTACTATTTTAAGGTCTCCGTAAAAATATTGAGAGATAACCGTAACCAACTTTACCAAACAGATGCTATTTTTATGCCAAGGTGATCATATAAACTATTACAAAAAATAAACTTGTCTTATGTGTCGGCGTTCATAAATACCCCAGGAAATACATGTAGTGCTATAAAGAAAAGTTTATACATATAAATAACCAACTCAATACTCTATTTACACCGATCTACTACTATACCATTAAACTAATAAACTAACTACCCTTTGGTATAGTAGTTTTTTAAAAAAGAGTGCCTTTTTCAATATGATTATAAATACCGTTTTCAAGAAACTAACTGCAGAGCAAAAGTTCATGATTAGTGTTATTGTAGTTAATGGAGGTAATTATTTATATAATTTAATTTTAGGACGAATTCTTGGGCCAGAACAATTTGCAGATGCGGCCTTGTTAATTACTTTTCTGTTAGTTTTATCATTTGTAGCAATGACTTTTCAGTTGGTTACTGCAAAATTCTCTGTTCTATTAGAACACAATTTATTTAAGA
Organism: Aquimarina discodermiae; assembly: GCF_040786235.1. NCBI lineage: Bacteria > Pseudomonadati > Bacteroidota > Flavobacteriia > Flavobacteriales > Flavobacteriaceae > Aquimarina > Aquimarina discodermiae. The sequence continues at coordinate 109,125 of NZ_JBFMKP010000011.1, forward strand.
GTTTTATTGCCATTACGTATCGGTATTCTATTAGCATAGGGTTACTATTAGGTTTGTTATTGATTCTATTCTCAAAAAAACTACAACTCCTTTTTAATACACAATCATCAACAATGTTTTTTGTTTTTGGTATTGGTGTACCTATTTATTTTATTATGAGTGTTAATCGGGGAGTATTTCAGGGAAAGAAAAAATTTGATCGCCTTGCCATTACCTATCAGGGAGAAATGCTAAGCAGGCTTATTCTTACCTTGGCGCTTTTATATGCGTTAAGTTTGCCTTCTTCTATTTTGGTAGCTATAGGAATTACCATTTCTTTTTTATTCGGACTTTTGCCTTTTCGCCATAAAGATTTAAAAATTAAAGGGAAGTACACTTTACCTGTTTCAGAATCAAAATACATTCTGAAGTTTTTTTTACTTACTGCCTTTTATGAGCTTACTCAAATCATTATTAACAATAGTGACATCTTAATCGTTAAACATTATTTTGATACCTATGAAGCTGGCTTGTATGCCTCGTTAGCACTCATAGGGCGTGTAGTATATTTTGTTGCATGGATGTTTGTGATGCTTTTATTACCCAAGGTAGTAGAAAAACAAAAAAACAAAGAACCCCATTATCCAATATTGTTTAAGTATGTTGGATATATTACACTACTTTCTATTGGTATAGTAATAGGGTGTTACTTGTTTCCAGAATTGGTCATCCAACTTATGTTTGGTAAAGCGTATATTAGCATTGCTCCTTTATTATGGAAATATGCTGTTGCCACTTCTTTGTTTGCCATCTCCAATATTTTTGCATATTACTTTCTATCCATAGACCAATACATACCTGTCGTCTTATCTGCGTTGCTAGGAATTTCGCAAGTAGTACTCATTATTTTGTTTCACAATACTTTATCAGATGTTGTCATCATGCAAATCATTGCGATGGCCATTCTTTTGGTGTTTCAGATTTGCTATTTTTTCGGGTATCAAAAACTTACCAAAAAAAGCTAAACGAAGTATTCTTTCCATTCGTCGACAGCAATTTACCATCTATCTTATTGGGTCTAATTGAGCAACAAAAATACTCCATCTTTGAATCATTAATAACCTATAAAACAGCTATGTTATGGCGATTCAAATTATAAAAAACCAAGAAATTTTCGAAATCAAAGGAAATATTGTAGCAGAAAATGCTACCTCTTTACAACACCATTTTGAAAAACTATTAACCAAAACAGATAAGATCATCGTATGTATTGATAAAGTAAAAAAGATTGACGCTTCTGGTGTTTTAACATTGACCAAGCTTTTTAAAAACGCGATGAAAAACAATAAGATTTTTTATGTGATTGGTAAAGAAAATAAAAAAATAAACACTGCATTTGGTAAGGTAAGCTACCTACTTAAAAGTGATTTTGTGTAATACCATTTCTAACTTGAATTTACCCAATAAAACGGCATTGTTTTCTTATGAGCAAATTCAAATCAGAACTGGCATAAAAATATCCACCCTCAAAATAAAATAATGATGAAACTACAAATAACAAATACAGCAGGAACATTCGAAGTAATAGGAAATTTTACTTTAGAAAACACAGAACAAGTAGAAAAGCATTTTAATTATTTACTGGATCACTATGAAGAAGTGGTGATGTCTTTAAAAAAAGTAAAACAAATCGATCAAAAAGCAGTAAAAGTATTAAAAAACATTTATGCAAAAGCAAACAGAAGAAGTAAAATACTATTTGTATTGGGTAAGGATAATACTATAATTGCTCAAGCCTTTAGAAAAAACAAGGTGAACCACATTTTTAGAGAAGATTATTAAACCCAAATGATTCATAACAGACATTTTTAACCATTCGTACAAATATTTTACTAAATTCTTATATGTAAGTTGTTTATTTTACCAATATATGTTAAATTTAAGTAAATTCATCAAAAATGACGTACCCCATTCGTCCTTAAAATCTTGAAACCTGTTAACCAATAAGATTTCTTCCCGATTTTAATTCGTCTCTGTCTGTTTTTAAGAAAATAAAACCCAAAAAAACATTATACAGATGAAATTAGCCATTGTAACCGCCTACCCACCTAGCCAGGTAACTTTAAACGAATATGCCTACCACTTGGTAAAACATTTTAGACAACAGACAGAGGTTTCTGAACTTGTTTTACTCACCGATGTTTTGCCTGCCAAAGCGCATACCAACCTCGATCAAAATGGGTGTAAAGTTACCGTTAAGCAATGTTGGAAGTTTAACAGTTATGCCAATTTTTTTACAGTGATGAGAGCAGTTAGAGAAACGCGACCTGATGCCATCCTGTTTAATCTACAATTCATGAAATTTGGAGATCGAAAAATAGCCGCTGCTTTAGGACTATTATTACCCAAACTATGCGTATTGTTTAATATTCCTACCATTGTATTGTTACATAATATCATGGAGCAGGTAGATCTGGAAAGTTCTGGGTTTACAAAAAACAAAATCTTGCAAAAAATATATAACCGTATAGGCACCTTATTAACTCGATTTATCCTATCTGCCGATATGGTCGCTGTCACCATCGATAAATATGCTCATATTTTAAAAGAAAAATACAAGGTTACCAATATTGTACAAATCCCGCACGGTACTTTCGAGTTACCAGAAGAGCCGAATTACACCTTACCCACAGGGCCTTTACAAATTATGACTTTTGGGAAATTTGGTACGTATAAAAAAGTTGAAATTCTAATCGAAGCAGTAGAAAAAACACGTGCAAGAACCTCAAAAACATTAGAAATTGTAATTGCAGGTACCGATAATCCTAATGCTATAGGATATTTACAGTCTATGAAAGAAAAATATGCCAATGTCCCTCAACTTCGATTTACCGGTTATGTAGACGAAGCCGATGTGCCTCGTATCTTTAAAGAAAGTGCTATGGTAGTTTTTCCTTACACCTCTACAACGGGTAGCTCTGGAGTATTACACCAGGCTGGGAGCTATGGCAAAGCTGTTGTGATGCCAGATCTAGGAGATCTTAGTTTATTGGTAAAAGAAGAAGGGTACTGTGGTGAGTTCTTTGACCCTACCAATGTCGATAGCCTGGCCGATGCCATAGAAAAAATTGTACTCGATCCCAATTATCGTATCGCGTTAGGGAATGCAAACTACAAAGCGGCTACAGCCTTACCTATGAGTAAAATTACAGCCATGTACCTCGAACAATTTAACAGCATTATACAGCAAAAAGCTGAAGCCAAAGAAGTATATAAAGGAGCTTCGATATAAACCTTTTACTACCCATGTGGGTAGGACACCCCAGAACCAGGCTAATTCGTCATTATTGTAAAACACTCTTTTCTATAGGTAAAGAGTGTTTTTTTATTTTGAAAACCGTTTTTTGAACACTTTTTCTTTGCGAACCAAACCTTTATTGTAACAAGAGTAAGACACACTAACATGAGAAGTGAGGAGAATATTATATCCCATATTACCATTTATACATTGAAACCTACCTCTTGTACATTATGAGCTACAGTACATACAAAACAAAAAACAAGAAGCTAGATAAGTAGTAGTTTTAAGAAATCTTAAAACCTAATATTATGAAAACTTTGATCAAAATTAACGGAGTAAAAGAAATCTCTAAACAAGCACAATTAACCATACAAGGAGGATCAGAATGTGAATGGAAAATTGTTTCTATAAGCGCATTTAGGGTATGTCGTAGAAATACCTGTACTGGTGAACGAGTATGCTCTCCCAGGCATTAGAATGTTATTTTTAAGTATACTTTTCTGAGTTACTAAACGTAACGTGAATTTGGCTTAAAACTGACTGAGTATTATATTAATTAGTTCCTTCTCTCTGAGGGAGAAGGTAAGGATGAGGGTTTTCTACAATAGTTTTCACTCACCTTAATCCTCTCCCCGAGAGAGAGGAAACATAACAAAATTATTATTAAACAATTATGCTAATGTTAGCATTTAAGTTATATCGATATTCACGTTAAAAGTAAGTGCTTGGTAAGCTTTATATGGTTCGCCTAGCACTTACCCATTATAAGTGATAAGTTTAGTAGATAATTTTATTCTAAAAATAGTATTATTCCCTTATAAACTCAAAAGCAGGTTTCTTCTTTCCGTTGCTATCTATAAACCCAAAGTGTTTTTGTTTATGTTTTCGCCAGGGTAATTTACCGACTACACTACTTGGTACTTCTTTAAAATCATACAATGTCCAGGAAAGATAGTGTATGTCATTTTGCTGGTTGATTTTCTGAAACTGCTCATAATAATGAGCTTGTGTTTTTTCTGAAGCACCAAAAGGACTCCATAACCCTCTACTCGATGACAATCCAAATTCTTGTAGTACCAGTGGCTTATCAATTTTTGAAACCAATTGCTGATAGTTGGTTTCAAAATCATCTATATTTTTATAATAATGAAAGGATACCATATCTACTTTATCTTGTAATATAGCTGCAGACGTCATATCAGACCAACCTATGGTTATTAAATGATTAGAATCGTATTGTCTTATTTGATCGATCATCTCACTTAACCAAGCCACTACATTTTCTTTTTTTCTGGATGCAAAGTCCAGATTAGGTTCATTCTTGATATCCCAAGCCAAAATAGCTTTATGATCTTTAAAAGAACTTACTATTTGCTCTGCATGTCGATGGGTGAGTGTCCAATCTAATACAGAATAATCTCCATAAAAATCAAAGAGAGTAACGATAACTTGCAGGTTTTTAGAAGCTGCATTATCCAATACCTGTTCGAATTGATCTAACATCTCTGGACGTACTTTTCCTCTACCAAAAATTTTATATGGCACAAAAATTCGAACGGTATTAAGACCTGCCTTTTTGATGATATCAAAATCTTTGGCGATAACCTTGCTATCAAAATGGTCTCCAAACATATTCCAAGGAGTTTCCTGGGGGTAGTAATTGATTCCCTTTATCTTATATTGTTTATTATTTAGATATATTTTACCGTCAATGATATTGGCAAAGCCATTCTCTTGAGTCCTATTTATCAATTTTCTGTCATCTACACTTTTTTTGACCATATGCCGAATTCGCCAAAAGCCATCTTCGAGCAGTAAGAGCATTTGATAATTAGATTGTAATTTTTCTTCTAGCTGTAATTGTTGCTTTTGGTATACTCGCTGGTATTCTTGTACTTGGTTATCGCTTATGACCGCCAACTGACCATCTGCACTATAGAAATCTAATGAAATACTATGGTCTAGAGTGGTGCTATGTATCTCAATATCGCGATCCCGATTATAAGCAACCAAATTATAAATATGCTGTCTTGCATTTTTGGTATAATAATCTTCGACTCCATCTATGGTATTTGTTTGGTACGCCACATTACGTATATACCAGGCATTCAGATAATCCTGTTCGATATCTAACAGGGTTTGTTTTTCTATAGGTCTCCCAGGGTTTAGGGTATCTTTCCATACCAGCTTAGGAAAATATACTTTTTCTTTTTGTAAGCTTTGATGTAACATCGTGCTTCGATCTGCCCCCGTATTTAGGTAAGATAATATTTGACTGATACCAAAAATAAGTATCATAAGAACTCCTATAAAGGAACCTATGATAAGTGATCTGTATATAGTTCTGTTCTTATGTATCATTGCAATAATACTTTCTTATATTTTTTTTGTACTCCTAGTGCCGATATATGAATATCATAAATTCCTGCCTCATAAAATCCATCCTTTAGTAAAAACCTGACCTTACCATTGGACGAGGTACTAATTTTGGTATCTATCTTTTTTTGTTCTTTAAAAATCATAAGCTTTACAGTAGCACCGTCTGGAATCAACTGCTGCATAAAACTTACCAGTGGTCCCACTACAATTTCACGATTTTCTTTCGCAAATTTTACTTCAAAGTCATCTATAATGGGCTGGTAAGACAGTGTAAGTTCATTACTCTCTGCCATACCATATACATAGGCTTTTATCTGCCAGGTATCCTTGTGGTCAGGATGTAGTACTCTGGCAACGGCTTTGCCATATAGGGTACTCCCTTGTGTTTGTAAAATAGCGCCACTAGCATCTTTTATAACAAATTGAACCAGGGTACCGTCGCTCACTACATTACCATACATATCTTTTATGATTGATGTGCTTAGTTCTGCAATTTGATTACCATCTGCATATACATGTTTTCGATCGCTACTAATCACAAAATCCTCGGGTAGTGCTGGATACATTTCTACAGAAAACTCTTTAGAGGCAGTCTCCCCCACTTTAGAAAATAGAAGTAATCTTCCTGATTGTTTATAAGAAAATATATTTTTCCAAGCTATCATATCTTTACTGTATAGGGTATTTTCATTCTCTACTTTCATGAACTGATGTTTGATAGCTACCACGGTACTGTCTGGAAAAGGATTATCATAGGCATCTGTTGGGATCACCACATGCATGGTATAATCTTTACCTCCTGCAACAATACTAGGAGGACCTATATAGGATTCTAAACTTACTTCTGTTCTGGTATTGGCTATTACATCGATCATTCCTTTTACTAAAACCTCTGATTCATAAATTAGTTTGTACGATATTTTTCCTTTTTTGCGAGCAATAAAATTGGGAATAACAAATCGAGTGGTGGTAGGTTCTACGGGATCAATGCTGGCGCTTCCAAAAGAGGTATGTAAAAAAAGTGTAGTTTTTACAGGAGTGTTTAGCTCAAAGTCCAGAGATATAGTCTCTCCAGCTTCAAATACTTTTTGGGTGCTCACCAATTTTGCTGATACTTCTTTTGGCTTGGTATAAAAGGTCGTAAAGGCGATACTTGTTGCACAACTAAAGATGACACTTCCTAAGAAAATAATATTTTTTCTAAATAATCTCATTAATTGGGCGCTCCTATATATGTATTAACTTCTAATTTAATATAGCTAAATCCTTTTCCGTTTATTGGTAAAAACTGAATGGATTTATGCTCTTCTTTTCTTTCTGGAACCACTTTATCACTAATTAGTGTATTCTCTAATCCATTTACAAAAACATTCTTCATATCGGGATCAAAATAATTTACGCAGGATACATCTAGTAATGTATACTTAAAATACTGTTTGCGTTGTGGACGAATTCCTTCTCTTAGGTATTGATGATCTATCCATACCAATTGGTGATTTTGATCATAATATGAGATCAAAAGCATGGGAATCGTAACTTCTTCTAATCCAGAATTAAAAAGTACTCCTTCGATATGATTATCGGTTATAGAAAGGTCGTTAATTGCTACTTCCTTATATAAGTCTACCGTGGCTACATTTCCTGCACATTGTAGATTAAAACGGGTAGGAACTTCTTTAAAATCTAATGATGTAAACTGATTGGGGTCGAAGGTATCTGGTTTACTTTCTTCTATATTCATCCAGGCAATCCCTTCAAAATTTATTCTAAAACTTGTGATCTCTTTAGGCAATAGCTTATGTTTCATTTGGTGTTTGACATTGTATTTTGCTAATTTTTCACTTTTATCATTATAAAGTGTACCTGTTACCACAACATCTGCTGGTACATTGTCTATATTTTGTAACTCACCTATAATCATATATTGGTCTTTGTATTCGACAATCTTTGCCGACAATACTTCTAATACAGGTTGCTTAAGTACATCTTCGTGGTAGGTTTGCTCAGAACTTACTCTGCGACGCCCATGATTATAATAGGTAGTAATATTTCTGGTATATAATTGATCTGGTGGAATATCCAAATCATATGATAATGGCTTGACAAACCATTTTTTGTCGTATTTTACCAATTCATGATGATATACTTTGTCGATTTTTTCTAGTGGGGTTACCCAATGCGTAACAGCTTTTACCTTGGCGGTGCTATCGGTTTTTGCAGTAACCAATATTTTGATGTTATCCATCTTGGCATACGAACTTAACAATCCATCTATTACAGCCACTTCTAACATATACTGATCAATGGTCTTATGACTCTCTGGATCTATATACGAATAAGCTCGTTTAAATTCTTTAAAATCCAATGCATCATAATACGCTTCTGTCACGTTCACAGGGTTTATCTGTTTAACAGACCTTATATAGATTAGATACAGACCATTTCCTGCTATGGCAAGGATCAATATGCCCCATATATAAGATATTTTTAAAAGATATTTTTTAAAGTCCCTATAAAGAATACCATATTTAAAGTATACCGGAAAGCGTTTGTTTTTTACCTTTAATGCATGAATCCATATCCACCGTATATTGATCATAAATGCCAATACAACTGTACTTACAGGAATTAGTCCCCACATTATTCTCTGAAAAGTAGCTACCTCTTCTTTGGGTAATATATTGGATAAAGGAGGAACATTTAATTTTTCCCAAACCATAATCCCATTCTCTAACTGTCGCAATCGTTGCCACCCACAGAAGTATAAAATAGGATCGTAGAATTTATCATTAGAAAACACATATTTAAGGTTGTATTTCTCGGGTACAGTTAGAAACTGCTGTAAGGACCCTATCCCTTCTACGCCTCTAAATTTTGAATTTTCGAGACGTTCTACAGCTCTGGTGGTTAATTCTGGAAGTCTTCGGGCAGAATGATAATTACCATCTACTGTCATTGCATTGGTTTGTGCCGATAACCAAGCCATTTGATCTCCAAATCCCAAAGTTAAATATCGCCACTTATCATGCTGATCCTGGCTCAAAAAATTTTGAATAGGAAGCATCTTGATTTTTTGGGGTTGCAGTGGTCTAAAATATCCTAAACTCATGGTAAGTAGTGTAATGGCTAATAACATAGTAGCGCATACTCCCGCCACTATTTTATAATAGATACTACCATAGTTTTTTTCTACTTTTTCTTTAATATCACCTTCTATAAAGCGATAAGTAAATTCCCCGAACATAGGCAATGCCATGATCGATGCCCATAAGGTAAATCGATCCAATGTAAGGATATCAAATGCATTATCTCCCAAAATCGTCCTGGGTATTGGGGTCGTGCCTCCTGTTCCTAAAATAGTTAATAGGGTAATGGACAGGCCAAAAAATAAATAGCGCTTACTAAAAAAACGATACCATATATAAGGTATAAAAAACAACAATATACCCCATGGTATTAAAAAGAACACCAATCCAGAAGATGTTACTTCTAAAAAATTATCTCGAGATCCATGTGGGATAGGTACTTGTGTAATCGGGTTATTTTTGGTGTTAATCCAATACGGAAGAATACAAACAATAATTAACACCAGTGCTCCAAAACCAAACCCTACAATCCTTTTAAACAGAGATAAAAAACTTTGTATAAATATTACGAATCTAATTTCGCGATAAGTACTTACCCTTTCTTTGGATACATCCATTAGTACCATCCCTATTAATGGAAAAATAAAAAAAATCATTCCAAAAATTGGAGTTACATGATGAGAGGTCACTGTTACCGCAATAAGGCTTAATGCATTTATCAAATACATATACCTACCTATTTTTAACCAGAGATAAATCTCTGGCAATGCATGCAATAACACAGACAGTCCTATGATACTAGGTAATTGCCCAAAAATATGAAGTGTCTCTATAAATGCAGAAGAAAATACCGCTAGAACTGCGGTATATCCCGCTACCTTCCTATTTGAGCTAAGTAATAGGGCAAAACGATAGATACCCGTTATAAAAAGAACAATAGCAATAATGGCTACCGTAAACAAACCAAACTTAAGTCCTCCTATATACGAAAGCAAGCCTATACTTTGATGTACCAGTGGTGGATACCCCATAACGGTAAACCCTGTATACCAACTATAGTTCCAGGTTTCGAACCAATTATTGGCATAGTGGTTTCCAAAAAATAAATGAATAAGTGCATCGTAAGTAGACTCTAAGGTAAAAAAAATGGAAGTGCCATGAAAAACCACCCCAATGAGTAATGCACTGATTAAATACCTGTTGGTGGTTTTATCCATAAAAGCTCGCCATAAGTTTTCGATATTAAATATACAATAAAGTTTGGTTTAGACGAATGGCATGTCTTTCGATAAAAACCATTCACCGAAAGCAACACCCGACTCGCCGAAATCTCCCCAGTAAAAGCTTGAATCGTGCCTACTTTTGAAATGTAATCCTAAAATAATCAATTATGAAAACCGGAATTATCATCCCTTGCTATAACGAAGAAAACAGATTAAATGTAACCGCATTTATCAATTTTATAAAAGAAGAAAATGAGTATCATTTATGTTTCGTAAATGATGGAAGTAAAGACAACACCATAGATGTATTAATGAAGATACAATCTATAGACACTAATAAAGTAAGTGTTATCGATATCAAAAAGAACTCTGGAAAAGCAGCAGCAGTAAGAGCAGGTGCCAGATACCTCCACAGTAGAAGTGATATTAAATTTATTGGATTCATCGATGCTGATTTATCTACAGATTTTGAAGACTTTGATGGACTTTTAAAAACATTAAAAACAAATAAAGAATTAAGTTTTGTATTTGGATCCAGAGCCAAAAATGCTTCTGAAACTATTAAAAAAAATGGAGTAAGAGCAATGATCTCTAAACTAATCAATATCCTAATCGTATTTATACTAGGACTATCTATTCAAGATACACAGTGCGGTGCTAAAGTATTTAAAGCAGAACTTGTACCTGTAATTTTTAATAAAAACTTTTTTAGCAGATGGTTATTCGATGTAGAAATGTTTATTAAAATGAAAAGACATTTTGGAAAAGCAACCATCATGAATAAAATCTACGAACAGCCTTTAAAAAGATGGGTACATATGGAAGACTCTAAATTAGGACTAAAAGATTCTTTAGAAATTCCTTACAGATTAGTATCTATCTGGTTTAATTATAACATACTTCAAAATTTAAACTATACTAACAAAACTATTATTCAGGATCCTATCATAGAAGTTTTTGGAACAACAACCCCTGCGTTTGCTGCATAATAAACTTGATTACCCCAAGGATTACAATAATACAACTGCGTAGGCACATTGTTCTTTAAAAATATCACGCTAATGTCAAAATGAAACTGAAAAAGAAAGCTTTATAAAAATAACGCAAGCTATAGATTCCCCACTTTACCCCTAAGATCATATAGTATGAGTTATAACCGGCTAAAAACCATTGCTTATCAAATAATCACAGAAGCTTTCTTTTTCTTTCTTAAAAACAATAAACTTTAGATAAAAACCATTCATAGACAGCTACATTCTACTGATCGAAACTTGAAGAAAAAAAGAAAAGATCCTATTTATATTTGAAACGTAATCATCAAGCTCACCAATAAACAGTAACATTGTCGATAAAAACATCACGTTAATGTCAAAATTGAATTAAAAAGAAGGTTCTTACCAATTTTGTTATCGAAAATGAATATCAATTATGTTTAGTAACACTTTTCTCCAAAGTAAATATATACGATAGTCATAGCAAACCGAATCATAATCCATTCGAAACAAATCAAGAATCTTCTTTTTCTTTTCTTATTAAAACATCTTATAACAATTATTTAAGATTTTATCCTGATATCACCCTGCCACTTTAACTTGCCGTATCGTTGATTTTACAACAGGTTTTTTCTTCTTTTTGTATTTTTTACCATACCACAATAAGATTCCGCTAACAGGTAGTGTTGCGCAAATCAAGCTCGCCAAAAACGCGATGATTTTACCGGCTAAACCACCTATTGATCCGATATGAATATCATAATTCATTCGTATTACTTTATCTGCAAAATGAGCATCTTTATATTTTCCGTAAATACTGGCGGTCTCTATCTCTTTCAGGGTATTTTGATCAAAAAAAAGATAATCCATATCATAATAGAGCCCTTTAGAATTACTTACCTCAATCAACACAGCGGTCGAATCATTTTCTGGATAATGAAGTTCGAAACTATGTGCATGTTTATGGGTTTTATACAACCTAGAAATTAGTTGGTCATAAACAGGAGTATTCGTTGTATTGATCACTATTTCGCTCTCGTTATTGGGCATAATAAACTGTGGTGCTTTATCTCCTCCTGTTGCTACATAAGCTATAAAGTAAAACCAATTAAAAGCCATAACGCATCCTGTAAATGCAAATACTAATCCCAGAGAAGATATATAGAAGCCTGTAACAGTATGTAAATCAAAGTTTTTTCTTTTCCAACGGGTCTTACTATTCCAATCAAACTTTAGTCGTTGACGCCAATTTTTATTATTTCTAGGCCACCAAAGAAATAACCCACTAATTAAAATTATCAAAAACAATAAAACCGAATAGGATATAATCCTCGAACCAATGGCTTCTGGTAACCATAAACGAATATGTCCTTTTAATACAAATGCGAAAAAACCAGTGGTATGATCTACTCTTTCTATAAAATCCCCTGTATATGGATCTATAAAAACACTTTGATAAAATAGCTCTGGTGCTGCCTGGTAAAAAACAACTTCGATAGCTTCATTGGGTTTACCATAAATTACACCATGAATGTTTTTATTAGGTATCACCTGCTCTGCTATAGATTTGACCTTAGAAGCCACTATAACATCCTGTTGCCTGGGAGTTACATATTTATAATCATCATAAAAACTCTCTATCTCTTCTTTAAACACCCATAAACATCCTGTAATGGATACTACAAAAAGAACCACACCGGTAATCAGGCCTAGTATTTTATGTAATTGTAAAATGGTTTTACGTGTATTTTTCTTTTTTGCTGATGACATATCACTTTTTTTAAAAAACCAACAAAAACACCCCCGAGTATGCTTATACCCGAGAGTGTTTCCTTCTCAAAATATAGATTAGTTAGTTACACCTTTTATATTTTTATATGATTATCCGTTTTGTGTACCACTGATACTTTCAATGTCATTCCTAATTTATTTCGGAATCTTATTACATTTATAAGTACTAACTTATAACTAGAACCTGAAACAAGTTCAGGTTGACAATAATGAGTTATTATACATTACGGACATTCAATATTTTTATCATTCTAAACGAAATCCTAACTAAACTCAAGGAAAATCTAATCCAGATTACCTTATTTTAGTCTAAAGAAACCTTTAATAGTTTTACCCACAATCTTAGCTCCTTTGGTACCGGTGGCCGTCGCAATATCGATCTGGTACACATAAGCATCTGTTGCAGTTTCTACACTTTCATATGCTTTACCGTCTTCTATCAAAATAGGGGATGTATAACGTTTTGCATGTAATGGAATATTAGCAACATCCGTTACTGTTTTTGCATCCAGATCAAGAATTACCAATTTTTGGTTAAACACAGTTCTACCAAAGGCTTCCCACTTATTACCAGTGTCATTGGTAAGAATACGTGCAATCGCTTTATTACCTCCTGCATAATCAAGTGAAAACAACTTCCCTCCGTTAGTAGCCTCTTCTACATTAAAGAAGTAGCTGTCATCAAATTCTGTTTCATTGTTTTTAATTCTAAGGATACCCGACGGTTTTGTGGATGCTGCAGAGAAACCGGCCATAACTGCCCCACAAGAGAACGAATACAAATCACCATTATCTGCTTCGATCAAACCGGTCGTAGCCCCGTTTACCCCAATATTACTGGTTCTGCTATCGCTAATAATTTTTTCTGGATCGCTTCCTATATTTGGATATGAAAATACTGCAACAAAAGCTTCATCTGGATCTGTAGTACCAAGATCAACAGCGGTTCCTTTATCATCAAACTCATTTTTTATTTTCTGGAAAGGAATAAATAACTTATCTCCTCTTACCTTTAAAGCAGTAGGCCATGAAATTTTAGTCTCTCTAGGGTCTATTGAAGGTTCAACAAAAATATTAATATTAGAAATTTGTTTTACAAGCCCTGTTTCTGCATCGATAATATGTAATCTTCTGGTAGGTAAATTTCTTGCGATCTCCATGGCCAAAAGTGTTTGATCATCTCCAGCACCAAACATTTCCAACGCATTTTCAAAAATAAAACCTCCCTTTTTTTCTATGAATCCTTTACCATTATCTGCATAAGCAGCTCCCTGGTTATCCTCGCTATATCCCGTGGTAAAAAGTGTTTTACCTACAGGATAGAAAAACCTCCAGCTGGTAAGTTCTATCCCTGTGCCTGCTGCAGAGATTTCTCCTGTCATTATATCTTCTTTACTTACGATATAATCTGTTTCGTTATCTCCTGTTGTCCTTAACGCCATAACAAAACCGTTTGAAGATTGCCCCGTTACTTCGGGTTCTACTACTTCTGGATCGGGATCAGGATCAGGATTAGAAACGGGAACAGGAGCATCGTCATCGCTACTACATGCTACCAATCCAAGTAACATTGCCGCTAATATTAGAATATTTATTTTTAATTGTTTCATGATTATATTTAATTTAAAAAGTGAAATTCATCTATTGTAAAAAGTATCTAAGTTTTAAGTAAAATGCTCTTCCTGGTTTTTGAATTCTGAAATTATCAAACACCAAAGCATCTGTTAAGTTGGTTATCGACCCAGAAAGGTTGTACCTTCCTGCTTTCCAACTATAATCTATATCTAATCCATGCACATTTTGAGCAGGAATATCGTTTTTATCGAGAGGATTACCGTTGTTTTCGGTTTTTAAGAAATAGGATTCTGTAAACGAATAATTCCAATATACCGACAGCTTATTTTTTAAGAATTTAGCTCCCACCCTGGTATTAAAGAAGAAATAAGGGATATTAGGTACTCTACTATTATAAGCCGCGTTTTCGATGCCTTCGTCTAGCCTGTCTTTATCGATAATATCCTGATAAGTGATATTAAACTGAGCTTCGATTTTATCCTTAAACACAGTTTTAATCCCCGATTCTATGCCGGTAGAAGATACATTGGTAATGTTATCAAACTCACTAAAGACACCTTCGGGTCTTTTTAGTCGAATAAAGTCGATCGATTTGCGATAAAAGAAATTAGCATCAAAAGTTAGTTTAAACGAGGAAAACGAAGTATTTAAACGTGTCCCCAGATTGATGTTATCGCTTTCTTCTGGTTGTAAATTAAAATTAGGTCGTATAAATAATCCATTTCCTAGCAGCTCGTAACTTTCAGGAATTCTATATGCTTTTTCATAAGAAGCTTTTACAGATAATTCTTTTATAGGACTCACCGACAAAGATGCTCCGTAACCAGTACCAGAAAAATCTACATCCTCTATTTTCTCTCCTGTAATGTTTTCTTGATGGGCAGAAAACAAATATTGTTTCCCGAAAAAAGTTAGATTATAAAAGTCATTCAGACCTTTTAAGGTGTAGGCCAATCCAGCTATATTTTTTGATAATACTCCCGGAGCTCTAAAAGCAGCATTCAGTGGATTTACCTCGTCTTCGCCCTTACGTTTTAAGTAATTAAACGCATAATTAGCTTCTATGAGGTGATTTCTTTTTAGTGAGTACTTTGCATTTACCTGACTGCTGGCAACACGATCTGTAAGTTTGAATAAGGATCTTACTGATCCCAATTCTCCCAACTGATCCAAAGGGTTACGTTCTATAAAAGCTCCGGTCCAGTTATATTTACGTATACTGGTGTCATCATTGGTTTCTTTGACCCAGCCCAAAAGACCTGATGCTTTTATTTCTAATTTATGTATTTTTTTGCGGTAAGATGTCGATAACAACAACGTCTTTCCCTCGGTATTAAACTGTCCTAAAACTCGTAATATGTTATTATCAGGATGTTGATAATTGTTCTTATTATAAGCTCCGGTTACTCTAAAGTACCATTGATCTGCGAATGATTTATCAAAAACTCCAAATTCTGGCGATACCATTGTCGAAGTATATTCGTCATTAAATCTTTTGACATCAACATTTCCTAAAAAATTACCTAACTCGAGATCAAAAACAGGAACATCTTTCATTTCATAATCATTGTCAGAATAATTGTAAAAAGAAATCAACTTTAAATAATAATTATTCTTATTTACGAATTGCGTATTTACAGCTGTACGATGTGTATTAAAAGAACCTATGCTATAGCTGGCATCCAGATAATTCTTTTTCTTATTACTTGTAATTATGTTAATAGCTCCTCCTAAGGCATCTGAACCTAAAGAAATAGGTACCACACCTTTATACACCTCGATAGATTTAACAAGGTTTATTGGGAAGTTGTTAAGTGTTAATGTCGATCCAAAGTTTTCCATGGGAACTCCATCTATAAAATATCGTATTTGATTTCCTACTAACCCGTTTAAAGTCAACTTAAAATTAGATCCTAACCCGCCTACTTCTCTTAAGTTTACTCCTGGTATACTCTTAATCACCTGATTGATATCGGTGGTTACATTTTTAAGTGCTTTGGTTTCTAATACATTGACTGCATAACCAGTATTTCTTTTTTGTTCGTTTTGCGTTCTGCCTTTTACAATAACATCATTTAATTCTTCTATATCCTCTTCTAGAACAATAGTAAGTTTTATGGTCTTGGATTTTCCTACAGCTATAGTAGTTCTATTCTTTTTTAAACCTATAAAGGTCGTTTCGATCGTATAATTACCAGAAGGTACGGTTAAAGTAAACCTACCGTCAAAATCACTTACTGTTCCACTATTGTTAAGTTCCAGAATCCGTACCGAAGCTTCTGGAACAGGATTTGTTTTTTGATCTAAAACAACTCCCGTAATTTCGCTTTGTGCATTACACATTATGGCATACCAAAACATTAAAAAAAAGCTCCCTTTTTTTCGAAAATTTTCCACTGATGATTACAATTTTTTTAAAACTATTTAGTTAGTTTTACATTCTTATTTATATTTAATCTAAATAAGTATTAAGTGCGAAATTAAGGGCTATAGCATGATAAAAATGACGTATTATGGATAAAAAAAGACGCGAAAAGAACTTATCTAAAACAGAGGGAGGAAGCAAAAAAAATACGTGTGCTTTATATTCCATTATTCAGCCTACAATCACCAGTGAGCAATGTGGCATTGTTTCAAAACATTTTACATTTTTAGAGCAATATGGTACTGGCTATTATCATTTTTATCATTTTGATGGATTATCTATTGGTATTTATGATGTACTCTTTACAGAAGATATTATTTTAGAAGGAGAGCTTTCTGAAGGCATTTTAGAACTTTCTTTTCTAATAGAGGGCGAGCAAATTATTAAAATAGAAGGGGTAGATACAGATTTGGTATATGAAAGCCAAGAATCATATCTGGTATACTTATCTGAAACAAAAGGTTCTATCGCATATTATAAAAATAAGCCTTTGAAGCAAGTAAAAATAAGAATGGATATTTCTTTCATTCAAAAACATTGCCTCAACCAAGAATATAATATATTACATCAATATTATTTTAAGAAATTAAAACGAGA
This sequence comes from Aquimarina discodermiae, assembly GCF_040786235.1. NCBI lineage: Bacteria > Pseudomonadati > Bacteroidota > Flavobacteriia > Flavobacteriales > Flavobacteriaceae > Aquimarina > Aquimarina discodermiae. The sequence continues at coordinate 126,473 of NZ_JBFMKP010000011.1, forward strand.
CTTTGCTCAACCCTTATGCAATAAAACCCGAGAAATAGTAGCCGAAATACTAACCGACGATAGAAAAGGCCTTCTAAAACGATTGTTTCTAGAGTCTAAAACGTTGGAGTTAATTTCATTGATGTTAGATTCGCAATCAACCAACAAGTCAGAAATTGCCAATTCTGTAGATAACGTGGTTAAAAAATTATACCAAACCCAACATCTAATTGCTTCTGACCTTTCTGTACAATATTCTATACAACAATTAGCCCGTCAAACGGGATTAAATGATTTTACCCTAAAAAAACAGTTTAAAAGGGTTTTCGGGAAAACCATTTTCGAATACGCCTCAGAATTACGAATGGAAAAAGCAAAACAATTGTTACTACATAGCAAAAAACCTATCTACGAAATCTCAGAATTAATCGGTTACAAAAACTCTACTCACTTTACCGCAGCTTTTAAAAAAATTGAAGGTATTACACCCAAAAAATACCGCAATTCAATAACAAAAGTAGTAGAAGGTTAAGAAAGTCTGCAAAAAAGTAGATTCATGCTTAAAATTATATTATTTCTTGGGGAGAAAATAACTTAATGTCAATTAAAAAAATGTAACTAGAAGGGATTTCTTATCTTAGTGTAAAACAACAAAAACCAAGAATACTATCAATTGAGATTTACTAAAAACATAGGGTTAAAGTACTTGTTTTATTTTTCTTTTATAATCGTAATAGTTATTGCTGTATTTTTTGATCGGAAGTTTTTAACACTTGCTTTACCATTTACAGTAATTTGTATTGCATTACTATACATCAACTCTGCAATTAAAATTAACTACTGGTACTTGCTAAGTCTTTTTCTAATGTTGATCACGGATATTCTTATCTATACAGATTTTAAAAGTTACTTTTCTATTATTTGCACCTTAATCGGTATCTTTTTTCTGCTAAGTTCATTGGTTTTGAGAAAGTTTGTTGTCCAGTATAAATTTCAACGGAACACGTTAATTTCTTTACCATTGATCATCGGTACTGCGTTGATTGTTTATCTAATCTATGCTATTTCAGAATTACTTCTTTCGCACGTATTGCAAGCGCTTCCATTTGTGATCATTTGTTTAGCAGGTTCGATAACATTTACGATTACCTCATACCTAACGTATCATGTGGTAAAATATGATGAGAAAGTAAATATTATGATTGTAGCCGGTATATGCATTTTTATTGTGGCACTCGTACCTATTAATGAGTTATTCTTTTATAATAAGGTATTTACTGTTTTGATTAATCTAACTCATGTTTTAGGCCTGTATATTTTTATGAAATTTTTGGTCAATACAAAATATCAAACCAACACTTCTGAAACCAATAAATTCTTATAAAATGCTGATATCATAAACCAGGGCTTCAACTCTATCGAAGATGGGGTGGGCAATCAAAAATTCTAGTTTATCTCATTAAATGACAATACATCGTTATACTCGAGGTGAAACAAAACTCCCATCACCAATTCTTCAAAACCTACTAAAGTTTCTGGAGTAACCTTAAAATTAATTTCGGCCTGCGGGGTATTGCATTTAATCGTTCTATAAGCACTCTTTTGATTGCATGATGTACACTGGCAGCCTTTTTGTGCCAAACGAACAACAGATAAAAAAGATTTTATTTCTGGCACATCCATAAGTACTGCAATGTCACCTATGAGAAACTGTATTTTTGATTGTGGCTCTTCATCAAATTGGTTTTTGATAGTAAAAGCGCTTCCTACTGTATTCGTATATAATAAATCTAAATTGTACATGTCTTAAGTTTTAATCCACATTGTGGAGTTTAATTCTCCGAGGCTTGCCTCGAAATGTTAATACGGTTTTTTCGCTGGATACCCTGTGAGCTTGCTCCAAGGTAGTTGATTGGTTCAAATTTATTACATTATTTTTATTTAGAATAATTAAAAATAATGTATTTTTGTATCAGATTAAAAATTTATATTCTTATGCAAAAAATAGCTTTGTTTTATGGTTCTGATACGGGTTGTACAGATGATGTAACAAAAGACTTCACATCACTTTGGGGTGCCGAAGAATTAGACGTTAGAGAAATCGGTGATGTGTCTAAAGAAGATTTCGATGATTTTGATGTATTCATTTTTGGTTTATCAACATGGTATGACGGTGATTTACAAAGTGACTGGGAAGCGTTTTTTGATGATTTTCAGGAAATAGACTTCACCAATAAAGTTGTTGCCATCTATGGATTAGGTGATCAAATCGGATATGGTGAATATTTTATAGATGGTGTAGGAATCCTGGCAAAAGTAGTTATTGAAAATGGTGGCGAAGTCATCGGGCACTGGCCATATGAAGGATATCGTTTTACAGATTCTGTAGCGGCGATCGAAGACAAAGAGGGTTATTTTTATGGATTAGCCATTGATCATGATAACGAGTCTCAACTCACCGATAAGCGTTTGGAGAAATGGATTACCCAGGTAAAATCAGAATTAAAACCGTTTTTAAGTTCGAACAAAATAACAGCTTAATACTCTTATACGAATATCCTTTTTAAGCTCCCCTTCATTAAACCCGTTTTATACATTGGAAAATCTATTACATCTTTAAGCTACTGCAAATACTGACGTTACACTTGCTTTTTTAATGTAACTATAGCGGTGCTATGCTAAAATCAAGAAAACCACAGTATTTATGGCATCTCAAAGCTTCATAACGAAGTTCCAATACATAAAGCGGGTAAGAGGTATGTAAGAAATACATACCTCTTATTTCTATGTATACTTTTTTATACTTCGATTTTTGTTCTTCTATATTGTGCTTGTGCCAATATCTCCATTTTACGAAGGTCAAATGCTTCTATTTGCAAGCACGCTTTTACCCACAGATTGGTAATATCTAGCAATTCTTGTTTAGACAATGGATTGATCATTTTTTTACACTGAATATGATGATACTCAAAATTAAACTGCTCTTTGATCGTATGTACAAACCCAATTAGCTCTAACCACCCTTTTTCTCTTTCTACTATCTTTTCTACCAATCCCAAGGATTGTAAATATCTGGATTTATAAATTCGACTACTTCGTATAAGCATATCCGCATCTAATACATTGGTTTTTCTGGTTAAAAGGCTATGGGCTCCCATACCTGGAAACAGATTAAACTTATTTTCGGGTAAACAAAATTGCACTCCTTCTTCTGCAATAATAAAGTCATGTGCCAAAGCACATTCGAACCCTCCTCCATATGCATTGCCTTCTACCAAAGCTATACTAATTGCAGGCAAACCAAAAGAAGTATAAATATTATAAATAGCGTCAATACATAAATGAGCATACGTTTTTAGCTTTTCTACATTTTTGGTATTTATACATTCCAAAAAAAATGGCAAGTCACCTCCCATATTATAGATTCCATTATGCTCTGATCCAGAAATTATAAATTTTAAAGGTCTATCTGGATGTTGAAAATACTGCTTTACCCAAATACCAAATTCACGAAACTCATGAAGTCCCTTTAAGCAAAAATTAGGCATTCCGGTATCTTTTATTCTCCAGATTAAAAGTTCTTCTTCTCTAAAATACTCTAATCTAATACAATCAAACTGTCGCATATCATTGTATTTATACGGTTACTTGTTTTCTTCTGGTATTGGTTACCGATTGTTTTTTCACTTTCTTAGAAGAAAGGGCTCTATCGAGCACAAATTTTTGTATTCCTAATGTCAATAAGATATAAACGGGTATTAAAAGTAAAACTCCACTAACCCCAAATTGCTGATATCCTAAAACACCCATTCCCCAACAAATGATTACCCATTGGATTACATAAATGGTAGTTACTCGTTTGCTACAGTAATACAAAAAGTTAAAAACTTTATTATCTCTTATATACGTAACCAATATGTTTGCAATCCACATGATCACTAGATTAAAGCCTCCTAAATACAGTGTTCCTCCCGGTCCTAAGTGAAAATAATCTCCAAAATGATATTCATAGTTATAATAACATAGCCCCCCTCCTACACACATTAATACGATACCTGCTATTAACATTCTTCCAAAAAGATATGAGTTACTTTTTTCTTTTTCTTTATACCACATACCAAAGAACATACCAATAAGTATAAAAGAAAACCATGGAAATACTGCAAAATATACATTCCATTCTGCTCCCCACAAGAGATCCAACAAATAATCGAAACCTGTAATACCAACTCTAACCCCATGCACTTCTTTGGTTAACAATGCAATACACAAGGCTATTAAAAGAGGTATATATTTGTTTTTAGAAAATCTATTTATGATTCCCATAAACAATAATGAGACCCCAGCTAATTGTAAAATGTCTCCAGTTCCTAACATATAAATCATATTGTCTAAGGTAACAGGGCTTGTCCACCCATAGGCAGCTATAAAATTATCAGGTACAGTTCCTATAACAACAGGCACTATAAACTTTAAGAAATTCATCAAATACCCTACCGCCAGAATATAAAATGCTCGCTTTATAGAAAGTACAATACTTTGATTGCGAGATAGCGTAAATGATACTCCCATGGCGATTAGAAACATTCCTGTTCCTTTTCCTATAAAATGAACAGTGGATCCTAACCAAGTTTCAGTTTGGGTTTTAATATCTCCGTACATCCAAAGTGTATGTACAACAATCACCATTAATACACTTAGACCTCTTGCCAGATCAATGGCTAAAATTCTTTTTGATTTTATTGTTTCCATTTTTGTTATAATAAAATAGTAGTAGTTATACCATTTTACCTTTGAAATTTCCCATAACTAATAGTTCTTTTTAATGTATACTGCGAAATAAAATAGAACCGTAGCTAAGGCTATGCTTCGATTTTATTTCTTGTCTAAATCGAAAATCCCTGTTTATTTTTTGAGTAATTCCAAAGGTAAAATGGTATTAGTTAATTTGACAATGAAAGATGATTGATTTTCATCTCTTTGTATTTTTTGCTTCGAAATCTTGCTAATGGATTTTCTAGTGTTCCTTCTAGAATGAGGCTCTCTATAGGGTCAGAAAGATTAAGCATCTGCTGCGTGTTTTTTAGTTGCAATCGATTAAGGCAGCATCTATCAAACTCTGGTACAAAAAGATCGTATTTTTCAAATTTTGATTGTAGCTCTGGGTGCGCATCCTGATACGAATAAATACTTTCTGCCACCAACTCCCAAAAGCTATTTTCTGAGTATGCCAAATGTTTTTCTAAAATGGCAGACATAAATCTAAAAAAGCAATCAAAAACATCTGTAAATATGCTCAATACTTTCATCTCATCAGATGTTTCTGTATACAAACGTTTTGCATCTTCTGACTTGGCTAGTATCGGATCAAAAACAATAACCTCTTCGGTAATATCCTTCATTAGAATATGCGAGGGAGTATTATTTTCCATCACCATGATTATATTTTCGCCATGTGGCATAAAAACTAATTCATACTTATAAAAACAGTGCAATAGCGGGTTAAGATAAGCCGCAAAATATCTACGTAACCACGATTCTGTATTATAAGGCGAAGTTTTAATCAATTCTACCAACAGGGCATCCCCTCTGTTATCCTGGTGCAAAAAAGCGGCCATGGTCATCAACTGTTGATTGTCTTTTATTTTATTATGCGGGCTTTCTCGCCATAAAGCAGAAAGCATTTTATTATGTGCATTGGTTTTACCTAATATTTCATAATATGTATTTTGATATCCAATCGTTGCCACTTCTCCTAACATAGTAAAACCAGTTTGTTGCAGATAGACATCCTCTTCTAGCAATTCTGTAATCCATCGTGTTATTCCTGGAGTACTTTGCATATAATACGGAGATAGTCCTCGCATAAATCCCATATTTAAAATAGACAATGCCGTTTTGGTATACATCTTTTTAGGATTACTTATATTGTAGAGTGTTCGAATTGATTGTTGTGCACTATATTGATCTTCTCCTTCTCCCAAAAACACCAATTTTTGATTTGCAATATCAGCAGCAAAAACTTGTTGTATTTTATGATTCCATTGCCAGGGATGTACCGGAATAAAAAAATAAGATGCTAAGTTTAATCCGAGAGCTTCTAATTTTGAGTTAAACTTTGCAATAGTACCAACACCAAGTTCTTTGCGCATGACTAGGTTATATTCGTATTGTTTACAGCCCGTATACGTGGTTTTATCTTTATGACCAGCCAGCCATAATATCTTAAAGGGTTGATTGGTCTCTGGAGCATATTTTAAGTAATCTTCACCAGTAAAACCAATCCTTCCATTATTGGCCACAAAACAAGGGTGACCTTCTGTCATTGCATGTTCTATGGCTTGAAATGAGCTTTTTACCAGCTCACCAGACGAAAATTGTTGATGAGTATATTTGTAGGTCGCACTAGCAAGTGTACTTGAAATTTCTTCCATATAGGTAGTCAGCAAATGCGATGGAATGCCCAATGTTTCTTTAAACTCGGTAATAAAAAGTAAAGCATCAATAGTATCAGATTTATCATTGTGCCACTTTACAATGGTTTTTTCATCGATATCCCAATGGTCTAGAGCTCTTATAACAGCATTAAATTTATAGGCTATTCCTTGAATATCAGAAACCAATAAATAGGTATTATATTTGTCATTTCTTTTTATTAATGTCGGCTCAAAGACTAACTCATGAGCAAATTCACTTATTGCTTTTCTAACTAGTGCTTGATTTACTCGCCTCCATGCATCTGTGGTAAGGTAGTTCACTGCGGATTTATCTTGATGAGATATTTTATTAGTAGTCATTTTTTATTTTTTTGTGAAAGTCTTTGGGCTTTTTTATCTGATTATATTTATTGTTTATTATAGATCAGATAGAATTCATCCAACACCATTTTGGTTGGTAGCAATCTAATTGTTGCGGCTCATTTCATAATCAGCCCGCTCACAAAAAGCTAAGGTTGCCCTCTTCTCTGGTAACTCAATTTCTTTTTGATACCGAAATCCTGCTTTTTTATTAAGCGCATGAATTTTTTCATTGCGTACATCAGGCTCAACAACCATTCGAACTACATGAGGTTGAGCAAAAAAGTATGCTTGTATTGTGGTAAACACATTCCATGTGAAACCAGCTATTTTATGATCTGGTGGTCCTACCAAAATGTGCATTCCAAAATCTCCTTCTTTTACCTGATAATAAGATGCGATACGGTCTTCTGAAGCTTTATACTTCTCCATCAAAAAAGCTGGTTTACCTTTATACATCCCAATCAAAACCTCGTAATGCGGTAAAGAAGATAAGGTTCTATATTCCTGTATCACCTCTTCTATAGTTTTGGTGGTCATTCCCCAATACGTAGCATACGGTCTTGTAACCCAATCATAAATAATGTCTATATCCTGCTCAAGATTAAAAGGGCGTAAATTTATAGTTCCAAAACCCTCGATCGTTCTTGAAAACAGACTGTTTGGTATTTCAATGCTTTGATTCATAATTTATTTAATCTTCAAGAAACTGTTTCAAGAATCTCTTTTTTATAAGCTGCTATTGGGTTCTTCAACCTTCCTGCAAACTGTAATAAAGCTACAGGATCATCCAGATCAATCATTTGTTTGTGATTGTTTAATTGCAATCTATTAAGGCACGACAACTGAAAATCGGAAGCAAACAAATCATATTGCTTAAACTTTGTTGTGTGTTGTGGATAACGTTCCTGATACTCCTGAATGTTAGAGGCCACAACTTTCCAGAATTTTGCTTCAGAAAAACTGGCATACTGTTCTAAAATATGTCCCATAAACCTAAAGAATCCATCAAAAACATCTGTAAAAATGGATAACAACTTTACGTCTTCAGGTACGGGAGCATACATACGTTTTAGATGCTCTGGCAATACTACATCTGAGCTCAGGATACACGCTTCTTCGGTAATATCTTTCAGCAAAACCTTTACCGGAATATGATCTTCTAACACCATAATGATGTTTTCACCATGTGGCATAAATACCAGATCAAAATGATAAAAACAATGTAACAATGGGCTCAAATACGCTTTTAGGTATTTTTCTAACCAATGTTCTATAGACAAACCAGAAGCTTTTATGATTTTTGGTAATAATGCGTTACCGTGATGATCAATATGTAAAAATGCTGCCATCGTCATAGGTTGTTGTTCTTTAGTTACAACAGATATCGGACTTTCTCTCCATAGAGAAGCTAACATTTTATTATAATCGTTATGAGGGCCAAATTCTTCGAAATATGGGTTTACATAACTCACCGATGCTATTTCTCCCAGCATACTAAACCCGGTTTCTTGTATATACGCATCATTATATAAAAGCTCTTCTAACCATAGTGCCATTTTGGGAGCGGTCCCTAAATAATATAAAGGCAAACCTCTCATAAATCCCATGTTTAGAATTGACAAGGCAGTTTTTGTATAAAATTTATGAGGGTTGGTACTATTAAAAAGTGTTCTAATAGATTGTTGCGCAAAATATTGATCCGGACCATATCCCAGACAGATTAGGTTTCCTGTGGCAATTTCGGGTGAGAATATATTGGCTAATTTATTAAACCATTGCCAAGGATGCATAGGAATAAAGAAATAATCGTCCGGATCAAATCCTTTGCTAATAATCATCTTATTAAAAGAGGTAATAGTCTCTTCATCCAATTCTTGTTGAATGATTTTCTCATAAGGCAACTCTTCTATGGCAGCATATACAGCCCTACTTTTATGGCCGGCCAACCACAATAGTGAAAAAGAGTTTCCTGCCTCGGGAGCATATGCTCTATAATCACTGCTATCAAACCCTATACGCCCATTATTTGCCAAAAAACCAGGGTGTCCCTCGGTCATAGATTGCTCGATGGTTTGAAAATCTGCAGTAACCAATTCTTCTGCGGTAGGATTTCCTTTTAAGAACTTAAAAGCACTTCCGTATAGCGTACTAATAACCTCTTCTAAGTATACAGGCATCTGTGAGTCACTTATACCCAGTTGTTTTCTAAATTCTTTAATAAAAAGAACCCCATCTAACACAACAGTCTCACTTTTAGCAAACTTCTTGATAGAAGCTGTATCTATCTGCAGGTGATTTAATGCCAATGGCTTTGCAAGAAACTGATACGTTATCTTTGGGTCATCAGATTTTGTAACATAATGATTCCATCCTCCTTCTAATTCTTCTATTATATCAGGTTTAATAAGTAGTTCATGATTAAATTCACAAATTGCTTTGGTGATGAATAATGTATTTATTTTTACCCATACTTCTGGTTGTAAATGAGCAATCGATTGTTGGGGCGAAACGGCGTGATCTAATGTATTCATGGCACTTCTCTTATTAATATTTGGTAAAAATTTAAGTTGTTGGTATGTATGTCTTTCTAAAAAAGCTAATTGCGCTGTTTTATGAGGTAATTCTACTATCTTATCCAAGGTGAACCCAATTCGTTGACACAAAGCGAACATTTTTTTGTTTCTTATATCGGGTTCAACAAGAATCCTATTTACTTCTTTATCTTGAAAAATGAATTCCATGATTGTATTGAACAAATACCAGGTGAAGTTTGGAATTTTGACTGTGGGTGGCGCTACGATGATATGAATCCCACAATCATCATTTTTTGCAAAATACAAGGTTCCGACATCATCTTTTTGAGGGTGATATCGTTCTAGTACAAAAACAGGTTGTTCTTGATATACTCCTACAAAAACATCATAATGATCTGGTTTTTGTAAACGTGCATATTCTTGCTCGACCTCTTGTATTGTGGTCCCTTGCATTCCCCAAAAAACCGCATAGTCTTGATTCACCCATTCGTGCAATACTTGGCTGTCCTGTGATATTCTATAAGGACGTATACTGATTTCTCCAATTTCTTCAAAAGATCTAGAAAACAAGTAATTACTATTTATATATTGATTGTTCGTATTCATTCAGAAATAGGTATGTTTTTATTAACTTTTGAATTGGGGATTTTTATTTCTATCCTGAAAATAAAATAGTATAGTAGTAAAGTGATCGCAAAGCCTGCCAGAGCGACAAAAAATGGAACCTGTAATCCTTGATTCTCTACTAAGATTCCTACCGAAAAAGAGGATAACAACACTCCAAAGTTTTGAAAAAAATGTACTTTACTGTAATCAATTGCATACGAATCTGGAGTACTCAATTCGAATAGTAAAACATCAAATTTTACTACCCCTTGAAAAATTGCCCATCCATAAATTATTCTACCTGTAATAATGACGGCTTCTAGAGGTACCCCTTGCAATAACAATCCAACCGCCCCTATTGATAATGCAGAAATGATTCCTTTAAGATGACTATTTTCTGATTTTTGTTTCGAATTTATCCAAAGTGCTAATAATGCTACAAACCCAGGGATGGCATAGATTGTACCCGAGATCAATTTGGAATCGTATTGAGAAATATGCTCCCAATAGCTTGCAAAAAAAGGCCGAATCAGGAAATCACTAAAGTATAAGATCATGGTGATCAACCCTATTTTAAGAATAAATCCTTTAGGAATAAGTCTTTTTTCTGTTTCATGACTACCCGTATCCTCTATTACTTTAGAAGTACTATAACGAGCACTCTTCAATAAATATGCGCTCATTCCCATCTGGATAAAATCTCCTAGTGCCATAATTAAAAAGATATAACTCGCATCAATTAGGTCTACGGTTAATCCACCAATAACGGCTCCCAAAATCCCTCCTAAATGTACTACTACCGACAATAGACCAATAGTACCAGGGTGTTCTTTCTTGGTGATGATTTTTAGAATGTAAGGATAGACTAACAAATAACTTCCTTTAAATAAAATCATTACCAAAGAAATGATCCAAAAATTGACATAAGAGGTAGTCCAATAGCAATATAATGCCAAAATACCCGCAATGCATTGCGTATATACCAGGATATTCAATTCGGCTACTTTTTTAGAGATATACGCCCAAAACGGAAATGCAATCATTACCATAAAACAAATAGCAGCAAAATAATACCCTACATACTTAGGGTCTGTAACCCCAAAACGAGCTTCAAAAAACTGTGGATAAAAAGGGTGTAAAAGATAATCACTAATTACAGCTACCAAAGTCATTATAATTAGAAAATTCTTCATCTGACTACTTCTTCAACTGTGATTTCTTCTTCCTTAGTAACTTCAAATTGCTGAAATGCAATACGTTTTTCTATGGGATAATGATCAACACCTGTTAACTCTTTGATGATGTATGAGTTTCTATAACAAGCCATTCCCAAATCTGGGGTTACAAAACCATGAGTGTGCAACTCTGCATTTTGAACAAAAATATCCTGACCTTTTGTATCTATGGCATAATTACGATGTACATCATATCTGCCTTTTTCATCCCAACAGATTCTATCTTTTATTCCTTCAATAAATTCTGGTTGTCTATAGGCATACCCTGTAGACAAAATCAACCCTTCTGTCTCATGACTGTAATGTTTATGCTGCTCTTCCTGGTGTATTTCTAGGTAGAATTTTTCCAATACATCATCATAGACTGCCTTTTGTAAAGCAGAATTGGTTCTAAGGTTCACTTTTAGTTTATGAGTTAATTGTTTAGTGTACATTAAATCAAAAATATCTGCTATCAAATCTTGGTTAATACCTTTATAGAGATGTTTTTGATTATTGATTAAATCCTCTCTTTTAGAAGAGGGGAGATTATAAAAATAGTCTACATACTCTGGTGATGTCATTTCTAAAGTAAGCTTCGAATATTCTAAAGGGAAGAACCTAGGTGATCTTGTAATCCAATTCAACTCGTAATCCTTTTGATCGATATCTTGTAAGAGATCATAAAATATTTCTGCTGCACTCTGACCACTTCCTAAAACTGTAATTGATTTTTTGGATTGTAGTTTTTCTTTTTGATATAGATATTGTGACGAGTGAATTACACTTTCTTTTAGTGTCTCACAGCACTTAGGAATATACGGTTGCGTACCCGTACCTAACACCAACTTTCTAGTTTTATAAACTTTTCTTTGACTGGTTTTTACACATTTTGCAAATACCACATAACACTGCTCTATATCATTGTATTGCACTGCTAAAACTTCGGTCTGAAAATGAACATTAGACAGTTTTCTAATCGCCCATTGGCAGTATTGATTGTATTCTCTTCTAAGCAAAAGAAAGTTTTCTCTTATATAAAAAGAATAAATCCTTCCTTGTTCTTTTATATAGTTTAAAAAACTAAATGGATTTGTTGGATCTGCCAAAGTAACCAAATCGGCCATAAAAGGAATTTGTAAGGTGGTATCCTGAAGCATCATTCCTGGATGCCAGTCAAATTTTTCACTTTTATCCAAAAAAATTCCATTAACACTATCCAACATTTCTGTTAGGCAAGCCAATCCCAAATTAAAAGGCCCTACTCCTATGGCTAAAAAATCTACTATTTTATCTTCGTTCGTATGCATCATCATGAATTAATTGTTAGTTGTATAAGTTTTTGCCGTTTGTTTAATCAATTGAATAATATGTAGTAGATCATCTACTGTACTTTTTGGGTTTAATAGGGTAAATTTCAAGTAGGTTTTACCTTCTAATTTTGTACTTGCCACAGATGCCTGCCCAGATTTAAAAAGGGTGTTTTTTACATAAAGGTTGATCGTATCATGCATGGTATTATTCTCTATTCCTTCTGTCTTATATCGAAATACCAACGTACTTAATTCGGGTTTGTGAGCAATCTCAAAATTAACATCATCCTTAATACTATGGTATAGGTCTAATGCCAGATAGTGTACTTTTTCAAGGAAAAGCCCAATGTTCTTTTCTCCTGTCATCTTAAGTGTAAACCAAAGTTTTAATGCATCAAACCTTCGAGTGGTCTGAATGGATTTTTCTATCAGATTAGGGCACTCATCATCACGATGTTCTTTGGGGTTTAGATAATCTGCATAGTGTGATACATATTTAAAATTATCTGCATTTCTAGTTAAAAAAACACTAGAACAAACTGGTTGAAATAAGGTCTTATGAAAATCAATGGTTACAGAATCTGCTTCTTCGATTCCATTTAATAAATGCTTATGCGTATCGGTAAGTACGTAACAGCCACCATATGCTCCATCAACATGAAACCAAATATCATACTCTTTTGCAATTTTAGACAGCGTAGCAATCGGATCAAAACTTCCGAAGTCGGTAGTACCTGCTGTTGCAACAATGGCAATTGGGATATAACCAGCCTGTTTTTCCTTTTCGATTGCTTGTACCAAAGCTTCTGGCTTCATTTTCATTTTATCGTCTGTAGCCACAGGAATAACTGCATCATATCCCATTCCTAGCAGTGCCGCATTTTTCTTTATACTGAAATGTGCCTTCTCTGAGCAGAAAAAACGAAATTTACTAACTACATCAGACCATCCATTTTCTTTAAGATTTAATCCATAATATTTAAACGCATAATGATCTCGTGCCATTAAAAGTGCCATAAAATTAGATTGGGTACCACCACTGGTAAAAACCCCGTCTGATAAAGATGGTAGCTGCATCTGATCACAAATCCATCGAATCATTTCTTGTTCTATCAGCGTAGCAGAAGTACTTTGATCCCAGGTTTCTACCGCTGTATTAATAGAAGAAGCCATCAAATCACCTACGATTGCGGGTAGTAAAACGGGGCAATTAAGATGTGCCACATAATTTTTATGATGAAAGCCAATTGTATGGTCAAGGTATAGTTCTTTCACCTCTTGCAGCGCATCATCGATAGACAAGGTTATCTCTGGGTTTGCCGAAATCTGATGTTTTCTGGTTCTAAGGCTATCAGGGGGTTCGCCACTATAAAAATTCTCATTATCTAGAAAATCTGCTATATATTGAGTGGCTTTATGAATGTATTCCTGGTATCTGTATTTTGATTGAGGATCAAAAAATTGATCAATTTTTAAGTCGGTAACTAAACTAGTTTGTGTGTCTAGGAGCATATTATTTTTATTTAATCTAAATAAGTTGTGCAAATTTATACTCGAAAGCAAACAAACAGATGACGTATTATGGATAAAAAAAGACGTGTTACGATTCTGACTCTTCAAATTTCATGGCAAAGCGCTCTATATCAACATTGTTTCTGTTGTTTATTATATTTATTATAAAACTCAATCAAATCTTTGCACAATCATTGCATCTTATAATTTGTATATTTGTGATAATGAAACTCATCGCTTTTATATTATCTATCTATATTTTGGCACTTAACTTTGTGCCCTGTGAAGATGATCATTGTGCCGATGAGGATACCGTTTGTATAGAAGCAACCGAAATTCATGATGCAGAGCATAGTCATGCCGACTTATGTTCTCCCTTTTGTGAATGCCAGTGTTGTCATATGCATGTAACCTATACTGCCTTGGCCAACACTCTTATAGTTGCCCCAGAAATATCTACAGAAGTTTTTTTACATTTCGACAGTTTAGGTAATGATTTTACAACAACCTTACTACAACCTCCTAGGGCATAATCTGTACTTTTTATGGGATACCTATGTCCCGTTCTGATCTATTCTCAAGGTCATTTTGTTTCGAATGATTTGATGTTTCATCAAATGATATCGATATTTTTAATTGTAGTAATTCTTTTCTTATGATCAATAAAATCATTGATTTTTCAATCCATAATAAATTTATTATTGGCTTGTTTACCCTTGCCATAATTGTAGCAGGTATATGGAGCATTACCAAAGTTCCCATAGACGCCGTGCCCGACATTACTAATAATCAGGTACAGGTCATCACACAAGCACCCAATCTAGGCACAGAAGAAATCGAACAGTTTATTACCTATCCGGTAGAGTTGGCTATGAGCAATCTTCCTGATGTAAAAGAGATTCGTTCTGTTTCCAGATTTGGCTTATCGGTAGTCACCATTGTTTTTGATGATACCATGGGCACCTATCTGCCCAGACAATTAGTTTCTGAGAAACTACCTGAAATTCAAGAACAAATCCCTACTGGTTTTGGTAAACCCACAATGGGACCTATTTCTACTGGCTTAGGTGAAATTTATCAATATACCTTAGAAGTTGATGAGCCTCATAAAAACTCCTTTGATGCAACAGAGCTACGTACCATCCAGGATTGGATCGTGCGTCGACAAATGGCAATGGTGCCCGGTGTCATCGAGGTCAACGCTTTTGGTGGTAAAAAGAAACAGTATGAAGTTACTGTAAAACCAAATGAATTAAGAGCTATAAACATCACCATTTCTGATGTTTTTAAAGCCTTAGAAAACAATAATCAAAATACAGGAGGCGCCTATATCGAAAAAAACCACCAGGCCAACTTTATTAGAGGTGAAGGGTTGGCTAGAAGTATTGCTGATATTGAAAATATTGTTGTAAAAAACAGTAATAACATACCCATAAAAATTAAAGACATCGCCACAGTTACCATTGGTAATGCTGTTCGGTATGGTGCATTAACAAAAGATGGAAAAGGGGAAGCTGTAGGCGGTATGATTTTAATGTTAAAAGGTGCGAATTCTAATAACGTAATTGATCATGTAAAAGAGCGTATAGCGCAAATACAAAAATCATTACCCAAAGGTGTTACCATACAACCTTTTCTAGATCGAAGCGAATTAATAGCCAAAACAACCGGAACGGTAACCACTAATTTATTAGAAGGCGGATTGATCGTAATTTTTGTATTGGTAGTATTACTAGGAAACTGGAGAGGTGGGCTTATTGTGGCATCTACCATTCCTTTATCACTATTATTTGCTTTTATCCTAATGAATGTTTTTGATGTATGGGCAAACCTAATGAGTCTTGGAGCCATCGATTTTGGAATTATTGTAGACGGTGCTGTGATTATAGTAGAAAGTACGGTGTTCTTGTTAATGTCTCAAATCACAAAAAAGAAAGAACTATCATCCAAGCAACGAAATACTATCACTGCTAATGCTTCTAAAAAAATGATGAATGCTGCTTTTTTTGGCCAGTTAATCATTTTAATCGTATTCATCCCCATATTAGCCTTAGAAGGTGTCGAAGGGAAAATGTTTCAACCCATGGCATTGACCTTTATTTTTGCCATGATAGGTGCTATGATTTTGTGTTTGACTTATGTACCTATGGTATCTTCCTTGTTTTTAAAAATTCCTAATGCGTATAAACCATCCTATGGGGATCAATTTGTACATTGGATAGAAAAGAAATACCAGTCATTATTGGTAAAAGCATTAAAAAAAGGGAAACTAATTGTTGGTGCTAGTATCCTTCTTTTCGGAATTACAATATACATTTTTACTCAAATGGGGGGAGAATTCATCCCGCAACTTGATGAAGGTGATATTGCATTTCATGCCATTCTAAAGCCTGGCAGTTCGCTCACCGAAACGATAGAAACCACTACCAAAATTGAACGTATTGTAAAGGCAAAATTTCCAGAGGTAGAAACGGTAGTAAGTCGAATTGGAGTGGCAGATGTACCCACAGATCCTATGCCTATGGATCTGGCAGATGTGATTGTACTGTTAAAACCCCGTAACGAATGGATTTCTGCCTCTTCAAAAGACGAACTAGTCGATAAGATGAAAGAGGCTATAAGTATAATTCCCGGAGTTAATTTTGAATTTACGCAACCTATAGAAATGCGTTTTAACGAGTTACTTACAGGAGTACGAGAAGATGTTGCGATAAAATTATTTGGTGAAGATTTGCAGGTTTTGGCTGTAAAAGCAAACGAAATTGGAAAGTTAATTGCAAATATCCCTGGAGTTGCAGATATGAAAGTAGAAGCTACTACCGGACAACCACAAATTTCTATTCATTATAACCGAAACAAATTGGCACAATATGGGTTGCAGATTAATACCCTAAACAATACTGTACAAACTGCTTTTTCTGGGGGTAATGCAGGAGTCATCTTTGAAGGTGAAAAGCGATTTGATTTGGTTGTAAGATTAGATAAATCCAATAGATCAGACATTTCTGATATTCAAAACCTATTTATCAATGTCCCCTCTGGTGCTCAAATTCCACTACGAGAATTGGCTGATATCAGTTATCAACCGGGACCCATGCAAATTAGTAGAGATAATACCAATAGAAGAACTTATGTAGGGATAAACATTCGAGATAGGGATGTTAAATCTGTGGTAGATGATATTCAGGCAGTTTTAGATAAAAACCTCAACTTACCTCCTGGGTATTACATACGATACGGTGGTGCATTCGAAAACTTAGAGCGTGCCAGTAATCGTCTTCGAACTGTGGTTCCTATTGCATTACTACTCATATTTGTTCTTATTTATTTTGCATTACAATCACTGCCTCAAACCTTACTAATTTATATCGCCATTCCTATGGCGACCATCGGTGGGGTGTTTGCTCTTTGGTTACGAGATTTACCTTTTAGTATTTCTGCAGGTGTTGGATTCATCGTTTTATTTGGGGTAGCTGTATTAAATGGATTGGTTATGATTAGTGGTTTAAATGAACTTAAAGAAGAAGGTATTACTAATTTGAAAGATCGAATCCTAGAAGGTACCAAAAGACGTATACGGCCCATTATGCTTACCGCTTTTACAGATGTATTAGGATTTTTACCCATGGCTATTTCTTTGTCTGCAGGGGCAGAAGTACAACGCCCTTTGGCAACCGTGGTTATTGGTGGTTTATTTACTTCAACTTTGTTAACCTTATTCATATTACCTATAATCTATCATTGGGTAGAAAAAGGAGTCTTTAGTTTCAAATTCAATAAAAAACTAACTACTTCTGTTACTACAATAATCCTGTTGTTTACATTTTCTGTAACTAGCAATGCACAAGAAATAGATAGTAAGTACCCCCAAATAGATATTCAGGAAGCTGTTGCTATTGCTAAGGAAAATTACCCCCTCTTAAAACAGAGGCAATTAGAACTCACAAAACAGCAATTGCTAAAAAGTACCGCATTAGATCTGGGAACCACAAAGATTTTTACCAGTGGAGAAGAAATAAATGATGAACGAGGGGTATACACGACAATAGGAATTGGTCAGTCTAATATCGACTTATTTGGTATAGTGCAAAAAAAACGGTTACAAAAACAGCGTATCGAATTAGCCAAAAAAGCATATCAAATTTCTGAACGACAATTAGAAATGCAAGTAAAACAAGCTTGGGCAAATGCATACCAATACCAAAAGAAATATCAACTTTATAAAGAATTGGATACTATCTATACCAATTTTGAAAAAGCAGTGACATTACAATACGAAGTAGAAGCTATTTCTAGATTAGAATATGCAGCTTCCAAAAATCAAGCATTACAGATAAGAAACGCCAAAGAACAGGCACATAGTGATTATACTATTGCATTAGAGCAATTAAATCTTTGGCTGTTATCAGATGTATATTATACTGTTTCGAATGATGATCAAGTAACTCTTACCACTATGGAGGATACCACTATCGAAACACACCCCGAATTTACTCTGACTCAAAATCTAGTAGAAGAAGCCAAAGCAAATTATAAAGCCGCCAAAGCAACTAATTTACCTAAATTCAATCTACAGGGTGGTTTACAGAAAGTAAATGGTACTACTGGTTTCTATACATATCAGGCAGGAATTTCTCTTCCCTTTTTATCAGGTGACAATAGAGCAAAAATTAAAACAGCAAGAATAAATAAAGAAATAGCAGTATCAAATATTGAGTACCAACAGCAAGAAATACAATCCAGATACAGTCAAGCCAAAGAACACTATAAAAAATGGGAGACTTCTTGGGATTTTTACAATACTAAGGTACTCCCTCTTGCAAAAGAACAACGACAAGGCGCTTTATTAGCCTTTAAAGAAGGGGCAATAACATTTGTAGGCTTCAGTCAAATCATGAAAGATACCATACAAACAGAATTGGATGCTCTAAAAGCACTCGAAAACTATTTTTATAGCTTATTTCAATTACAATATTTTAAACAATAAATTACCGATGCAAAAGATCATATATACTATATTTATACTACTAACATTAGTAGTAACCTCATGTGCTAACAAACAACAAAATAAAACAGAAACACATGATGATGAAAAAGACAAACACGATGAAGAACACCATAAAGGGCATGGTGAAGAAGTAATGTTAACTGCTCAACAATTTGAATCGCTTCAAATGAAAATTGACAGAATAACCAAACGTAATATGACTGGTTTTGTAGAAGCCAATGGTACGCTCGAAGTACCTCCTCAAAACGAAGCTTCTATCACCACCGTTGTAGGGGCTAACATAGCTTCTATAGAAGTCATAGAAGGAGACAAGGTTTCTAAAAATCAGATTGTAGCCTATTTATCACACCCTAATATTATTAAGATACAAACCGATTATCTAAACGCATACAATCATAGCATTTTTTTACAGAAGGATTATCAGAGACAAAAAAAGCTATATGATGCCGGAGTAGGATCGGGGTTAAACTTTCAAAAAGCTGAAGCCGAATATAATGCATCCAAAGCAGTAGTAAAGGGGCTCGAAGCGCAATTAAAAATTTTGAACATCAATCCTTCTGGTGTTCGCAAAGGCACTATATATCAACGTATCGGCCTTCGCAGTCCCATCGAAGGTTTTGTACAAAAAGTTGAAGTAAAGACTGGACAATATGTAGAACCGCAAACAGAACTTTTCGAAATTGTAAACACGCATCATATACATGCCGATTTGATGGTATTCGAAAAAGACGTATATAAAGTAAAACAGGGACAAAAAGTAAGCTTTAGTGTACAATCTATCCCGGGTAAAGAACTCACTGCCGAGATTTACTCGGTGAGCAAAACTTTTGAAGAAAACCCAAAAGCACTACACGTACATGCCGAAATTGAAAATAAAAAAGGTAATTTAATCCCTGGTATGTATATACAAGGTAAAATCCAGGTGGATAGCACAAATACAAGTGCATTACCAAAAAATGCTATTATTAAAGAAGGTGATAAATTTTATGTATTTTCTGTAGAAAAAGAAAATGAAGACTGGAGTTTTAAACCTTTAGAAATAATTCCTGGAGTATCTGATGGAAATTGGACCTCGATCCAGTTTATGAATGAAGTAGCACCCAATACAAAATTTGCATTAAACAATGCATACTACCTTATCGCCGAAATGAAAAAAGGAGAAGCAGCACATAGCCATTAAGAACCATGAATGCCATAGAACAATTTTTTGCAACTAAAAATATCAGAGTAACCGCAATGCGGCTTTTGATCTATAGATTTCTGGCGGATAAGCAAGTTGCGGTTACGCTAAGTGATATAGAAAAGGTATTCGAAAAGGCAGATAGAACTACCTTGTACAGAACCATAAAGACTTTTGAAGAAAAGTGCATTGTTCATCAAATAGATGATGGTACGGGTGTTACAAAATACGCTTTATGTGAAGGCGATTGTAATTGTGAAATAAATAATGATTTACATCTGCATTTTCATTGCAATATGTGTAATAAAACTGTTTGTTTAACCGATCATAAAATACCCCAAATAAAAGTCCCCAATGGTTTTATTTCAGAAGATGTAAACCTTGTGGTAAAAGGAGTATGTAATAAATGTAGTTCATAGCAATTATTTATAGCAGTAAGATATATGGTTTGGTTTCAAAATACAATTACCTTACTTTTATCGTTATATACGAAGAAAGTACTTTATTCTATGTAGATTAAACGTACTGGTATAACAATGCACTTCTGTTGCATTGTTTTTAATAGCATCTTTGAATTATCAAATTAGAAGCCGCTAAAATGAAACTAAATGCAGATATAAGTTCTCCGACAATAAATAATCCGGCTATTGGATGTAGCTGCAATCACAATCATGAGGTTACCGGCCTAAAAGTATATTTACCCGCTATTGTAAGCTTTATAATGCTTATTATAGGAATTATTGTAGATTACTTTAATATACTTCCTTTGTTCGAAGGGTGGATACGTATACTATGGTATAGTATTGCCTATATACCTGTTGGTTACCCTGTACTTAAAGAAGGGTGGAAAAGTATATTGAGAGGAGACTTTTTTACAGAATTCTTATTGATGTCTATTGCTACTGCTGGTGCATTTGCAATAGGGGAATATCCAGAAGGTGTTGCTGTTATGTTATTTTATGCTGTGGGAGAATTGTTTCAAAGTGCTGCGGTAAATAAAGCCAGAGGAAATATCAAAGCTTTGTTAGATGTGAGACCCAAAGAGGCCAATGTGTTTCGCAATGGCGATATCGTAACGGTGTCTCCCGAAACGGTAGCAATCGGAGAAAAAATTCGGGTACGGGTAGGAGAAAAAATACCTTTAGACGGAACATTAATCTCTGCAAAAGCATCTTTGAACACCGCTGCGTTAACAGGAGAAAGTAAACCCGATACCCTAACAAAAGGATCAGAAGTATTTGCAGGAAGTATTAATTTAGAAAATGTTATAGAAATCGAGGTTACCAAGGTATTTAAAGACAGTTCTATTGCCCGTATACTCGATCTGGTTCAAAATGCAACCGCCCGTAAATCTAAAACAGAATTATTTATTCGAAAATTTGCTAGAGTGTATACGCCAATTGTTGTATTTCTAGCTATAGGAATCACGTTACTCCCCTACTTTTTTGTAGAAGAGTATATTTTTAGAGATTGG
The DNA here is from genome assembly GCF_040786235.1 of Aquimarina discodermiae. Lineage (NCBI taxonomy): Bacteria > Pseudomonadati > Bacteroidota > Flavobacteriia > Flavobacteriales > Flavobacteriaceae > Aquimarina > Aquimarina discodermiae. The sequence continues at coordinate 148,093 of NZ_JBFMKP010000011.1, forward strand.
TTGTACAAAGCTTTAATTTTTCTGGTAATATCTTGCCCTTGTGCTCTGGTTATTTCTATTCCGTTAGGTTATTTTGGTGGATTAGGAGCCGCATCAAAAAACGGAATCCTGTTTAAAGGAGCTTCTTTTCTAGATGCGATGACCAAAATAAACACATTGGTGATGGATAAAACAGGAACTGTTACCAAAGGAGTATTTAAAATTACAGAGATAAAATCTTATGGATGGTCAGAACAAGAATTAATGCAATATCTACTTGCTATAGAGGCACAATCTACACACCCTATAGCACAAGCTATAATGCAATACGAAATCAATGCTACCTATACGGCAACACGGGTAACAGAAATAGCTGGAAAAGGGTTACAAGGAATTGTAAACAACAAAACGGTTCTTGCGGGAAATAAAATATTAATGACAAGCCATGGTATCGAAATACCCAAAGAAACCGAAGGCATTGTAACATCTGTAGTACTTGTTGCTATCGAAAATCAATTTGCTGGATATGTAGTTATTGCAGACGAATTAAAAGAAGATGTAAAAGAATCGATTACACAATTACGTAAAGTGGGTATACAAGAGATGATAATGCTTTCTGGAGACAAAGATTCGATCACTCAAAAAGTAGCATCTGATCTTGGCATTAAAAAAGCAAAAGGAGAACTACTCCCCGAAGACAAACTAAATGAAGTAGAAAAATTAAAAGTTAATGCTACTGGCAAAATTGCCTTTATTGGTGATGGTATTAATGATGCTCCTGTTTTAGCTACAAGCGATGTAGGTATTGCTATGGGTGGTTTGGGTAGTGATGTCGCTATAGAAACTGCAGACATTGTGATACAAACAGATCAACCATCAAAAATTGTTAAAGCCATTAAAATAAGCCGCTCTACTCGAAAAATTGTTTGGCAAAATATTATTCTAGCTTTTGGAATAAAACTAGCAATCATGATCCTAGGAGCAGGAGGATTGGCTTCTATGTGGGAAGCCGTATTTGCCGATGTAGGTGTTGCTTTACTGGCAATCCTAAATGCAATACGTCTACAACATATGAAATGGTGACCGCGCATAGAATTTATAACTACTGTACAACGGTCACCAAGTACTAAACTAATGAATACTTACTTTTTAATTTGTTAAGGCTTTGGTATTGCTCTCCCAGTGTAGCTTTTATGTACTATTTTCCAGGTTCCCTCATATTTAAGTAACAGAAAGTAATCGGTAAAAACTTTATAATTGGGAATTACAATTTCTGCTTTTGCAATAGCCGCATCTTTTTCAAAATCAATCGAAATAATACGGCCTATTCGGTTTGTTTTTTTGCCTTCTTTGACTCTGGAGATATATTGCTTACCAGAACGTATCCATAAGGTATCATTTGCTATGGTGTAAAGATTAAAATCAGGATGAAAAACTTTCCTTAACCTGTCAGGTTCACCATTTGCTGTTCCTTCTATATAGTGCATTATGCTTTCAGTAATCTGTTCAATTTCCGATTTCGAATCACTTTTTTGAGCAGATATATGGCTAGCAAAAAGTAGTAAAACAGCGATATGTCTAATTTTGATAGTTATTGTCATGTTATATTTATGTTTTTGATTAATTCTTATTAAAAGGTTATTTGATTGTTCGATTCCTCTCATCATAATAATCTTACTGTCATTCCGAATTTATTTCGGAATCTTATTAAATTTATAAGCAAGTCTTTATGATAAGAACCTGAAACATGTTTGGGCAAACACCAGAAGTATGTGATAAAACGGCTCATCAAAAGAGTTGACCACTGTCTTAGGAATTACTATTCGATTTTTTTAAATGCTAAATTCTTAACGCGGTCAGAATTCAACTGAAATCCAGTAATATTTTGCTGTCTATCTCGTTTAAATTGAATTCCACCAAAATACCAAGAACTACTTAGGAATACATCTGTTTGAATTGGAGTAAAAGTTATTAAGGGTTGACTTTTGTTACTCGTATACAAACCCTTTTCATTTACATGTAAGGTATAATTTGCCTTTAGAGCATCACAATAATAAGTACCCGAAAACTCGCTTAAGGATTTTGCAGCATATGTAACTGGTTGATAGGTTTCATACACAAATTCATCACTCTCTCCCACAGTTACCATCATTTTTCTTTTTCTGTCTTCCTTAGAAAATTTAATTATCACCACATCATCGCTTCCTACAACCATTTGAAAAACATCCTCTGCGATCGGCACTAGAGAGCTTTCCCTATTACTCTCGTGTCTCTGGTATCTCAGGGTATCATTTTTCACATAAACTCTTCGAGCAATGGCACCATCTTCATCCCAGTAATTACCACTATAGGTTTCTAATTTTTTGGCAGTTACTTTAATTGTTTTTAGTTTACTAAAATCAATACTGGGTGGTTCAGGAAAAATATCACCCAATACTTCAAAAGCCATAGGCATAGCAAGACCGCCATTATAAGTGTTATTATTACCAAGGACAAAAGCAGTAAGGTTTTGTCCTGGAAATACAAAAATATTACTACCATAACCACCTTCTAAGCCATATGCCCAAAATTTTGGAATACCACGTTCTAAATGTTCAAATTGTTGACCATACAACAGCTTTCCGGATAACCCATTATATGTTGTTATTCTATCATCTAAAGTAACAGGAGATCGTAATTTTTTAATCAATTTTGAACTACCCACTTTTGGATCGTTAAAATTAAGGTACCAACGACTCAGGTCTTTTACAGAAGTATATAGATTGGTGGGCCCCACTATAGCATGGTTAATAAAATTATTCTTAACCTCTTTTTCTGTGACTTGATAAGAAACTGCCACATTAGGTATGATCTTTTCGGGGTCCTCACAAAACAATGTATTGGTCATTCCTAAAGGCTGAAAAATATGTTCTTTCGTAAACGCTGCAAGGCTTTGACTCGTTACTTTCTTAACAACTTCTGCCAACAAAATCATTCCTGAAGAAGTCGAAGAAAATTTTGTGCCGGGAATATAATCCAGTTTCTTTTGCTGAAAAATTAACGTTAAAGCATCTTTTTGCGTAAACACATCTTTATCCCGCCAACCGGCAATCTCTTTCAACGCCCAAAAATCATGCAACCCGCTTGATTGACTTAGTAAATGTTTTATGGTAATTTGATGTCCAAAATCTGGTAACTGCGGAATGTATTTTCGAACATCATCTGATAATGATAACCTTCCCTGTTCTGCTAATAATAAAATGGTAAAAGCAGTAAATTCCTTTGACATAGCTCCTGTCTGAAACTTGGTATCTACCGTTATGGGTAATTTGTGGGCTACATCGGCACTTCCGAAACCATTTAAATATATAACTTCTCCATCTTTTAACAGACCTGCTGCCACTCCGGGCTTAGGAGTATCATTTTTCCATTTGGCGAATATCTTATTTAAATTGCTAATAGTTTCTTTACTGATATTCGGTCCTTTTTCTCGTAATTTATCTATAATCTTATACGTCATTTTTGTAGCAGAAGTAGGATCTTGGCCTGTTACAAACCTACCATCAACAACATAAAAACTATCCCATCCTTTATCAGAGTATATAAAATTACCTTCATTGCTTTTAATTGCCTGATCCATTACAAACGGAAATGCTTTGTAATATGCTTTGTCTTTATTCTCAAATTTATCGGGATAGCCCGTTATTTTTTTTCCGGCATACAGCGATTTTCCATTTTGGTCTTTTAGATAAGCTAATCCGGCTGTGCCATGACAAATTGCCGACACAATCCCTTCGTTTTTATAGATATCTCTGGCAATGTTTTGAATAGCTTTATTTTCTGCAACACCATACATTGCTGCACCACCGCCACTATAATAAATAGCTGCATATTTTTTTGCATCAATCGCTGTAGGTTTCATAGTATGTTTCAGCTTATCCATAAAATGATTGTCATACAGATATTTCTTCTGGATACTATCAGAAGCGTTTATATACCCGATTGGAATAGCACCCCCTTTTGGGCTCATAAAGTCTACTGTAAATCCAGCTTTTGTAAGTAAGTCATAAGGAACAACAATCTCTTCAAAATGATTGGCAGCACCAATCTGAGTGTTCCCATAAAAATGTTGATTGGATGTTACAAATAGTATATTTTGTTGTGCTATACCATTTGTTTGGAAAAGACATATCGATAAAAGTACAATTACCTTTATAACTGTTCTAAGATTGAGAATGAATATCTGCATATTTAAAAAAATTATTTTTCTTCAAATATGCATAACCTCTTCGTTGTAAAGATTTTGATCTATAAATCGGTAGTTCGAATCTATAAAACCGTACTTACTATCACAGGTTTTTTTGATATTCTGTAGGTGTTTGTCCGGTGATTTTTTTAAAATTGGTAAAAAAGGTAGATTTAGAATTAAAGCCACTATCATACCCTAAACTTTCTATAGTATAATTACTTTTTGTTTGCAGTAATTCTTTAGCCTTTTCGATTCTATATTCGTTTATAAAACTTGAGAACGACTTGTATAATTGCTCGTTCAGATACTGCGATAAAGCATGTTTTGACACTTTTAATTCTTTTGCGGTTTCATCGAGTGTAAGGTTGGGATTAAGAAATAGTTCTTTTTTAACTAGTACAGAAAGTGTCTTTTTGATGTGCTCTATTGTTTCATGATCCAATTCCTTGTTTTTGTACTTCTCTTTTTCCTGAAAGAATGTAGATTTCTTAGCAGTTTTGAAAACAAACAGCAAAATCATCAGGTAAAAAACAAAAGAAAAGGACAAGGCCCCCACAATATACGAAGTATACGAACCGATTAAATATCCCAACCAAATGATAAACACTCCAAAATAGATACTAAGTAACCAAATGTCTATATTCTTTAGCTTTTCTTTCTCTTTCAATTTTCTAACAATTGGCTTCATGTATTTTACAGAAAAAATAATATAGAATAACCATTGAAAATGTATCCCGGTAACTATCCATAGTTGCCATACTTTACGATATTCTACATAAGGATAAATGATCCCTACAATAGTTATCGCTGTTATATATGGAACGATATGAATTGCCCAATTTGATTTTTTACTATTCGAATACGATTTTAGGTATAAAAACAAAAATGGCCCAATCAGAATACAGGCAGAAAGTCCAATTTGTATAAAAACATTAGCCAGCTTTGGATTAAAATAGAAAAACACTGATTTGATTATTCGAATACTAAGCATTAGAAGCAATAATGCTAAAAAATAGTTTGAAAAATTTTTCTTTTTAGCCATTAAAGCAAAATACAATGCCAGTATAAACCCATTAAACGCACCTAATGCACTAAAAAAGAAAACGAGCTGATTTGATAAGGACATTTTAGACTATATATTATAGTATTTTTTTGAATTGAATTGTAATTTTTGATTAGCTTCCAAAATACTTATTCGAAACTTTTGTACGCTAACCACATTCCTTAAAGAGAACTTGCACAATATACAAATATGTATTCGTTTCTATTTTATTCGTCTCCTAATAATTGGTTATGTTTCTAACTTTTAAAATAAGTAAACCTAGTCATAAGTAAAATAAAACATCTTTATCAATAAAAACTGACACAAAACTTTGCTTTTAATAACGAATACTATTTATATTTAATTCTGAACTTAAATCTTATCGTTTTAGACTGGTTATAATATGATGCATTTCAGATTTTTATATAGTATTGGTGTTCTTTTGATATGCTTTTCTTGCAGTCAAAAAAAGCAAGAATCAAAAAATACAGAAACAACTTCTCCTGAAACCTCATCATCGAATGACACTCCTCCGGGTATGGTATGGATTCCTGAAAGTCAATTTACCATGGGGGCATTGGCCAATGATCCTTATGCCAGAGTTGATGAAAAACCAGCTCATGAAGTAAAAGTATCTGGATTCTGGATGGATGCTACAGAAGTAACCAATGCTGATTTTAGAAAATTTGTAGAAGCTACAGGTTACATCACCACTGCAGAAAGAAAACCTGATTGGGAAGAGCTTAAAAAGCAACTCCCTCCCGGAACTCCAAAACCTCATGATTCTTTGTTGGTCGCAGCATCTATGGTTTTTACTCCTGTAGATACTAAAAATTTATTTGATTGGTCGCAATGGTGGTCATGGGTAGAAGGAGCCAACTGGAAACACCCCCAAGGACCAGAAAGTTCGATTAACGAAAAAGACACACATCCAGTAGTACAGATCTCTTGGGATGATACACAAGCCTATCTAAAGTGGGCCGGAAAGCGACTCCCTACAGATGCCGAATGGGAGCTAGCAGCCAGAGGAGGCTTAAAAAACAAGCTATATCCCTGGGGGAATGATGCTAATATTACTGCATACGGAAATACCTGGCAAGGTACCTTTCCTTTATACAATAGTCTGGAAGATGGTTATTTTACTACCGCTCCTGTAGGTAGTTACAAACCTAACGGGTATGGCCTGTATGATATGGCCGGAAATGTTTGGGAGTGGACTGCAGATTGGTATAATGTAAAATATTATCAAGAAAGTGCAAATCAAGGGATCATATCAAATCCCAAAGGAGCCTCACAACCTTACGACCCACAACAACCATATACACCCCAACGTATACAACGTGGAGGTTCTTTTTTGTGCAACAATAGTTACTGCAGTAGCTATCGAGCAAGTGCCAGAATGCATTGCAGCCAGGATACTAGTCAAGATCATGTTGGTTTCAGAGGAGTAATGTCATCAGAGCAATGGGAGCTAGCTAGAACAAAACAGTACTAATACCATTTCTCAAATGATATTACCTACTAAAATTGTTTCTTTTTGCTCCATATTTCAAAATAAAATATATCGATAGCCCTGCTATCCATAAATTTTCTTTCTCACCTGAATCAAAAACAATTGGCTAAGTTCTAAAAAGGATATGATTTAGCGCTATATTTTTAAATTCGTTCCATACTGTATTGGAAGCAAAAGCAATAGTAGCCACTGTAGCTATTCTATTTGTATCATTTTTGATTTTTTCTAGCACCAAAAACCAATTGAGATAGTTTTGGAGATATTTAGTTGCTACACCATTGAATGATTCCATGAATTTTCTAAGCCTGCTATCTAAATT